>JAIQFU010000053.1 GCA_020073115.1 Terriglobia bacterium
CGCCTGCAGAGCGCCGGGCACGAGGCGGCGGCAATCGCAGGCCTCCGAGCCGAAGACATCGCCGTACATGCACCGGGAGTGCATCCGCACCAGCACGCCTTCGTGGCCCGCCACGTCGCCGCGCACCAGGGCCACGTGGTACTCGGGACTGAACTCGCTGGCATAGGCGATGGTCTGGAAATCGCCGAACTCCGTCGGGAGGCATCCCTCGGCTACCCGCCGGACGTGGGCCTCATGCCGCATGCGGTAGCGGATCAGCTCCGCGACGGAAAGCATTTTGACGCCACGGCGCGCGCAGAACTCCTCGAGCTGCGGAACGCGCGCCATGGTGCCGTCGTCGTTCATGATTTCGCAGATGACGCCGGCGGGCGCCAGTCCGGCCATGCGCGCCAGATCCACGGCGGCCTCGGTCTGTCCCGCCCGCACCAGCACGCCGCCTTCACGGGCGCGCAGGGGGAAGATGTGGCCGGGGCGCGCGAGGTCGGGAGGGCGGCAATTCGGGTCGATGGCGGTGAGGATCGTGCGGGTCCGGTCGGCGGCCGAGATTCCGGTGGTCACCCCGTCGCGCGCGTCGATCGATTCGCAAAAGGCCGTCCCGAAGTTTGACGTGTTTTGCGCGGTCATCAGCGGCAAGGCCAGGTAGTCGCACCGCTCCGGGGTCAAGGCCAGGCAGATCAGCCCGCGGCCGTGCGTGGCCATGAAGTTGATGATCTCGGGAGTGACTTTCTCGGCCGCCACGGTGAGATCGCCCTCGTTCTCGCGGTCTTCGTCGTCCACCACCACCAAAATGCGGCCCGCGCGGATCTCCTCTAAAGCCTCCGGAACGGAAACAAAAGGCATAATCTATTCTATTCACGCGCAGGAGCTGCACGAAACCGAGGGGCCGCGGGCGAGGCGTGCCCCTGCATCGAGGCGTGCAGGCCCCGGGCATGCCCGGCGGATCAGTGCGTCATCGCATAGACCAGGTAATCCACCCCGATCCGTATTCCCAGCGCGGAGAATTTCTGCGGATATCGCGGGTTGTCGGCATGTTCCCACGAATCTCCCAGGTCCATGTTGTGGCAAATGGCCACGATAATCCGGCCGTTATCGTCGTAGATGCCGCGCCACCGGGGAATGTCGCCGCCCGAGCCGTACTGCGGAAAGGTAGGACACTTTTCGCACAGGCTGCCGGTTTGCAGGTACTGCGCGCCGGGGACCTGGTAGCGGTCGTCGAGGTCGAAGACCGTGTGGAAAATCGCGTCGCTGTCCTGAATGTCCACCACGGGGCGGTCCGGGAAGACCTTCTCCATCGTGCGGATGAAGGTGTTCCACTCATCCGTTCCGTGAAAATCGTCGCACATGAAGAACCCGCCCCGCAGGAGGTACTCGCGGAACTTGACAATCTGCCGCGGGGTGAGCTCCCAGTGGCCCACTTCCACGGCGTAGAGCCACGGGTAATTGAACACGTCATCATCCGCGTCGAGGTTGATCGGCTGCTCGACGGACTTGACCTGAATGCGGGTGAGGCGCCGCATGGCCGCGGCGAGGTGACGGTCCGAGCGGGGATAGTCGATGGTCCAGTTGGTGCGGCCCTCCCGCCAGTCGAAGTAGGGACGGAACTGCCAATCGATCTGGATGTGGGACGTGGGATACATGAGCCGCGCGAAAGTCCACTCACCGGGCTCGCGCCAATCCGGCGGCAGGGGGTAGGTATTGTACTCCCAAGCCGGATATTCGCGAAACGGATCCTGGAGAGCGAAGAGCGACCACGCCAGAGCGAGACCCCCCAACGCCGCCCCCAGCATCCTTCCGAAGCCCATGAATCTCAGTATATTTGGTACCATGCGCCGCCGCATTCGCCGGTTTCAGCAGTAGGCCAGGGTTACGTTGGGCATGGGCGGATGCAGGATGACGGCCTTGGAGCGGGCCATGGCATTGCGGGATGCGATATCGCAGATCACGTCGGCCACCCGGGTGAACTTGGGCGCCCCGAAGAGCCGCCCGTATTCGTCCATCTGGCTTTGAACCAGGGGCGCAACCTGCTCATGAGAAAAGAGGTCCTCCGCGCAAAGGCCCTGCGCCAGACCTTCGGACACGACCTCGACCGCGTCGTAGCGGTACCCGAGGTCTTTGAAATCCGTCTGCTGCGGCTCCAGACCGGCCGTGGGCTCGCGGTCCGCCAGGTCTTCAAAGCCGAGGTAACGGGCCATCTGGCGCACCAGGCGCTTGGAAATGGCGGCGATGGGACTGATATGGACCGCTCCGTCGCCGAACAGGGTGTAGTAGCCGATCCCGAAGTCCTCGTCCTTGTTGCCGGTTCCAGCCACGATCTTTCCCTCCGTGGCGGCCTTGGTGTTGAGCACGGTGGCGCGGACCCGGGACGAGAGGTTGCCCCGGTCGTAAGGATGGGCGAAGGCCTCGGGGTTCGTGGCTCGATACGCCTCGATCACGGGCTCCAGGTTGTGGACCTCGTGGCGGATTTCCAGCCGGCGCGCCACGCCCAACCCGTCCTCCGTGTCCCTGGGGTGATTGGTCCCGCTGGGCAGGATGTAGCCGACCAACTCCAGATCGAGGCCCTGTTCCGCCCGGGCGGAGGCAAAGGCCGACTGGACCAGCGCGGCCGTGGTGGTGCTGTCCACGCCGCCGGAGAGGCCCACCACGCATCCCGTGGCGCCGACGCGCAGGGCCTGCCCGACGACGAAGTCCCCGATGTCCCGGCAGACCTGCGCCGCGTCCATGGTTGGCAACAGAATTCGTTTCATTCGGTTTGTGTTGACAGCGGAGCGCTACAGCTACGGCTCAGTCCTGCCGATCTACCCGGCATGCCGACCGATCCAATCATCATCATCTTCGGGATTTGCGCCATCCTGGCGTGTTTCTAGAGGCCGTGGCGACAACGGGCCCGAGTTATTCCCGCACCGCCGGCGCGGGCTCGCCGGTGAGGTCTTCCAGCGCCGCCGGCGGGTTGTAATACAGAATCCGCTGGCAGCTCTCGCACGCCATGATCTGGTCGCCCATCTTCAGATCCTGGAAGAACTGGAGCCGCATGGTCATATTGCAGGCGGTGCACCGTCCGTCCACGGCTTCCGCCACGGCGATTCCGCGCCGCGACTTCCGCACGCGCTCGTAACGCTGCAAAGTCGCCGGCGTGACCGAGCCCGCGATCGCGCTTCGCTCTTTTTTCAACTCGGCCGCCGCCTTCTCGTCGGCCGCGGTGCGCTGGCGAACCTGCTGCTTCTCTTGCTCGCCCTGCGCCTTCTCGGCCTTGAGCGCGATCTCCGCCGCCTTCACATTGCGGTCCAGCGGCTCGGATTCGGCCATCAACTCCAGGATGCGGTCTTCAGACTTGCGGATCTCGCCGGAACAGTAATCGATCTCATTCTGAAAGGCGCGGTACTGCTCGTTGGTCTTCGCCTCGAGCATCTGATCTTTCAGCTTTGAGATCTTCTGCTCCTGAGATTGAATCTCGGTTTCGCACTTCTTGCGTTCCTTCTGGTTGGCTTCGAGAGCCGCGCGGTCGGCCTCGAGCTTACGCGCGTGCGACACCAGTTTCTTTTCGATTTCGGTGATATGTTTGGGAAGCGAGGCGATTTCCCGGGTGAGTTCGGCAAGACGGTTGTCAACTTCCTGGAGACGAATCACCAACTTCAGGTCGGGGAGCATTCCTCTTCGAAGTGTAGCACGCGCCGCCCGACGGACCCAAGAACGGCGGCCAGCCAATTAACCCCGCGGCCCGCTGTCAACTGACGATCGGCGCCAGGATCGACGGATTGGATGCCCGCCGGTCGGGCCGGGCCTGCCCGGCCGCTACCGGCCACTACTCCACGCGGCGCAGCTCCACTTTGCGATAGATCTCTTCGGTTTGCGCCAGGTCTGCGAAGCTCATGCCGGGAAGGCGCGCGGAAGCGGTGCCCGCCGAGACGCCCCAGCGCAAAGCGTCCGCGGGATTGGGTTTGCGGCGCATGGCCCAGACGTACGCGGCGGAGAGGGCGTCGCCGGCGCCGATCGGACATACCGCGTCCACGCGCGGAGGCAGAGCTTCCAGCAACCCGTCCGCATACACGCCGATGGCGCCGCGGCTCCCCAGCGTCAGAACGACGGATTCGGGGCCCATGGCGCGGATCTGCCGCGCCGCGTCCAGGCAGTGGGTTCGTGTCAGCAGGGCGCGGCCCAGCAGCCGCTCCGCCTCGAGTTGGTTGGGCGCCGCGACGGTCGGCCGCGCCTCCACGCCCTCGCGCAGCGCCTCTCCGGCGGCGTGCAGCCACGTCTTCACCTTCTTGTGGCGCGCCATCTCCACCAACTTGCCGTAGAAGGAAGCCGGCGCCCCGGGAGGAAGGCTCCCGCACATCATCAGCCACGCCGCGCGGTCGAGCGTATCGCGCACCATGCGTTCCACGCGCGCCAGTTCTTCTTTGTCCATCGCCGGCCCGGCTTCGTTAAGGTTCACGGTGAGCCCGTGCTTGTCGGTGATGGTGAGATTGGTGCGGGTCTCATGCGCAATCGGGGCCACCGCGATGGGAATCCCGCAGTTTGTCAGATGGCGCTCCAGCCTCCGGCCCGCATCGCCGCCCGAAGTGAGCACGGCCAGCGTTTTGCCGCCATACGAGTGGATCACGCACGAGGAATTGATCCCGCGTCCGCCCGCGGATTCGCGCGACGAATTGATGTAGGAACGGTCCTCGAACGCCAGGCGGTCGACGCTGATGATGCGGTCGATCGCCGGATTCATCGTGAGCGTGACGATCAAGTTCCTATTCTAGCGTGCGCCCCCTGCCCTCTTGGGTCCATAATCTCTAGGAGCGTTCGTTATGAGATTTTCGGCCTGCTTCCTCCTGATCTCTTTCGCGGTATCCGCTCAGACCATCGACGTGTCGCCCGGCGGCCCCATCCGCACCCTGGCCGGGGCCCGCGACGCCGCCCGCGCCCAGCGCCGGGAGGGCCGGAGCGGGACCATCACCATCCGCATCGTCGACGGCGTGTATTTCCTTCCGGACACGCTGGTCCTCACGCCGGAGGATTCCGACACGGTATGGGAGGCCGCTCCCGGGGCGCGGCCGGTGATCAGCGGCGGGCGCGTAATCCCGGGCTGGCAGAAAGGCCCCGGCCCCCTCTGGACGGCGCACGCCGGCGCGCCGTATTTCCGCCAGCTATTTGTCAGCGGCCGCCGCGCCCAGCGCGCGCGCACGCCCGATTTCGGCTTCTATCGCATGGAAGGCCCCAGCCCGCAAGACAAGCCCCTTCGGCTGCGCTACAGGGGAAACGATATCCGCAAGGAATGGGCCGGGGCGGGGGGCGCGGAGGTGATCGGCCTGCTCGCCTGGGCCGATTTCCGGATGCCCATCGTGTCCGTGGATGAGGCCGCGCATGTCGCCACCCTGACCCTCGATCCGCGCCCATCCAACCGCGAGGCCGACGCCCGCTATTACATCGAGAACGCGCCCGGCGGCCTGGACAGCGGCGGAGAGTGGCGGCTCGACGACAAAACCGGCGCCGTCTCCTACTGGCCGATGGCCGGCGAGAACATGGAAACCGAGCAGGTGATCGCGCCAGCCCTGACGCAACTGGTCCGCCTGGAGGGCAGCCCGGAGCAGGGCCGGTTCGTCCGCCGCGTCGTCATCCGCGGCCTGAAGTTCGCGCACGCCGAATGGAGCATGCCCGAGAAGGGCTATGCCGATACCCAGGCGGCGCTGCCGGCGGCCGCGGCGATCGAAGCCGTGGGCGCGCTCGATTGCGCGCTTGAGAAATGCGCGGTGGCGCACTCCGGAGGCTATGCCATCTGGTTCGGGCGCGGATCCAAGCGCAACCGCGTCCGGACATGCGAGTTGTTCGACCTGGGCGGCGGGGGCGTCAAACTCGGCGAAGCCCGGCAATTCCAAGACGACGCCGAGCAGAATTACGAGAACATCATCGCCGATAACCATATCCACGATCTCGGCCTGGTTTATGCGCCGGCAGCCGGCATCTGGGCGCTCCAGAGCGGGCGCAACCAGATCGTCCACAATCACATCCACGACCTGTTCTATACCGCCATTTCGGTGGGCTGGACGTGGGGCTACGGGCCCAACCAGTCCAAGGGCAACGTGATCGAGTACAACCACCTGCACGACATCGGCAAAGGCATGTTGAGCGACATGGGCGGCATCTATACCCTGGGGACGCAGCCCGGGACGCGCATCCGCAACAACCTGATCCACGGCATCGACTCGTTCACTTACGGCGGATGGGGCATCTACCCCGACGAAGGCTCCTCCGAGATGCTCATCGAGAACAACATCGTCTACAACTGCAAGAGCGCCGGCTTCCACCAGCACTACGGGCGGGAAAACGTGGTGCGCAACAACATCTTCGCCCTGAACCGCGAAAACCAGCTGATGCGCACGCGCGCGGAGCCGCACATCTCGTTCACGTTTGAGCGAAATATCGTCTACTTCGACGAGGGCCGGCTGCTGGGAAGCAACTGGGGAGACGGCCGGTTCACGATGAAGGGCAACCTCTACTTCGATACGCGCGGAGGCGACATCCGCTTCGCCGGGAAGAGCTTCCGCGAGTGGCAGGCGGGGGGGCAGGACGCAGGCTCCGTGATCGCCGACCCGCTGTTCGTGAACGCCGCCAACTTCGATTTCCGGCTGCGCCCGGAATCGCCCGCCTTGCAGATGGGCTTCCAGCAGATCGACATGAGCGGCGTGGGCCCGCGCGCGCCGGCGGGGCCGTAACCAACCCGCCGTCCGGCGCGATTGACAATTGCGCGCAGGCTGGCGACTTGCGCTACCTAATCCTCCAGAATCACGTGAGCCATGCCCAATTCGCTGGTGTGCGTCAGCGAGAGTGCGATATTTCGCACGCCGAGCTTGTCCGCCACCGCCGCCGCCACGCCGTGCAGGCGCAGGGTGGGGCGGCCCGAGGGCAGATTGATCACTTCGAAATCGCGCCACGTGACACCGTGCTTCCATCCCGTGCCGATGGCTTTCATTCCCGCTTCTTTGGCGGCGAAGCGCGCGGCGTACCGCTCGTATTTGTTGGCTTTCCGCTCGACGTAAGCGATCTCGGCGGGGGTGAAGATGCGGTCCGTAAACTTCGCGCCGAAACGCACGATGGAGGCCCGGATGCGCGGCACTTCGGCCAGGTCTGTTCCCGTCCCGACGATCATTTCAATTCCGCCCCCGTGGTGGTAATGGTGAGCCGGCCGTGCTTCACGCCCTTGGCGCTAATCAGCGCGTCCGCCACGCGGCGCACCTCCGCCGACTTGCCGCGCACCACCAGCACCTCCAGGCAGTGGTCGTGGTCCAGGTGGACGTGCAGGGTCGAGAGAATCGAGCGGTGAAACTCGTGCTGGATATCGGTCAGCTTCTCGTTGAGCATGCGCACATGGTGGTCGTAGACAAGGGTGACCGTGCCCACGACGCGGCTTTCCGGCGACTCCCAGGTCTTCTCCACCAACGCGTCCCGAACCAGGTCCCGGAACGCCTCCGAACGGTTGGTGTATCCTCGCCCTTCGATCAAGCGATCGAATTTCGCGAGCAGTTCCGCGTCGATCGCCACTCCGATCCGGCTGAGTTCGCCCATGCGAGACAATCTTAACCCGGAGATGGAAGGAATTCACGGCCGAGTCTCGGCGGAGCATTTTCGAGAAGCATTTTCCCGGTGGCACGAATCTCAGATTCGTGCTACGCTGGAAGGCCGAACGTGCATATTCCGGATGGATTTCTTTCTACGCCGGTTTGGGCAGCGCTGGACGCGGCGGCGGCGCCGGCCGTGGGGTACATGGCGCGGCGCGCGCAGCACGCGTTCGACGAGTCCAAGATCCCTCTGCTGGGCGTGATGGGAGCTTTCGTATTCGCCGCCCAGATGATTAATTTCCCCGTGGGGATCGGCACGACAGGCCACCTCGTGGGCGGCGCGCTGCTGGCGTATACCCTGGGTCCCGCGGCGGCCACCATCACCATGACTGCCATCCTGGCCATCCAGGCGCTGGTATTTCAAGATGGCGGCATACTCGCGCTCGGCGCCAACACCATCAATATGGCGGTGTTGGGAGTGTGGGCGGGGTATCTACCGTTTCACCTCTGGGGCGCGGGGAAGAACCGCGGGCTGGCTGTTTTCGCCGGCGGCGCCCTTTCCGTCCTCGTCAGCGCGACCCTGGCCGTGGCGGAACTGCTGATGTCCGGCGTGCGCATCGCCGGTTCGGTCCTCGGGGTGTCGTTTGCGCTGTTTCTGGCCGCCGCCGCGCTCGAAGGGGCCATCACCGTATCGGTGGTGGGCGCTCTGGAAAAGATTCAGCCGGGCTTTGTGAGAAAGCCTCGCGAAGGACGGTCGTTCGCTTTGGGCGCCGTGGCGCTCGCGGCCCTCCTGCTGGCGACGGTAGGGTTGCTGTTCGCCTCCGCCGCGCCCGACGGGATTCAGAGCCTGGCGCAGCAGGCGGGCGTGGCCTCTCACGCGAGGACGGTGCTGACGACTCCCTTCTCCGGGTACGAAGCGGCGTTCGTCCGGGCCGCATGGACGCGCAAGGCATTGGCGGGGCTGGCCGGAATCGGCCTGATCTACGCCGCGTGCGTCGTGATTGGCCGCACCGTGTCGCGCCGCGGGAGCGCCTGATTGCACCACATCGTCCTGGAGCGGTGGAGCCGCGGCCGCAGCGCGCTGCACCGCCGCGATGCGCGCGCCAAGATCGTCGCGTTGCTGGTGTTCCTCGTGGCTCTGGCCACGGCCGAGCGCGCCATTCCCCAACTGGCGGCCGCGCTTTTTCTGCTCCTGTGCGCCGCGCTGGTCTGGGCGCGCATCCCGGTGTTGGCGGCGATGGCGCGGGCCGGTGTAGCGCTCCCGTTCGCCGCAACCTTCGCGGCGGTCTCCTGGATCTCGGGCGACGCGGCGCGCGGCGCGATCCTCGCGGTGAAGAGCTATCTCTCCGCCCTGGCCGTGGTGACGGTGGTGGCCACCACGCCCCTGCCCGCCCTGCTGCGCGGCCTGGAAACGATGCGTGTTCCGCGGTTTCTCCTGACGGTGGCGCAGTTTCTGTACCGGTACCTGTTCGTGGTATCGGAGGAGGGGCAGCACATGGCCAAAGCCGCGGCCGCGCGCGGCGCCTCGGCGGGACGGCTTCGTTTTCGCGTCGCGGCCGGCGCCCTGGCCGTCCTGTTCGCGCGTTCCTATGGCCGCGCCCAGGAAATTCACGGAGCCATGCTGGCGCGCGGATACAACGGCCGCCTGCCCACGGCCGCCGCGCCTCGTTTCGGCGCCTCCGACGCCGTTTTTCTGGCATCCGCCTCGCTCGCTCCGGCGCTGGTCCGCATCGCCCTGGATCGGTTTGCATGATGCCGCTGATCGAAGTCCGCAACCTTACTTTCCGCTACGATGGCGGCAGCCCGGCGCTGAACGGAGTCAATTTCCGGCTGAACCCCAGGGAGAGCGTGGCGCTGTTGGGACCCAACGGAAGCGGCAAAACGACGTTCGTCCTCCACCTCAACGGCCTGCTTTCAGGAGAGGGAAGCGTCGAAGTGTGCGGGATGAAGCTGGAGCGCCGCAACCTGGCGCTCATCCGGAGGAAGATCGGGCTGGTGTTCCAGGATTCGGAAAGCCAGCTCTTCATGCCCACCGTGCTGGAAGATGTGGCTTTCGCGCCTCTCAACAGCGGGATGGAGCGCGGCGGCGCCCTGGAGCGCGCGATGGCGGCGCTCAAAACCGTGGAGATGGAAGCGGCGGCGGCCCGCGCGCCGTATCATTTGAGCGCTGGAGAGAAAAAACGCGTCGCCATCGCCGGCATCCTGGCCTCCGGCCCGGAAATCCTGGCGCTGGACGAGCCCACCACATTTCTCGACCCGCCCGGCCAGCGCGCCCTGGCGGAACTGCTCGCCGACCTCCCCCAGGCGAAGATCATCGTCACCCACAACATTGGCTTCGCACAAAAGTTATGCACCCGCGCCGTATTCTTCCAGCGCGGGACGATTGTGGCCGAAGGGCCGGTAGACGAAATCGTGAGCCGGTTCGGGTGGGACCTTGCTCTGGACCGCAGTAAGTCGCGCCGTTAGCGGCGGCTCTTATTCCGGCTTTTGCTTCCCGGCGGCGGCTGCGCGCTTTCTGTGCTCGGCCCATCGCTTCCTTTGGGCGGCGGCGATACGCCGGCGGGCGGCGGGACTCAGCACGCGTTTCGGACCTGCGGGCTTCGTTTCGACAGCCGCCGAAGGCAATGGAAGGCGCTTCCCTTTGAGTTGAGCTTGAATCTGGCGGATCTTATCGTCGATCTTATCTTTCTCGATCTGATATCCCACCAAGGCCATCTGGAGCGTTGTTAGATCTTCTAAGCTTTTGCCTCGTGCCATAGGTTCACCACGCACACTATAACATAAGCCGGCTACAATCTGAAAAGGTAATCTCAAGATACAGTATGGTTTTCATGTGCGTGACATTATGAGACTGGTCATCCAACGTGTAACAGCGGCGCGTGTCGTCGTGGACGAGAGTACGACGGGAGAGATCGGGGCAGGCTTGCTCGTCTTCTTGGGTATTTCTAAGTCCGATTTGTCCGCGGACGCGGACTACCTCCTCGAGAAACTCCTGACGCTCAGGATTTTCCCCGATGAAGCGGGGAAGATGAATCGCAGTGTTGCCGATGCCGGCGGCTCCATTCTGGTGGTCTCGCAGTTCACTCTCTATGGCGACTGCCGGAGGGGCCGCAGGCCCAGCTTCGACGAAGCCGCTCCGCCGCAGCAGGCGCTGACTCTCTATAATTACTTCATAGACTCCGCACGAAAAGGGCCCGTACCGGTCGAAAGCGGCGTATTTCAAGCCATGATGCAAGTCCGTCTGGTGAACGACGGCCCGGTAACCATCCTGCTCGATTCCGCGGATCGGAGCCGCAAATGATCGAAACTTATGGTTACGCCCGCGCCGGCCTGTTAGGCAATCCGAGCGACGGTTACTTCGGCAAGACGATCTCTTTCGCCATGTCCAATTTCCGCGCCCGCGTGCTGCTTTACCCCAGCGGACGGCTGGAGATCAAACCCTCGAAGGCCGACCTCCCCGTATTCGAGAACCTGGACGACCTCTATCGCACCACACGCTGGCGCGGCTACTACGGGGGCATTCGCATCATTCAGGCCTTGATCGTGAGGCTCATGGACTACTGCCGCGAACAGAATTTCGAGCTGGGAGACCGGAACTTTACCCTGGAGTACGAGTCTACCGTGCCGCTGCGCCTCGGCCTGGGCGGTTCGAGCGCGATTATCACCGCCGCCCTTCGCGCCTTATGCCAGTATTACGGGCTGGATATCCCCCTGCCGGTCCAGGCTAACCTGGCGTTGGAAACGGAGACGCGTGAATTGGGAGTTCCGGCGGGCCTGCAAGATCGCGTGGCCCAGGTCTACCAGGGTTTGGTTTACATGGATTTCACGCGCGAGTGGATGGACTCCCGCGGTTACGGCGAGTACGAGCGCCTCGATCCCCGCCTCTTACCCAAGATCTATGTCGCCTACCGCACTAATTTGAGCGAAGGTACGGAGGTGTTTCATAACAACATAAGGGAACGTTGGCGGCGCGGCGATCCGGAGATCCTGGAAGCCATGCGAACCTGGGCATGCTATGCGCAGGAGGGGAGAGAGTGCCTGCTGCGGGGCGATCATGAGAAACTCAACCGGCTGATTGACGCCAACTTCGATTTGCGCGCCCGGATTTACCAGATCGGCAAGGGAAACCTGGAAATGATCCGGATCGCCCGCGAAGCCGGGGCCACGGCGAACTTCGCCGGCTCCGGCGGGGCGATCGTGGGCGCGTACGAGGACGAGGCCATGTTCACCCGTTTGAGCGAAGGGCTGAAATCCGAGGGTGTGGCGGTGATCAAGCCGAAGATCGCCACATGACGCGAACCGCTGATAACCGCTCCATCCGCTGGCGGCCCTGAACAGTCATCAGCGGTCCACAAGTGGATTACGGACGCTTCACATACTTTTCGTATAGCTTCGTGTGCCGGCTCGACAGGTCCACTTCCTGTCCCTTGATGTACATGCGCTGGATCTCGGTCTGGGTTTCCAGCGGGTCGCCATTCGTGATCAACAGGTCGGCCCACTTGCCCTTCTCGATCGATCCGACCTGGTCCGCTACTCCCCATATCTGCGCGGCATTGATCGTCACCGCTTTCAGCGCCTCCTCGTACGGCAAGCCGAACGCCACCGCCGTAGCCGCCTGGTACGGCAGGTTGCGGGCAAACTGGTTATCGAAGCTGCCGAAGGCGAACTTGACGCCGGCTTTGTAGGCTTCCGCCGGCAGAGTATAGGAGGCATCGTACGGGTCGTCCTCATTCTGCGGGAGCGCCAGAACTTTCCCCAGGATTACCGGGATGTTCTTCTCCTTCAACTCCGCGGCGGCCTTGGCGAGGTCGCGCGGCTGCAGGATCACGATCTTGATCCGCTGCTTCTCCGCGAACTGAACGGCATCGTGGATGGCGGTGGCGCGACTGGCGGAGACAGCCAGGGGGATCTTGCCTTCCAGCACGGGAAGCATCGCTTCGTACTTGAGATCGGTTCGGAAATCCAGCGACTTAGCGGCCTTGGCCTTCTGATAATTCCGCGCGTCTTCGAAGAAACGATTGATGGTCGCGATCTGCTCGTCGTAAGTGCGCCGCGCCTGCGAAGCGGCGCCGGTCACTCCCGTCTCGGCCGGCGTCTCGGGGATACCAGGCATCTCGCCGCCGAATCCGCGCCCGCCGCGGCCCAGGCTCGGAAACACAAGGTGCACGGCCGCGTTGCCTTTGATCGACATCTCCTCCCAGGTCCAGCCGTCGGTGTGGATCAGCGCCGCCTCCCCGGAGATGAACTGCCTCGCCCCGGAACCGCCGCGCCCGCCTCCGCCGCCCAGCGCAGGAAAAGTCATCACGCTGGTAATTCCGTTCGCCCGCACCACGGGAAAGTGCTCGCTCGCGGGATTGATCGAAGCAAGCGCGCGAAGCTGCGGCATGAACTCGCCCAGCTCGCCGGTATCCACCGTCTCCCGTACCGATTCCACTTCCGACAGCCCCAGGGCGGTCGAGGAATCGATCATCCCCGGATAGACTCGCAGTCCTTTCGCCTCCACGACCGGCACGCCTTTGGGGGCCACGACTTTGGGGCCGATGTCGGCGATCTTACCGTTCTCAATCAATACCGAGACGCCCTTCATCTCCGGGCCCGTTACCGGATAAACGTCCGCGTTGCGGATCAGAAACGCGCCATTGGACGCCGCACCCCCTACCAGAGCGGCGCATAGCATCAGTCCAAAGAGTTTCATCCCTGCCTCCCGGTCGGCCGCTGCCGCTGCTGCTGTTGGTTCTGTCTTTCTTTCTCGATCAGCTTTTGTTTCTCGGCCTGTTTCGCCGCGCGGCCGCTCATCTCTTTGTCGCGGTCGAAGTACACCGTCCCGTCGATCAGCACCTTCTGTACCTTGGCGTAATTCGAGAGCGGATCCTTGTCGTAGACCACGAGGTCGGCGTCCTTGCCGGCTTCGATCGAACCTACGCGCTTATCGATCTGCAACTGCTTCGCCGGGTTAATCGTCACCATGGCCAGCGCGTCGTTCTCGCTGACGCCGCCGTACTTCATGATTTTGGCGGCTTCGGTGTTCAGGTGGCGCATTAACTCCGCGTCGTCGCTGTTGATGCTCACCACCACGCCTTTCTTCTGAAGAATGGCCGCATTGTACGGAATGGCGTCGAGCGCCTCCATCTTATATGCCCACCAATCGCTGAATGTAGAGACTCCCGCGCCGCGCTCGGCGATCTCCTTCGCGATCTTGTAGGCTTCCAGCCCGTGTACGAACACGTTGACCCTGAAGCCGAAGTCGTCGGCCACCCGCAGCATCATAAGCAACTCCTCGGCTACATAGCCGTGGCAGTGCACCTCACGCTTCCCTTCGAGCACCTCCACCAGTGGTTCGAGCCGGAGGTCCTTGCGCGGCGGGATGGCGCGTTCGCCGCGCGCCGCCTTGGCGCGGTAGTCCGCCCACTCCGCCTGGTAAGCCTTGGCCTCCGTAAAGGACTGCCGGATCGCGTCTTCGACCCCCATGCGGGTAGCCGGGTAGCGGGCCGTGACGGCCGTTCCCATCCCCGTGCGCCCGCTCGGATTGCCGGCGCGCTTGGGGTTCTCCCCCAGGGCGAACTTGAGGCCCGGAGGCGCGCCCTCGAAGATCAGCCCCTGCGCGTCCTTGCCCCAGCGCATCTTCAGCGTGATGGTCTGGCCGCCGATGGAATCCGCCGAGCCGTGCAGGGCGTGGATTGTCGTGACTCCCCCGGCCAGCGCGCGGTAGATCCCGATATCCTCGGGGTCGATCACGTCGCGCACGTCCACCATGGAGGGATCCGAGATGCTGCCTTCGTTGACGCTTCCGCCCAGCGCGATGTGCGAGTGCGAGTCGATGATTCCGGGAATCACGTACTGCCCCGTCGCGTCGATCACCGCCGCCCCGGTGGGCACGAGGATCTTCTCCCCGACCTCCGCGATCTTCCCGTCCTTCACCAGAACCGAACCCTTCAAGGTCCCCTTGGTGACGGTCATGATGGTGGCGTTTTGAATGATAAGCGTCTGGGCGCCGAGCGGCGCCAGCGACAGCGCAAGCGCCATAAGGATCTTCATCGCTCACCTCCCGGGTTCTGCGGGGCGGCGCCGCGGCCGCCCGCCGGCGCCGCCTCGGGCGCCGGGACGTACTTCACCCCGTCCACGAACACCATCTCGATGCGCGCGCGGTCGTCGAAAATCTCCCCGCGGG
>JAIQFU010000054.1 GCA_020073115.1 Terriglobia bacterium
TCGATCCGCGTCGATTTGCGCGCCGGCACGTAGCACGCCGCCAGGGCCAGCGCGCCCAGCGCCACCGGCGCGCCGATCATCACAAACGGCAGGTAGCTCTGCGCTTCGCCCACCCGCGCCATTTCGTTGATGATGCCGGAAAGCGCGCGGATGGCGGCCCAGGCGAGGGCCAATCCGAGCACGGTTCCCATCCCGATCAGCACGGCGCCTTCTTTCATCACCAGCCCCAGGACGTCGGCCCGCTGCGCGCCCAATGCGATGCGAATCCCGATTTCCCGGCCGCGCCGCGCCACCGAATACGCCGACACGCCGGCCAGCCCGACGGACGCCAGAATCAAGCCGGCCAGCCCGATGAAGCCGTAGGTCTTGAGCGCCATCCAGACGGGAAACATCATCTGCTCGATCTGCTGCGGCATGGCGCGCGCGTTGAAGACCGTCAGGCCGGCGTCCATGGTCGAAATCTCGCGGCGCACGGCGGCAATCGCGTCCACGCCCGGAGCCGCCCGGACCAGAAGAGTGAATCCGTTCAGAACCGGCCTTGAATAATCCGATGGGCGCAGCGGGAGGTAAATGGCCGCCCGGATCTTCGAATCCGCGGTCTCCAGCCCGTCTCTTACGTTCTTCGCCACGCCCACGACCTCCACCAGCCGGGGACTCGGTATGGACCCGCGTGAGGGCTTGGCCGGACCTTTGGGACCGACCTCGAAGCCCGCGATCGGCTCGCTGCCAATCTCGATCTGCCTCCCCAACGCGTCTGCTCCGTTCCAGAGCAGGTGCGCCAGGTTCTCGCTGACGATCGCGACGCGCGAACCGTCCGTTTCATCCTGCGGCCGGAGGCTGCGCCCGCGGAGGATCGGGATCCCCAGGTTTTCAAAATACCCGCTGCCGACCACGTACTTCTGGCCCCAATAGAGTTCCTTTTCCTGCCCCGAACCCGCAACCGAGAACATCACTCCCGGCCGCCCGATCATCGCCATGGGCGAACTGTCGGCGAGGACCGCGCTTCGCACCGCGGGCAGCCGCTTCACCCGGTCGAGGAGCCGCGGAAAGAAAGCGGACTCCTGCTCGCCGGAATACCCGTCGCGCAGCGGATCGAGCGACATCACGTAGAGGTTCTTCGGGTCGAACCCCATGGGCGCGTTGGTAATGCCGCGATGGCCGAGCACCATGTACGCGGTGATCAGCAGCAGCATCAGCGATCCCGCGACCTCCGACAGGACCAGTACATTGCGGGTGTTCAGGCGGCGGTACTTGCCGATTTTGATATTGCCGCCTTCCTTCAGCGCGGGCGTCAGGTCGGTGCTCGTGGCCTGGAGAGCGGGCGCGAGCCCGAACGTAAGAGCCGTGATGACCGTCAGAAGAATGGTAAACAGCAGGACGCGGCCGTCCGGATGTAGCTCAAATGTCAATGGCATGGCCCACGGCAGGTTCATTTGCGAGAACATGCCCATAATCCACAGGGTGAACAGGAAGCCGAGCACGCCCGCGGCAGCGGCCAGCAGCATGCTCTCGGTGAGCAGTTGCCGGATCAGCCGGATGCGGCCGGCGCCGAGCGAAAGCCGGACGGCGATCTCCCTGCGGCGGTCCGCGGCGCGCGCGAACATCATGTTGGCGGCATTGGAGCAGGCGATCAGCAGGACCGTGCCTCCCAACAGCATAAAAAAAGTGGTGAAGAACGGCAGGTCCCTTTTGCTGATGGGCATCATTTTGCCGCCCGGCAGCACCGTCACGCGCCGGCCTCCGCGGCCGCGGTCCGGCTCGCCGTTCTCCTGTTCGATTGGCCGCGCCACGGCGTCCAGCGCCGCTTCCGCTCGCGCGGCCGAAACGCCGGGACGCAGCCGGGCTTCGAAATGAAAAATCGCGCGGTCCCGCCGCTCCAGCGCCTCCCCGGCCAATTCCGGCGCGGTGCGCGCGCCCCCGGAAGCGGGCAGCCACAAGTCCGCGACGTAGACCATGGGCCATGCGCCGAGAAAATTCCGAGGGCCGACGCCGATGATCCGGCACGGCTGGCCATTCACGCGCAGCATCTTCCCCACCACGCCCCAGTCGTAGCCCAGGTGGACCTGCCAAAAACGGTGGCTGACCACCACCGGCGCCGGCTGGCCCGATTTGTCGTACTCCGGGCCGAAGAAACGGCCCAGCATCGGATGCACTCCCAGGGTGGCGAAGTAAGAGGGCGTAACCAGGTGTCCCCAGAAGCGCTCGCTGCGTCCGCCCAAGGAAACGCCGAGCGGCACGGGCGCGGCGTAGGCCATCGTGGAAGAGAACAGGTCGGAGCCGTCGCGGTAGCGCCGGTACTCGGGATACGAGAGCGGCTGCCTGACAATCGCCAGCTCGCCGGGTTTCGCCAACGCGGGAATGTCGCGCAGAATGAACCCGCTCATCTCGCTGAAGGCCGAGGTGGCGACGCCAATCCCGAGGCTCAGCGAGATCAGCGCCACGCCGGTGAACCCGGGGGACGCGCGCAGCCGCCGCAGGCTGTAGCGGATATCCTGGCCGAACTCCGCCAGGTGCTCGATGGGAATGCGCACGGCGAGGTCCCACAGCAGGCGCGCCAGCCCGAGAGCGCCGTGGCGCCGCCAGGTGGGCTCCAGGGAGTCCCGGGTCGCCTGGGAAAGGTCCTCCCCGTAGACGTTCTGGAACTCGTGGGGGAAGGTGCTGGTGAGTACCTGCGAGATTTCGGCGGCGATCGGTGGGACAGGTGGGGCAGGCTTCAGCCCGCACGGGGCTTCAGCCCCGTCGCGTTCCGGCGAGGCTGAAGGCTCGCGCAGGCTGAAGCCTGCCCCACATCCGTAACTCATCTCCCGGATCCCCAGGTCCGCCAATTCGCCGGCCCGGTCTTCGTAAATCAGGATCGACTCGCCCCACCCGTCGCGCCGCCGCCGGCGGAACCAGATCCAGACGGCGGCGATGGGCACGAGATAGAAGAGGAACACGGGGGTGAACAGGCTCAGTCCCGCGATGATCCGCGAGAGCGCCGGCAGCACGATCGCCAGCACCGCCATCCAACTCGCCAGCAAGGCGGCCATGGATCGTTTCCCCGGGGCGTAAGAACAGGTGAATGGGAGCTGTTGCCAGTCGTGGAACAGCAATTCGAAAGCGGTGAGAGACACCAGCGACTGCAACACCACCATGCGAAACGCCAGGCCCCAGCCCAACACGAGCCCCCCCGCGGCGAATGTCAGCAGGTAGACCGGCGCGATCACGCCGCCGAGGACGAACCGCTCCACGGCGGACATCCATTCCCGCCGGCCCTGGGCCTCCGTGACTTGAAAGAGCCAGTTCGCCCGCAGCTCCGCCGGCAGGGAAAACGCGTGGCGCACGCCCGCCAGCAGAATAAACGACATGCCGAGGGGCCAATAGAGGCAGATGAATTGCGCGACGGGACGCCATCCGCCGGACCATTTGTGGGCCATGCCGGCGAGAAGCGCGCTGTTGATCATGATCCCCAGCCCCGCGCCGGCGTAGGCCAGCAGGACGAGGCGGTGGAGCCGGCTGCGCGAGAGGACGGCGGCCATGAACTCCAGCGCCGCCTGCCGCCGCGGATCGCGGGCCAGCAAACGCACGGCGCTCCAGCGTGCGGGGCGCGGCGCAACCTCGTCGCCGCTCTCCAGCAGCAATCTGCGGGATCGGCCGTAGGCCGCCAGGTACGTCAGAGCCGCGAGGCCCACGGCGCAGGCGGCCGCCTGAACGGCGCGCGCGGCCATGGCCCGAAAGGACGGGTCGCGGTCGCCGAGCAGGGCCTGTTGCAGCCCCGCGAACCAGGCCGGCGGCCCCCAGGCGCCGCGAAACGCCGAACCGTACAGGCCGGCGAGGACGAAGGCGGCGATCAGCAAGCCCTGCACGTATGACGACGCCCGCGCGAACCACCGCCCCGGCAACGCGTTAAGCAGCACGCCCTGAAGGGCCACGATGGCATAGAAGACGAACAGACACCCCAGCAGGCAGGAAAAGGCCCGCGCCGCGGCTTTGGCCAGAGGCGGCAGGGCGACGGCGGAACCGTCGGTGAACTGGTGCGGCGACATGATGCTGGGCAGCAGGCAAAGCGCCACCGCAATGGCTGCCGCCAGCAGGGTCATGGACATAAAGCGGGCGGCGAAGATCTGGCGCGGGCGCACCGGCAGACCCGCCAGGGCGGTGTAATCCCTCCGGCTGGGAAACAGCGATTGCCAGGCGAGCAGCGCCAGCACGCCGGTGATGGAGAGAACCATGGTGAGCACGGCCATGTCGTCCGCCAGGGCCAGCGCGCGCAGGGCTTTGGCCGATTTGCCGACCGTCCCGTGGTAGTACGGCGGATCGAGCAGCATCATCCCCGCCGGCAGCGCCAGGGCGAAGGCGCCCGCGGCCACCGCGCGCCACTGCCCGCGCGCGGAAAACATCTCGCTGTCGAACATCCGCGCCAGGAAATGGCGGACCAGCTCGAAGTTGGTTCCGTGGGTCTCGTCCAGCCAGCTCATAGCCGCATCGCCTCGATGATCCCGCGGGCCAGGCCGCGGTTGGCGTCCTCCCCGGTGAACCGCGTGAACACGCCTTCCAGCGTCGGCTGGTCCATGATTTCGCGCAGGTGCTCGATGGTATCGTCGGCCAGCACCCGGCCCTTGCGCAGAATGAGCACCCGCGAACAGACCTTCTCCATGACGTCCAGCACGTGCGAGCTGTAAAAGATGAGCTTGCCCCCCGACGCCAGGTCTCGCAGCAGCTCGCGGACGGCGATCATGGTGTTCACGTCCAGGCCGGAAAGCGGCTCGTCCAGCAGCAAAACGTCGGGATCGTGGAGCAGCGCCGCCGAGATCAGGATCTTCTGCCGCATGCCCTTCGAATAGGAAGAGACGGCGATGTCGCGGTCTTCCCACAGGGAGAACAGCCGCAGGAAGCGCTCGATCTTCGCCTCCAGGGGCGTTCGCCCGATGCCGCGGAGCCGCCCCGCAAGCTGCAGGTACTCGCGCCCCGAGAGGAACGGGTAGAGATTCGGCTCTTCGGGAACGTAGCCCAGGCGGTGCTGGAAAGTCGGGAGGTCGTCGATGATGCTGCGGCCGCCGTAAGAGATCCGCCCCTCGCTTGGCTCGAGCAGGCCAATGATCATTTTCACGGTGGTGCTCTTCCCGGCGCCGTTCGGCCCGACATACCCCAGGATCTCGCCGGGCCGGATGGCGAAGCTCACGTCGGCCACCGCGGGGATGCCGTTGAACCGCTTGGTCAGATGCTGAATTTCCAGGGTGGAAGTCATGATTCCGCCTCCCTTTCCGGTATCCCGCGTTTGCCCCGGATCACGCGCACCAGGTCCTCCAGCCTCTCGCTTTCGGCCGCCAGCACACGCCGCCCGAGGCGCGTGAGACGGTAATACCGGCGGCGCGCATCGTCCAGTTCCGGGGCGGGCCGCTCGTCGGACTCCTCGATCAGATCCGCGTCCATGAGCCGCTTCAGTGTGCCGTAGAGAGTCGCCGGCCAGAGCCGCACCTTGCCTCCGGTGCGTTCCAGGACCTCCTGCATGATGCCGTATCCGTGCTGCTCCTGATCGGCCAGGCAGAGCAGGACGTGAAACCAGTGCGGCTTCAGGGGAAGAAAGCTTTCGGGGGCGGGAGGGCGCTTCATGATGTGTACCGATCGATATATATATCAATCGGAATGGAAAGTCAATAACGTGGGGGCGGGGCTTCTGCCCCGGGGCCGGGCTTCGGCCCGGCGGGAGCCGGGCAGCCGGGCGGAAGCCCCGCACCACGCCGGAGGCCTGTCCACGGCGGCGGAGCCGGAAATTAAGACTAAATAGTCCGCTTTTCCAGCACGCATTTGTTTAACTATGTTAAATATTAAAACCGTTGACAATTTCCTTCCGGCCGGTTTAGCATCAAGCCAGCGGCGGAGGCGCGCAAGTCCGCGCGGGCGCGGCTGCCGAGCGTCGATGCCCGCCCATGGAGCCGCCTCCGCCCAGAGACCCGGGACCCCATCGAAAAGGAGTGAGCCGCCCATGATTTCCGACGCTGCGTCGGCGCTGAACGGGAACCCCTTCTTTCAGGAGTTTCAGCCCCGGCACTTTGAAAAGCTCCTCAGCCTGGGCACGGAGGTCCACTTCGCCAAGGACCAGATCATCTTCCCGGAAGGCGACGAGACGCCGGTCTTCTATATGATCGTTTCCGGGCGGGTGGCCTTGGAGGCCGGCGGCGCGGGGGAGAAATTCCGCATCCAGATCCTCTATCCCAACGAGGAGTTGGGATGGTCTTCGGTGCTGGGACGCAAAAAGCAGTTTCAGGCCCGCGCCCTGGAACCGGTGGGAGCCCTGGCCTTCGATGTCGCGGCCCTGCGCGCGGCCTGCGCCAGCAACCCTTATTTCGGCTGCGCCTTTTTTGAACGCCTGCTCACCGTCGTCGCGGAGCGGCTTCAGATTACCCGTTCGCAGCTTGTCGCCGTCCTCTCCGGGCGCCCGGCGGAGGGCCATCGCCGGGAGTGAGCCGGCGCAGTTTTCCCATGCGATTCCGCGCATTCCATCCCGACGGCGGCCAGCGGTCATCCTCTCGCAGAAGCGTATCTTCGTTACCATGTTCTGGTTCCTGCCATCGCAAGGAGAGGAAAATGGGCGATCTCGACGCCGAAGCACTGATCAGCGACCTTCTGGGAAGCGCGCACCTGTTCATATCCGCCGTGAGCGGCGTGATGGAGCAGAAACTGCTCTTGGAGACGACCGGCAAGCAGCTCAGCCTCTCGCAAGTGAAGGTCCTGAAGCTCCTCCAGCTTACCGACGCCCGCAACGTGGGCGACGTGGCGGCCTTTCTGGGGGTGAGCAATGCCGCCGCCAGCAAGACGGTAGACCGGCTCGTCCGGCGGAAATACCTGAAGCGCGCCGAAGCCCCTTCCGACCGCCGCTCGAGCGACCTGACCCTGACCGCCGCCGGCAGCAGACTGCTGAACCAGTACGATGGCGCAAAAAGCCGTAAACTCGCGCGGATCTTCCAGAATTTCGCTCCCGAAGACCTCCGGCGCACGACGGAGTTGCTGGAACAACTGACCAAAGGCGTGGTGACTCACAGCGCCAACCCGGAGGAAATCTGTCTCCAATGCGGGATCTACCTGCAAAAGCGCTGCCTTGTACGCGAGGTCGCCCGCACCGATTGCATGTACCAGCGTCGCATCAAGAAACCAAGAGCGAGAAGCAATGCTACGCACATTAAAGTACCAGAGAGAAGCCGATCCAGAGTGGGCCCGTCAGGTTAGCGAGCGTCCCGGCTGCGAGGGCCTGTTCTCCTGCCTCCAATGCGGCGCGTGTTCCGGGTCGTGTCCCCTGTCCATCTACATGGACTTGACCCCGCGCCGCGTGATCGCCCTCGTCCGGGAAGGTTTTCGGCGGGACGCGCTGAGTTCCATGACCATCTGGCTCTGCGCCTCCTGTTACTCCTGCGCCGCCAACTGCCCGCGGCAAATCCACGTCACGGACCTGATGTACAGCCTCAAACGCGAGGCCATCCGCAGCCGTCTCTATCCCCCCCGGCTGCCGGCCCCCATCCTCGCCCAGGAGTTTTACGCCATGGTGCGGAAACACGGCCGCAACTCCGAGTTCTGGCTGGTATTGCGGATGGCCTTGCGCTCCAACCCGCTCCTGCTGCTTACCATGCTTCGGAACGGATGGGACCTGGTCCGCACCGGCCGGCTGTCGCTGCGGAGAGAGCGCATCCACGGAACCAGTGAACTGGTCGCGCTCAGTGGAGCAGGTCCTCGGCCAGGCAGGGCGGAGGCGTGATGAAACCCTACGGCTACTTCCCCGGTTGCTCGCTCCGCGGCACGGGCGCGGGTTACGAATACAGCCTGCTCGCCCTCTTTCGCGTTTTGGACCTGCCGGTGGAGGAGATCCAGGACTGGAACTGCTGCGGCGCCACGTCGTACATGTCGATCGACGAGGAATCGGCCTTCGTGCTCTCCGCCCGGAATCTCGCCCTGGCTCAGAAAGCCGGCTGCAAAGACCTGCTGGCCCCGTGCAGCGCGTGCTACCTGGTGCTGCGCAAGACCCAGGACTACGTGGCGCGGTACCCGAAAATCGGCAGCCACGTGCAAGAATCGCTGCGGGCGGCGGGACTGCCGCCGCTGAACGGCGTGCGCGTCCGCCACCCCCTGGAGGTGCTCTACTCCGACGTGGGGCTGGAACGAATCCGGTCCAGGGTGGTCCGGCCGTGGCGCGGGGGGCGCGTCGCCTGCTATTACGGCTGCCAGCTCGTGCGTCCCTACGATGAGGTGGATCGCGCCCACAATCCCACCCGCATGGACGAACTGCTGGCGGCCATTGGGGCGCCCACGGTGGACTACCCGCTGAAAACGTTGTGCTGCGGCGGCGCCCTCACCGGCACCATGCATCCCATCGGCGTCCGCATGAACTACATCCTCCTCAAGGAGGCCGTCAGGAAGGGCGCCCAGGCCGTGGTCACGGTTTGCCCGCTCTGCCAGTACAACCTCGACGCCCACCAGGCCGAGATACGCCGCAAAACCGGGACCACCATCGATATGCCCGTGTTCTTCTTTACGCAGCTGCTGGGGTGGGCGCTGGGGGCCGACCCGGAGTCTCTGGGCTTGAAACGGGCGATCTCCGGGCGCAAGTCCATCGCCCAATGGTTCGCCAAAGAGAGTGCGGAGGCGGACGCGTATGTCTGAGAGAGACGGGCTCAGGATTGGCGTCTACGTCTGCCATTGCGGAACCAACATCGCCGGAACCGTCGATGTCCGCGCGGTGGCCGAGTCCGCGGCTGCCCTGCCCGGCGTCGCGGTCTCGCGCGACTACAAGTACATGTGCTCGGATCCCGGCCAGGACCTGATCCGGCAGGATATTCAGAAGTTCGGCCTCAACCGCATCGTAGTGGCCGCCTGCTCTCCGCACCTGCACGAGCATACGTTCCGCACAGCCACGCGGACGGGCGGCCTCAACGAGTTCTACTTCCAGATGGTCAATATCCGGGAGCAGGATTCCTGGGTGCATGAACACAAGGGCGCGGCCACCCGCAAGGCCATCGACCTGGTGCGCGCGGCGGCGCGCCGCGTAGCGCGCCACAGAGCTCTGGAGAAAAGCCGCACCCCCATCCACCCCGCGGTTCTGGTGGTGGGGGGCGGGATCGCGGGCATCCATGCCGCCCTCACCCTGGCCAACGCCGGCAAGCACGTCTACCTGGTGGAGCGTGAGCCTTCGATCGGCGGCCACATGGCCAAGTTCGACAAAACCTTCCCCACGCTGGATTGCGCCGCCTGCATCCTGACGCCCAAGATGTCGGCCGTCAAGAACCACCCCAACATCACCCTCTGGACCTACTCCGAAGTGACGGCGGTGGAAGGCTACATCGGCAACTACAAGGCGACCATCGCGCGGCGGCCGCGCTACATCGACGAGGACCTCTGCGCGGGCTGCCTGGAGTGCATCGACGCCTGCGTGTTCCGGCAGGCCAAGGTCCCCGACGAGTTCAACGAAGACCTGAGCCGGCGCAAGCCGATCTATGTGCCCTTCCCGCAGGCCGTGCCGCTCGTCCCGGTGATCGACCCCGAGGCGTGCATCGAGTTCCATTCGCACAAGTGCAAGAAGACCTGCGTGACGGCCTGCGGCGAGCGCCACGCCGTCAACCTGCGCGCGGAGGAAAAGCTGGAGCGGATCGACATCGGGTCCATCGTGCTCGCCACCGGCTTCCGCGCTTACGACGCGCGACGCAGCGCCAACTATGGCTACGGCGTTTACCCCAACGTGTACACCGCGCTCGAAGTGGAGCGGCTGATCAACGCCTCCGGCCCCACCGCGGGCGAAGTGGTTCTCCGCGACGGCCGCACCCCGCAGACCGTGGGAATCGTGCACTGCGTGGGATCGCGCGACGAAAACACCAACCGCTGGTGCTCGCGCGTGTGCTGCATGTACTCGCTCAAACTGGCGCACCTGGTGAAGGAGCGCACGGGCGCGGAGGTCTTTAATTTCTACATCGACATGCGCACGCCCGGCAAGGGGTTCGAAGAGTTCTACCAGAAGCTGCTGAGCGAGCGCGTGCATTTCGTGCGCGGGCGCGTGGCCGAGGTCACCGACTGGGCGCTCGACTCCAGCGAAGAGGGCAGGCTGGTGATCCGGGTCGAGGACACCCTGGCCGGCTTGTTCCGCCGCATTCCCGTGGACATGGTGATCCTGTCCACCGGGCTGGAGCCGCAACCTGACGCCGGCGACGTCCGCCGATTGTTCAACATCAGCAGTTCCCCGGAGGGCTTCTTCCTGGAGCGGCACCCGAAACTGGCGCCGGTGAACACATTCACCGAGGGCGTACTGCTGGCCGGCTGCTGCCAGGGGCCGAAAGACATCCCGGACACCGTGGCCCAGGCCGGCGCGGCGGCCGCCGAAGCCCTGGCGCTGATCGACGCCGGCTCCGTCGAGACCGATCCCAACACCGCCTACGTCATGGAAGAGGCATGCTCCGGGTGTAAGACGTGCGTCCCCCTGTGCCCGTATCACGCCATTTCTTTCGCCCAGGCCGCGCGGAAAGCCGAAATCAACCAGGCTCTCTGCAAAGGCTGCGGCACGTGCGTGGCCGCGTGCCCTTCTTCCTCGATCGGCCAGAACCTGTTCGAGGACGACGAAATCTTCGAAGAATCCGAGGGACTGTTGGCCTATGCCTGACGCATTCGAACCGAAGATCGTGGCCTTCTTCTGCAACTGGTGCACCTATCTGGGCGCCGACCTGGCCGGCGCCTCGCGGCTGAAATACGCCCCGAACGCGCGGGTGGTGCGCGTGATGTGCTCCGGGCGCGTGGACCCGCAATTCGTCCTGAACGCTTTCGCCAGGGGCGCCGACGGCGTCCTCATCGGCGGCTGCCATCCGGGCGATTGCCACTACCAGGAGGGCAACTACAAAGCATTGCGCCGTTTCCGCCTTCTCCAGCGACTGGCGGAGCAGATGGGGATCGAGCCCGAGCGCCTTCGCCTGGAGTGGATCTCGGCCGCCGAGGGCGATCGCGTCCGCACGGTCATCAACGACATGGTGGAGAAGCTCAAGGCCCTGGGGCCGCGCCGCGTGGGGCAGGGCCCCGACCGGCCCGTCAAAGACTTGGCGGAGGTCTCATGAAGCCCAAAGTCGCCTTCTATTGGTGCGCCTCCTGCGGCGGGTGCGAGGAGGCGGTGGTGGACCTCGACGAGGATATCCTGAAGGTCGTCGCCGCCGTGGACATCGTATTCTGGCCCGTGGCGCTGGATTTCAAGGAGAAGGACGTGGGGGCGATGCCCCAGGGCGGCATCGACATCTGCTTCATCAATGGCGCCGTCCGCACCACTGAGCAGCAGCGCATGGCGCTGCTGTTGCGCGCGAAGGCGAAGGTGGTGGTGGCGTTTGGGGCGTGCGCGCAATTGGGCGGGATTCCGGCGCTGGCGAACCTGACGACGGCGGCGGAGATTCTGCAAGAGGTAAATCACACGGAGCAGGCCGAAGGACTGCCGCGCCTGTTCGACTCGGTCTTCCCCCTGGACCGCATCATCCCGGTGGAATACTACATCCCCGGCTGCCCTCCGACCCCCAGGATCATTCTGGCCGCCATCGAGGCGCTGCTGGCCGGGCAGGCGCCGAGCCTCTCCGATCATGCGCTCTGCGACGAGTGCCCGCGCAAGGATACGCGCCCCCCGGACCTGTTGCTCCCACAACTCCACCGCATCCCGCACTACGCTCTGGATCCTGAAACGTGCATCCTGGCGCAAGGCGTCCCCTGCCTCGGCCCCGCCACGCGCGCCGGCTGCGAGGCGCGCTGCATCGGCGGCAACATGCCCTGCACCGGCTGCTTCGGCCCTACCAGCCGCGTCCGCGATTTCGGCGCAAAGGCGCTGAGCGCCCTGGCTTCCGTGGTGGCGGCGACGGAGGAAAAGGAGATCGACACGGTGTTCGAAAACCTGCCGGACCCCGCGGGAACGTTCTACCGCTACAGCCTTCCAGTGGGGCGGGGTTTGCCCCCCGCCGCGGCCCGCAGGGGCCGCCCCACAACAACCGGGGAGCCCTATGGCAACCACACCTGAAACCGCCACCCGCCGCATCACCATCGACCCCGTCACCCGGCTCGAAGGCCACGGCCGCATCGAGATCTTCCTCGACGGCGCCGGAAACGTGGAACATACGTTCTTCGAGGTCCCCGAACTGCGCGGGTTCGAGAAATTCGCGCAGGGCCGGCAGGCGGAGGACATGCCCCAGATCACTTCGCGCATCTGCGGCGTCTGTCCCACGGCGCACCACATGGCCTCCACCAAGGCGCTCGACAGCCTCTACCAGGTCGCGCCGCCGCCCGCCGCGCGCAAGATCCGCGAACTGGTCTACCACGCATTCATGACCGAGGATCACGCGCTCCACTTCTACTTCCTGGGCGGCCCGGATTTTGTAGTCGGGCCCAAAGCTCCGGCCGCCGAGCGCAACATCCTGGGGGTGATCGCCAGGGTCGGGGTGGAAACCGCGCAGCGGGTGATCGCCACACGCCGCAAATTGCGCGAGCTGATGGCGCTCGCCGCGGGCAAAGCGATCCACCCCGTTTTCGGCGTTCCCGGCGGCGTCGCCAAGGCGCTCAGCCGCGAACACGCGGAACAGTTCCGCGTGGTGGCGGACGAAGCCGTGGAGTTCGCCCGCTTCACCCTCGGCATCTTCGACAAGGTGGTGCTCGCCAACCCGGAGTATGTGGACCTGATCGTTTCCGAGGCCTTCACCCACCGGACCTACTACATGGGGATGGTGGACGAACACAACCGCGTGGCGTTCTACGACGGCGCGCTGCGCGTGGTTTCACCGGAGGGCCAGGAGACCGCCCGGTTCCGCCCGGAGCAGTACCGCGACTACATCGAGGAGCGCTCCGAGCCGTGGACCTACATGAAGTTCTGCCACCTGAAGAAGCCCGGCTGGACTGGCCTCGCCGACGGCCGCGAAAGCGGCGTCTACTGCGTGGCTCCGCTGGCGCGGCTCAACGCGGCGGATGGAATGGCCACCCCCCTGGCGCAAGAGCAATACCTCCGCTATGTCGAAACCCTGGGCGGCAAGCCCGTGCACCACACTCTCGCGAACCACTGGGCGCGCTTGATCGAACTCCTCTACGCCGCCGAGCGCATGCGCGAGTTGGCCCACGATCCCGAAATCACCGACCCCCACGTGCGGACGATGCCCACATCGGCCCCGCATGAGGGCATCGGGGTGGTGGAGGCCCCGCGGGGCACGCTTTTCCATCACTACCAGTCCGACGCGCGCGGCATCATCACCAAGGCCAACCTGCTCGTCGCAACGCAGAACAACTCCGCCCGGATCTCCATGAGCGTGGAGAAGGCCGCGCGCGCCCTGGTCTCCGCATCCACCGTGGATGACGGCGTGTTGAACATGGTGGAGATGGCCTTCCGCGCCTACGATCCGTGCCTCGGCTGCGCCACCCACTCCCTGGGCGGCGGCGCCTTCGAAGTACGGGTCCACGCCCGCAACGGGATCGTCACATTGAGGCGAGACGAGAATGGCGGCATCCAACGCGAGTGAGGCAGGCGTGCGCGTGCTGGGCCTGGGAAACGAACTGCTGGCCGATGACGCCTTCGGCATCCTGGCGGCCCGCGCGGTGCGCCGCCGCTTCGGCCGCGCGGCGGAGGTGGTCTGCTCCTCGGCCGCCGGCTTCCACCTGATCGATCACGTCCTGAATATCAAGCGTCTGCTGGTGATCGACACCGTGGCTGTGGCCAACGCAATTCCCGGTACGATCCACGTCTTTCGCGGGGCAGATCCCCGGCCTGCCACCCTGCCGCACTTCGTCGGCTTGTTCGACGTGCTGGACCTGGCCAGGAGGCTGGGACTGCCCGTCCCCGACGAGGTGCTGATCGTCGGCGTGGAGGCGGCGGATTGCACGACCGTGGGCGGGGCCATGCATCCCGAGGTGAGGGCGGCCATCCCCAAAGCGGTGGAAATTGCAGGGTCGTTCCTGCGCGGAGGCGCCGAATGAACACCCAGGTCACCACGGCCATTCTCTGGGAGGGAACCGTCGTATTTGCGCTCATCGATCTGGTTCTTGTCCTGCTCCTGCTGCGGCTGGTTCCCCGTTCGCGGTTTGCGGCCCTGCGCCGCTCGATGGTCTTGAGGACCTTGAGCAGCTCGGGCACACCGCTCTGGCCTTACAGCTAAACGCCACAACGTGGTGCTCGCGGCAGCTCTTGCAGTAAAGGTGCGCGAAACCTCGGCCTAGGATTCCACACGACATGAACCCGTGCAGCTCGTCGGTCACGAACTTGGGCAGCGTGCGCCCGCTCGCCTCGTCTGTCCATTGCTGCTCGAAGGTCAGAAGGTGTTCCTGCATCACGCGATAGAGGGCAGTCTTCTCCGGCTGCCGCCGGGTGTAGATCGGGCCGGCGGGTTGGGCCTGTAGGCGAGCCGCTGCCTCCACATTGAGGAGGTCTCGGCCAAATGCCGCCTACGGTTGCGTGGTCGTTCGTGGCTGCCCGCCCGCAGTCGGCCGGCCGGTGCCCTCGGCCTTGCGGTGGGGCGCTTCGGCCTACTCGAACAGCTCCACCTGGGTGGTCGGCTTGAGGCGGGTAACGGAGCGGAAGTACGGCGGCGGCCGCGGCTGGGCCAGGCCGAGCGGCTCGGTCCACAGGTTCTGGTGTCGGAGGAAGCGCTCGATGCTCTCGCGGTCGCGCACCAGAGCGCGCAGCTTCATGTGTCCCCCGCAATGGGCGACGGGCGCGGCGCAGCCGCGTGGGG
>JAIQFU010000579.1 GCA_020073115.1 Terriglobia bacterium
GTGGGAAAGGGTGCCATCCCCAAGGGTTCTATAGAATGCACTCCAAAGAAAAATGCCGGCGTAGCTGGGCGCGGTATTGGCATACCACGGGGCTCGTTTCTCCGCCGGGTTCGGCACGGATTTCGCGATATAATCGGGCAACATGGCGGCTCCTTCGTTTTCGGTTCCGATTCCCTTCTGAGCGGCCCAGTATACTACAGCGCACTATCGGGCGCCCGCGAATTGCTACAATCCGGTTTTCGCGCGCCGGGCGGGCTCCAGTCCCGCCAGACCAATACGCACGTGCTGCGACGGGTTTTCAAAGCCTTCCAATACCGCGACTTCCGCCTGATGTGGATGGGCGCCTGCGCCTCCAGCATCGGTACGTGGATGCAGATGGTGGCCCAGGGCTGGCTGATCTACCGGCTGAGCAACTCGCCCTTCCTGCTGGCGCTCGACCCCGTTCTTCAGACCGTCCCGATCTTTCTGCTGTCGCTGATCGGCGGGGTGGTGGCGGACCGCGTGGAGCGGCGCTACCTGCTCATGGTCTCGCAGTACATTCAGATGTCGTGCGCGGTGCTGCTCACCGTCCTGGTGGGTTTTCACGTGGTCAAGGTTTGGCACCTGCTGACGTGCTCGTTCATCGCCGGCTTCGGCCAGGCATTCGGGGGGCCGGCATATTCCGCGCTCATCCCCACCCTGGTGAAAAAAGAAGATGTCCCCAACGCCATCGCGCTGAACTCGATCCAGTTCAACGCGGCGGTAATGGTGGGCCCGGCGCTGAGCGCCTTGGTGTTGGCCAAATTCGGGGAAACGTGGTGCTTCGCGCTGAACGGGGCCTCCTTCCTGGCGCCCATCATCGCCCTAAGCCTGCTTTCCGTCCGGTTCCGGCCGGTCAAGACGGATGAAAGCATCCTGACCAGCCTGAAGGCCGGCATCCGGTTCATTCGCCGCCAGGGCTCGATGGCTCTGCTGATCCTGCTGGCGTTCGCCATGACCTTCCTGGCCGTGCCCATGCGCACTTTCCTGCCGGTATTCGCCAAAACGATCTTCCACCGGGGAGCGGAAACGTATGCCCTGTTCCTGTCCATCTCCGGGATGGGGTCGATTGTGGGAGCGCTGGCGGTGGCGGGGTTGGGAAACATCTCCGCGAAGGGGAGGGTGGCGCTGACGATGCTGATCGGGCTGGGCGGCTCGATTTCGGTATTCGCGGTCTCCCGCTCGATCCCCGTGAGCGCCGTGGCGTTGTTCGTCTCGGGGGCAGCCACCATGGCGGTATTCGCCGCGGTGAATTCGCTGGTGCAACTGATCGTCACGAACGAAATGCGGGGCCGCGTCATGAGCGTGTACAATTTCGCCTTCCGCGGCGGCATGACCGCGGGAAACCTGATTACCGGATGGCTCGTCCCCATCTTCACGGCCCCCGCGGTGCTGGCGGTGAACGGGTTGGTGCTGGTGGCGCTGGCGGTCTATTTCCTTCTGGCGCAGAGGCAGGTGGCGGAGCTTTGAGTGGTGCGGGCGGCGTGGCGTTGCGGGGAGCGCAAAAAACAATTAGCCACGGATGGACACGGATGAACACGGCTAAAGCCCTGGTGATAGTTTGAGATGAGGACGACGATCATGTGGGGACTGCTGCTCTCGGCGTTTCTGGCCGCCGCCGCTCCCGACCCGCTCCAACTGGCGCGCGACCGCCAGGACCGCGCCGCGCTCGAAAAATCGATAGCCGAATCTTCCGCCGCCGCCGCCAAGACTCCGAACGATGCGGCGGCGCAATACCGCCTGGCGCTGGCCTGCTCTTACATGGCGGAAGTGGCCCAGGAACTGCGCGACAAGAAACAGGCGCAGCAGTCCGCCGATCGCGGCATTAAAGCCGCCGAGAAAGCCGTGGCGCTGAAGCCCGATGCGGAGAACTACCGCCTGCTGGGCACGCTCTACGGGCAGGCCCTCACCGACCTCCTGAGCGGCCCGCGCGACGGGCCGCGTGGGGATGGCCCCGAAGTCGTCGTCCGTCTATGTGGCGCGAGGCGTGGGGAACTACTACCTGCCCGCCCAACTGGGCGGCGGTCCGAAAAACGCCATCGCCGATTTCCGCAAAGCCATCGAACTCGACGGCAAGAACGCGGAAGCCTATCTCTGGCTGGGGATCGCTCTCCACAAAGACAACCGCAACGCCGAGGCCCGCCGCGCCCTGCAAAAAGCGCTGGACCTGGACCCGAACCGCCTCTGGGCGAAGCAGCAACTGGAGAAGATCCCAGCCCAATGAAGACGCTGGGGATCGCCGCCGCCTGCCTGGCGCTCGCGCTGCTGACCTTCTTCCAATTCCCCGGGCATACCTGGCTTCAGCAGGACAGCCAGATCTACACCGCCATCATGGAACGCCTGGATGACGCCTCGGCGCTGCGCCACGACATCCTGGCGGCCAAACCCCACGTGGCTTACACGCTGTACGACGAAACGACCCTCGCGCTGGCCTTCCTCACGCGGTTTGACCTGCGAACGGTACTGGCGGTGGAGCAGGTCGCCGCCCGCGCGTTGGGGATTTGGGGGCTGTACCTGATGGCGATGGGATGGGCAGGGTCTGGTCTTCCGCGCTTCACGCGGGTGCACGCGCTCTGCGTGGCCGCCGTCTGCTCGCTGGGCGCAACCGTGGCCGGCCCTACCGTGCTGACGGTGGAATACGAAGCCACGCCGCGCGCTTTTGCGCTCCCCCTGGTGCTCTGCGCCATCGGGTTGACGGCCCACGGGCGGTTCGTCGCCGCAGGCGTGGCCGCGGCCGCCGCGTTTCTGTTCCACCCGCCCACCGCTCTCCCGTTCTGGATCTTGTTCATCGTGGTGGCCTGCTGGCCGGGCAAGCCAGCGATCATTGTCCGGCGATTGGGGGGAATGGCGCCGCTGGCGGGCGCGGTGGTCATCCTGACGATATTCGCGCATCGCCAGGAAGGGGCGGGAGAGGCGCAGGCCTTTTTCACGCGGCTGACCCCTTTTCTAGAGCGGCTCCAGCGCTGGCGCGCCTCTTACAACTGGATCTCGACGTGGCCGCCCGGCGTGATCGGTCACTACGTCATCCTTTTCGGCGTGCTGCTGGCGGCGTTCGCCCGCATCCGGCGCGAAATGGGGTTTGAGCTGCGGGTTCTCCTCCTGGGGCTGCCGGCGCTCGGCATGCTGAGCGCGATGCCTGCTTTTCGTGACGCTGTTCGCGCAGTTGCTGACGGCCGTGGCCGGCGTGCGCGCCGCTCTTCGCAGGCAGGCTGCGGAAGCGGTAGTGTGGTTCGCCGCGGCTTTCCTGGTGACGCTGCAACCGGTCTGGACCGAGGCCTACGAGCCGCGCCGGCTGATTCTCGGGGCAGCCCTGGCGGCCGCCGCCTGGCTGGCGCACCGGGAGGCCGCGCATCGCGCCGCCCCGCTCGCCGTGACGCTGGCGGCATTCTTCCTCGTTCCCGGCCTGGGCCACGTAGCTAATTATCCGAGGCTGCATACGCCCGAGTTGCAACAGCTTGCCGCATGGGCCCGGACGAGCACGCCCAAAGATTCGGTATTCCTGTTTCCGGACGCGGGCAAGGCGGTCGAGCCCGGGATATTCCGGGCGGAAGCCGTGCGCGCCGTATACGTGGACTGGAAAGGCGGGGGGCAGGTGAATTACCTCGAAGGCTTCGCCGAGCAGTGGTGGTTCCGCTGGGAACAGACGCTGGCGAGCCGATTCAGGCCGGCGGCGGTGGGGAGGTACGAGGGGCTGGGGATTCAGTACATCGTGCTGCGACGGAGGAACCGGCTGCCGCAGGCGCCGGTGTTCGAGAACGAGGCGTACCTGGTTTATCGGGCGCCTTTCCGGCGCTGATCACGGTGGGACAGGCCATGGTTGTTTGTGGCCTGTCGACAGACGCGACCCGTCACCCGTCGGGCGGTTCACTTCGACGGTAACCCCGTTTTTTGATAACAACCACAGCCAGACGAGGACGAGCGTCAAAGCAAGAGCTATTGGTGTAGCGTAAATGGTACGAGGATTCGCGTCTTAATCTCTATTGGTTTGCCATCCAAGAGGCTAGGGGTGTATTGCCAATTCTTAACCGCATCGACTGCTGCCGGAACGAGCATCGGATGGCCGGATACTACGTGGATCTCGCGCACTTCACCCGTCTCCGCAATCACGATGTCCAGAGCCACCTCACCTTCCACGTGGGCGTCCTTCGCTGCTCTCGGGTACGTCGGGCGAGAATAGCGGGTCATACGCGGCGTGGTTAGCCTATCGCCAACTCTAATCTGACCTCCGCTTAGCTCCCGTTTTTTGCTCCGTCGCCTTGGTTCGATGCGGTGGCGAAACGGAGTCACATGCTGCAAGCAGTAGCATCGTCGAAATGCACGCCGGACGGCTCACACCCCACATTGTCATCCTTTTTCCGCACGCGGTTCAAAAGTAGGAAAACCGGAGAATTGGCGATCCTCGGGTCCTGCGAAATCACGGCAACCTGTCTTTCGGGTTCTGCTGCATAGGCCACGTACTCATTCGGCGACCGTGAATACCATCTCGCGTCGATCTGCCGTCAAATCCGGCCCGGTAACGGTGTGGAGATACTGAAGCTTTGTCCCGCCATCCGTCAACCGCATACGCTCCTCAATCACAAGTTCGTGCCCCGCGTGGAACCGATGCGTCTCGACGACGACGGAATCACCGTCCCAAAAGCTGTGCCGGAAGGAGCCGTACTCTACCCGGCCTCCAGGGCCGGGCACGTAGCCGTCCATAAAGCCGCCGCTGCCCCCACCGATACCTGGACTGGACTGCCGCACCCGGTCCCTGTTGCTTTCCCTGAGTTCGCGGAACCGCTCCGGCTCCTTCCCCCAATCTACGGGCGGCCAACTCTGGAAATTCTCCAGCGCACCCTGCATCATGTTCAGTGCGGGCTCGGGTAGAGTGTCTAGGAGTTGGTGGAGGCGCGTGCGGTTGGGCATGAATTGATTCTACGCCGCCAGTCGGATGGTGCCCACAAGCTCCAGCCAATTTTCCGGTAAGCGGTCGTGAAGTAGCGTTTGTGGAAAATGACGCTCGGCCTCGCCGGTCACGCCGTCACTTTCCAGAGTTCACGTTTCTGAGCACCGGCAAGTCGATTGACAATCGGATCCCGCAATCCTAAACTGAGCCCATGAAAATTCGGCTGATTGGTCTCGTCCTGCTTTTGGGCGTGGGTTTCAATCAGGCACCCGCGCAAGACGCCTGCCAGGAGTTCTCCACTTGGTATCGGACCCACCGCAGTGTCAGTGCCTCCGACCTAGCAACTGCGTACCGCTCGGAGTTGATCAGCCGCGGCCTGAACGCAGCGGAGGCCGACAAGCGCTTTGCAGAACTCGTCGCCGCCGTGGGCAGTTGCCGACAACTTGCGGAGCTGAACTTCAATACTATCTATGGCCTCGAGAAGATGCCGTTCCGTACTGAGCCGAACGCATTCCTCGTTGCATCCACCAAGGACGTTAAGCCCGGCCGCGCCCTGGACGTGGCGATGGGCCAGGGCCGAAATTCGATCTATCTTGCCAAGACCGGGTGGGAGGTGACGGGATTCGACATCTCCTCCAAAGGACTGGCTGCGGCCCGTGCGGCGGCCGAGCTAGCGGGTGTGAAGATCCAGACGGTGCTTCAGGGCTGGCAGGACTTCGATTTCGGCGCGGAGAAATGGGACCTCATCGTGATGAGCTACGCCTGGGTGCCCATCGATGATCGCGCGTTTGTGAATCGCCTGTTGACTGGGCTGCGCCCGGCTGGTCTTCTGGTGTTCGAACACTACCTGGACGAGTCGGGCGAAGTGCCAGGAGGTCCCAAGCCGAACGAGTTGCTTCGGCTCTTTGGCAGCGACCTGCGGATTCTGCGCTACGAGGACATCGAGACGGTAAGCGACTGGAAGAACCAGAGCAAGGCGCGCGTCGCGCGTTTGCTGGCGCGCAAATAGCCTTTCGGGACTGCATACGACTGCGGCAACATCTACCGTGGGCCGCTCCAAACGTACAGAGCGGTAACTCAAGAGTTGCGTCGCGGACGAAATGTAGCGTTTCATTCCATTGACCAGACGGCAAAAGGCGACCGCCTGTCCCACCCGGCCCCTAAACTTTGACGCCCGCCCGCCATAGCAGGTAGCCGATGGCCTGCTTGACGTAGTTCCAGCGGTCGTGCAGGGGTTCGGGGCTCCGGTCCCTGCGCGGTGAGCCGTAGACCTGAAAGCCACGGGACTTCAGCATCTGCTTCACGCGGTAGATGTGATACCCGTCGCTGACCACGATGACGGAGCGCAGGCCCATGCGGCGCATGATCTCGGCCGCCATGG
>JAIQFU010000580.1 GCA_020073115.1 Terriglobia bacterium
GTCGGCCCGGAGATCGTGGTCAAGGCGCTGGCCGACCCGGAGATTGCGCCCCTGGCGCGCTGGGTGGTGGTGGGGGATGAACGCATCCTGGCGCGCGCGGGCGGGGTCCCCGGCTCCGCGCGGGCGCTGGATATCCGGACGCTGGGCGACCTGAGCGGGTTTTCCTGCGGAAAGCTGGATGCGCGCTGCGGGCAGGCGGCCGTGGAGTACGTCCGGATTGCGGCGGAGATGTGCCTGCGCCGGGAGGCGGACGCCATGGTGACGGCGCCGCTGAACAAAGAGGCCGTGGCGCTTTCGGGGCGGCCGTTCTCCGGCCACACGGAGTATATCGCCGCCCTCTGCGGGGCGAAGGAATCGCGCATGCTGCTGGCGAATCAGCGGCTGGCCGTGGTGCATGTGACCACGCACGTGGCGCTGCGGCAGGCATGCGAGGCGACGGCGGAACGGATCCTGCGCACCATCGAACTGGGGTACGAGGCGATGAGGCTGCTCGGGTTCGATACTCCGCGGATTGCAGTTTGCGGGCTCAACCCCCACGCCGGCGCGCACGGACTGGTCGGCGCGGAAGACGCCGCCGCGATCGGGCCGGCCATCGAGGCCGCGCGGGAGAAGGGAATCGCGTGCAGCGGGCCGGTAGCGGCCGATACGGTTTTCCTGCAGGCGTGGCGCGGGGCCTACGACCTGGTGGTGGCGATGTATCACGACCAGGGACACATCCCCATGAAACTGCTGGATTTCGAGGGGACGGTGAATATCTCGCTGGGGATACCGATTATCCGGACATCGGTGGATCACGGGACGGCCTTCGACATTGCGGGCAAGGGTTTGGCGGACCCGCGGAGCATGAAGCAGGCCATGCGGATGGCGGCGCGAATGGCAGTCAGGCGGGCCCGCTAATTCGGGGACAGGCTACGAAACCCCCAATTCGGGGGTTTCGTAGCCTGTCCCCGAATTAGCTCATTTGCTGGCCGGCGCCGCGGGAGCGTTCTTCACGTATTTATCGAACCAGGCGAACTTTTCCCAGAGGACGTGCTCCACCGTTTCGCGGGCGCGGTAGCCGTGCGCTTCGGCGGGGAGGAAGACCAGCCGTACCGCGCCGCCGTTGCCGCGCACGGCTTCGTACATGCGCTGCGATTGAATGGGGAACGTGCCGTCGTTGTCGTCGGCCTCGCCGTGGATGAGAAGCAGCGGCTCCTTGATCTTGTCGGCATACATGAAGGGCGAGACCTTCAGGTACATGTCCGCCGCCTGCCAGAGGTAGCGCCGCTCGTTCTGGAAGCCGAAGGGGGTCAGGGTACGGTTGTAGGCCCCGCTTTCCGCGATACCGGCTTTGAACAGGTCGGTATGGGCCAGCAGGTTGGCGGTCATGAACGCGCCGTAGCTGTGGCCGCCCACGCCCACGCGGGCGGGGTCGGTGACGCCCAATTCCACGGCCTTGTCGACAGCCGCCTTGGCATCCATTACGATCTGGTCGATGTAGTTGTCGTTCACGGTGCGGCGGTCGCCGACCACCGGCATGGCGGCGTTGTCCAGGACCGCGTATCCGCCGAGCACGAAGAACAACTGGGAGTAGCCGCTGATTTCCATGAAGCGCTGGGTGGAGCCGGTCACAGCGCCGGCGGTGGTGGCGTCTTCGAATTCCCGCGGGTAGGCCCAGACCACGGTAGGCAGGCGGGTCCCGGGCTGGTAGCCGGGCGGAAGATATAGGGTAAACGACAGGTCCACGCCGTCGCCGCGCTTGTAGGTGACCAGCTGTTTCTTTACGGCCCGCAGGGCGGGCTGCGGGTCGAGGAACCCGGTCACGGCGGTCAGGCTGCCCGCGGCGGCGCGCAGATAGTAGTTGGGCGGCTCGGCCTGGCTCTCGCGGCGCGTGAGGAAGCGCGCGCCATGCGGTTCGAGCAGCGCCTCGACGGTTTCGTAATGCGTCATGGGACGGCCGGGATCTTTGTAGGGCTCGCGGGGATTGCGGGACCAGAGCTTGCGCGGCTCGGCGCCGGGTTTGGCCAGGTCCACGAGGAGGGCCTGGCGGTCGGCGGGGCTGGCGGAAGATCCGGCGCCCGGGCCGCCGCGCCCGCCGGCGCTATCGATGAGCAGCAGCGAGCCCTTTTCGTCCATCAGGAGTGACGAAAGGGCGCGCGGGGCTTTGTAGATCTCCTGCGGCGCGCCGGTGAAGGGCGCCTTCAGGGCGAGAATGCGGTCGGGACGGCGGGGGCGCGGGTTCCCGCGGCCGGACGCCGCGCCGCCGGCGGGCGGCTGCGGGGCGGCGGCCGGCGGCGCGCCGCCTGCGATCGACTCGAGCCACATCAGGGTAGCGGCCTCCCCGGGACGCCATTGCAGGCCGCGGGGCGGGCGCGGGCCGGTGGGCTCCGGCTCGTCGGGGTCGTCGCCGCCGCGGTTCTGAACCTGCAGCGGAAGGCTGGCGATCTTGTGGAAGATCTTCCCCGCGCGGTCCCAGACCTCGATCTCCCTGGGGAACTGGCGCGCGGGATAGAGATACGAGAACGGCCGGTGAACGACGGTCACGATGAAATAGTTCTCATCCGGCGAAACGCGGGCGGAATCGATGATGCCGGGCTTGCCGAGCGGAGTGATTTTGCCCGTGGCGGCATCGACGAGGGCAAGCTGCGAGGAGGCGTAATACTCGAACAGGTCTTCGTCGTGCGCGCTCTGGAGCATGTCTTCGTGGGTGGCGACGCCGCGGCCTCCGGAAAGGCTCTCCTGCACGTTAGGCCCGGGCGGGACGGCGGGTTCCGCCGGCGGGGCGCCGCGCTGGGGACGAAGCATCGAAACGAGCAGGGCTTTGCCGCCGGGCATCCACTGCAGGTCCGGGGAGGCGCCGCCGCGGCCGCCGCCGGCCATCACGCCGTTGATCCGCAATCCAGGGATGCGCCGCGCCGCGCCTGTGGCCGCCGCGCCGATCCATAGTTCGATCCCGTCGGCGGTGGTGTTGGTGAAGGCGAAACGCGACCCGTCGGGGCTCCAGCGGCCGGCGCCGAGCTTCGGATTGGGCGGCAGGGCCACCTTGATTTCCGTCCCCTCCGGGATCCTGCGGAGAGCCAGGGTGGCGTTGAAGGTGACGTTATGCAGGCCGTTGGTCCGGGGGTTGATGCGAATGCCCGCCAGCCGCAACATGGGCTGCGAGAGTTCCGCCAGCGGAGGATTGCGAAGCGGGCGCGCTTCGAGGGCATACGTGTGTGCCGGGTTCAGCGCCAGGGTGGGGGTCATGGGGGCATTCAGGATGGCGAGAACGGAGTCGGGCGGCTTCTTGTAGGACTCGGCCCCGAAGAAAACCAGCGAGGCCAGGAACAGGATAAAGGAAGCTCTTGCGGATGGTTTCATGACGGATGAGAGAAATAGTAGCACTTGGAGAGAGCCGATGATCGGGTTCGGATCCGAGACCAAGGGGAGCGGTCATCCGCGGCCCTGGGGTGTCACAATGGAACCAGTGGTTCCATTGACGTTTGAGCAAGCTCGCGAGACCGTGCTGCGGATGGTCGGCAGCGCGCGGCGCGATGTCGAAGGGATCGCGTTCACCGAAGCGGCGGGGCGGGTGCTCGCGGAGGATATCGCCGCCGACCGTGATTCTCCGGCCGTGGCGCGCTCGGTGCGCGACGGCTACGCGGTCCGCGCCATCGATTTGCCGGGCGATCTCCAGGTGATCGGCGAGGTGCGGGCGGGCGAACGGTTCGCGGCGGAAGTCGGGCCGCGCCAGGCGGTGGAGATCATGACCGGCGCCCCGATCCCCGCAGGGGCCGACGCGGTCGTGATGGTGGAGCACACGGAGCGGGGGAATGGGCGCGTGCGCATCGATGGCTCGGCCGAGCCCCGCCAGTTCATCAATCCGCGGGGCTGCGAAGCCCGGGCGGGCGAAGTGGTGTTGCACGCCGGCGCGCGGCTGGACTATAGCGGAGTCGCCATGCTGGCGGCCTTCGGGCGCGAGAGGGTCCGGGTTTACACCAGGCCTTCGGCGGCCATCATTCCGACCGGCGATGAGATCGTGGAGACGGGCCAGGCGCCGGAGGAATTCCAGATCCGCAATTCGAACGCCTGGTCGCTGGCGGCGCAGGTGGCGCGGGCGGGAGGTCTGGCGCGCGTTCTGCCGGTGGCGCGCGATACCGAAGAGCACACGCGGGAAGTGGTGGAAGCCGGCCTCGCAGCCGACCTGCTTCTGCTTTCGGGCGGCGTTTCGGCGGGCAAGTACGACGTGGTGGAACGCGTGCTCGCGGCCCTGGGGGCCGAGTTCTTTTTCGACCGCGTGCTCATCCAGCCGGGCCAGCCGCTGGTATTCGGGCGCGTGCGCGGGAAGTTCTTCTTCGGCCTGCCGGGCAACCCGGCGTCGACCATGGTCACCTTCGAAATTTTTGCGCGAGCGGCGCTGGAACGGCTCGGCGGGCAGCAGGAAGTCGCGCTGCCGATGCCTTATGCGCGGCTCACGCGCGAGTTCCGCCACCGCGCCGGTATCACGCGGTTTCTGCCGGCGCGCTGGAGCGCCGATGGGGCCGAGGTCACGCCCGTGGAGTGGCGCGGATCGGGCGACATCCCGGCGATGACCCGCGCCAACGCCTACCTGGTGGCGGAAGCGGAACGGGCGGAGTACCCGCGGGGCGAGTGGATACGAGTGTTGGCGAAATGAAGAAGCTCTCCCATTTCGATTCCGCCGGCAGCCCGCGGATGGTGGACGTATCCGCCAAGCCGGCGACGGAACGGAGCGCGCGGGCGCACGCCTTCGTGCGGATCCGGCCCGCGGCGCTGAAGAAACTGCCGGAGAATCCCAAGGGCAATCCGCTGGAAATCGCGCGCATCGCCGGCATCTCCGCGGCGAAGCGCGCCTGGGACCTGATCCCCCTGTGCCACCCGCTGGCTCTGTCGCATGCCGATGTAGATGTTACGGTGGAAAAGAAGGGCGTGCGCATCGTGGCGCGCGCCGCCACGTGCGCGCAGACCGGGGTGGAGATGGAGGCCCTCACGGCGGCTTCGGTAGCGGCGCTG
>JAIQFU010000581.1 GCA_020073115.1 Terriglobia bacterium
TAGGCGCATGCGCAGGACGGTGAAGGTCGCCACCACCGGGCTCGTGGTGGCGCTCGCGGCCGCTCAGTTCATTCGGCCGGAGCGAACCAATCCGCCCGTGGATCCGCGGGGTTCGTTTGCAGCGGCCGCGCAACCGCCGCAGCGCGTGGCCGCCATCCTGGGGCGGTCCTGCGGCGATTGCCACAGCCACAACACCGTATGGCCCTGGTACAGCAAGGTGGCGCCGGTCTCGTGGCTGATCGCGAGCGACGTCAACGAGGGCCGCGCCAAGCTGAACCTGTCGCGCTGGGACATCTACAACCCGGAGATGTCGAAGATCAGGGTGAAGGCGATGTGCAAGGAGGCGCAATCCGGAGAGATGCCGCCGTGGTATTACAGGCCGATGCACCGCGGCAGCGGGTTGAGCGCGGAGGAAGTGGCGGCAGTGTGCGCGCTGTAGGGCAGTACCGCCAGTGGCCGGTTTTCGCCGCCGGGCCGCAAGAACCGGTGGCGAAAACCGACCACCGGCGGTACTCGTGCCATACTGGCATCAGCGCCTGTGTTCTCTTACTCCGGAAATGACTTGTATTGCGAGCAGGTCCCGCTGGCGGACCTCGCCGCACGTGTAGGCACCCCCGCGTTCGTTTATTCGAGCCAGGCGATTCTGTGCAATTACCAGGCTTACGACGAATCGCTCGGCGCGCTGCCGCACATCGTCTGCTACGCGGTGAAAGCCAACTCCTCGCTGGCCGTCCTGGGCTTGCTGGCGAGGGCCGGCGCGGGCTTCGACATCGTCTCGGGGGGCGAGCTGTTCCGCGTTATTCAGGCCGGCGGCGATCCCGCGAAGGTGGTCTACTCCGGGGTGGGCAAGATGGCGGACGAGGTGGAGTACGCGCTTGAGAGCGGGATCCACAGCTTCAACTGCGAATCCGAAGCGGAACTGGAACTCATCGATGCGATCGCCGCCCGGCGCGGCGTAAAAGCGAGCTACTCGATCCGGGTGAACCCGGACGTGGACGCCTCCACTCACCCGTACATCTCCACCGGGCTGAGCCAGCACAAATTCGGCATCGATATTACCGAAGCTCCCGCGGTATATGAGCGCGCGCGCCAATTCCGGAACGTGGCGGCGGAAGGCGTAAGCTGCCATATCGGCTCGCAGATTCTGGACCCGAGCCCCATCCTGGAATCGGTGGACAAACTGCTGGAACTGGCCCGTGCGCTACGCGCGGAGGGGTTCGACATCCAGCGTCTGGACCTGGGCGGCGGCTTGGGAATCGCCTACCACGCGGGAGAGGAGGCGCCGGCGATCCGCGGCTTCATCGAGAGCCTGCAGGAGCGCTTCCGCGAGAGCGGCCTGAGCGTGGTGATCGAACCCGGCCGGTCTATCGTGGGCGCGGCGGGCGTCCTGCTGACCCGCGTGCTCTACCGCAAGCGCAACGGACCGAAAGAATTCGTGGTGGTAGATGCGGCCATGAACGACCTGATCCGGCCTTCGCTCTACCGCGCGCACCACGATATCGTGCCCGTGCGCCACAACCCGCTGCCGAAGATCACGGCGGACGTGGTGGGCCCGGTCTGCGAGAGCGGCGATTTTCTGGCGCGCGACCGCGAGATGGCCAACGTCATGCCCGGCGATTTCCTGGCGGTGCGCACGGCGGGAGCCTACGGGTTCGTGCTGTCCTCCAACTACAATTCGCGCCTGCGCGCGCCGGAGGTGTTGGTGGAGGGCGGGGCGTGGCGGGTGATCCGGAAACGGGAGACGTACGAGGAGTTGATCCGGGGAGAGACGGTCTGATGTGGAGTACCTCCGGCGGTACTCAGACTTAATTCCAGCGCAACTGCTCGCGCGCTTCCACTTTCGCGTCGTCCAGCTCGATTCCGAAGCCGGGCGCTTCGGGGAGCGCCAGGTGCGCGTCCTTCACTGCCGGCGGGTTCTTCTCGAAGTGATAGTAGGACTGCATTTTCAGGACCAGGTTCTCCGCCAGCGGGCAGACCGCGGGGGATTGGCTGGCAATGACGTGCATCGCCGCGTGAATGCTGTGGCCGTGGGGGATCACCGGCACATCGAAGACCGACGCCAGCGCGCAAATTTTGACCAGCTCCGACGCGCCGCCGCACCACTCCGGGTCGCACTGCACCACGCTGAGCGCGCCCGCTTTGAGGTAATCGTAGACCTCCCACCGCCCCTGAATGTGCTCGCCTGAGGCGATGGGGATCGACGTACCCCGGCGCAGCTCGGCGTAGGCATCGATCTTCTCCGCCTGGGTGGCTTCCTCGATCCAGCGGGGGCGATAGGTTTCCACCTGTTTGGCCCATTCGAGGGTGTACCCCAGGTCCCAGCCGCTGTACGCGTCGAACATGAGCTCCGTGTCGCCGCCCACAGCTTCGCGCAGGATGCGCACCAGGTCCACGTTCTTGCGCATGCCTTCCGGGCCGTCGCCGGGGCCGTAAGCGAGGAACCACTTCTGGTAGCGGTAGCCCTCCTTCTTCAACGCCGCGGCGCGCGACTGGGCCTTGCCGGGTTCCAGCGAGTAGCCCAGGCAGCTTGCATAGGCTTCCACGGAAGCGCGCGTGGGCCCGCCCAGAAGGCGGTAGACCGGCGTCTTGAAGTAGCGGCCCCGCAGATCCCAAAGCGTGTTATCGACGGCGCTGATGGCCATCAGATAGGCCCCCCGGCGCGCGTGCCGGTTGGAGCGGTAGAGCTGGTCCCACAGCTTCTCCTGCGCGAGGGCGTCCTTGCCCATCAGGAACGGCCGGAGTTGTTCGTAGACGACGATGGCCGCCTCCTTGTCGATGGGGCCGTAGAGGCCCTCCGCGTCCGCGTCCGTCCCGATGCGCAGATAGAGGGCGCTCGTGGGCGCGTTCGAGGCCGTGGGATTGGGCCGTTCGGCATAGGGACGCGGCCGCAGCTCATCGTAGATGTGCAGCGGGTTGACCTGGTACTGCTGGTCGACGCCCGAGACCGCCTCGCGATGGCCGAGGACCTGCCAGATCTCGACGGCCGTGATCTTCAGCGGCTTAATCTGGCCGAAGGCCGCCACAGCGGGCAGCGTGGCGAGAAAACCGCGGCGAGTAAATGATTTGATTCGTCAGAAGAATCTGTGGGTGAGTTCCGGCTCGGGCAGCTTGCCAAGTGAATGATAGAGCGCTAGTTCGGTGACTCGGAAGGTTCGGAATCCGTAGGATTTTCTCATCGTGACTTTTGCTTTGTTGTTCAGACC
>JAIQFU010000582.1 GCA_020073115.1 Terriglobia bacterium
TGTGAATCAGCGGGACGATCTGCTGCACCTCGGAGAGCAACGCGGTGGAGAGGGCGGCAGACGGGAACCGCACGCAGGTGGAGGCGACCGCGTAGCTGGGAGCCTGGGCGGGATCGACCACTTCTACGAACGTCAACCCCGCCTGCGCGTTGTTGCGGAAGTACTCCAGCGACAGCGGCGCCTGTTCGAAGGTGACGAGCGTGGCCGTAATTGTGCCGTCCGGATTCGGCACGTTGTACGTGAACGCCTTCCACGCGCCTTGCATATCTTCCCAGAACGCGCGGAGCGCGCGAGACTCACTCCAGTTGAGCATGGGCCTCCGGAACTGGAACTTGCGCGGGCCGATCCCGGCGTAATAGCGCTGCTCCTGCTTGGCATCGAGCGTCCCGAAGCGGTGAACGATGATGCTGCGCTCCACGGAGACGCCGAACGGGTGCTGCGTCGTGAGCGGGAAGACCTGCGTGCCCGAAAGACCGGAACCGCCGGTGGACAGGACGATGCCCGGTACGGTGATCCTTCCAATCGTGTCGCTCATGCCACCTCGACCAACTCCAAGCCCTGCACGTCCGTCCGGCAGAGGCCGGTACTCTGCGCCCAGTCGCTGCGGAACGCCACCGTCACGCGCCCCTGCGTGTTATTGCCGGTGGGGTCGTAATTGCTTCCCGGCTCCGCGCCATCGGCCACGTCGAAAGGGTTATAGAAGGCGAACGGCCCGCCCATTCGCGCTGCCCAGAAGGTATAGATCGTCGTCAATGCCGACGCGCTCAGGCGCCGGCTGAGACGGAACGTGCGCCGCGATGTCTGCGCCAGTTGCGAGCGTTGGATCGTGCCGTCGTGGTACTGGTTCTGGAGTTGCGCATACTCGCGCACCTCGGCGAACGCGGTACAGAGTCCGAACGGCATCACTCCGTCCGGCGCCGCGGGTTGGAGGTTACCGGGCATAATGGACCCCAATATTTCCCTTGCACATTCGAGGACCCCGAGGGGTAGATATGGGCGAAAGGACCGCCATGACCAGAGAAGCCATCAAAGAATGCCGACTGATCGCCCGGTTGGCCGCGGAGTTGGGCGCCGCCGTCGAGCGTTTAGCCGAGGCGATTGCAGAGGATGCACCCCCGCCCGATCAGAAGCGGCCTGCAACGCCGAAACGGATCAACTGAAAACTGTAGTCCCTCACGCCACCATCAGCCCCGGAACCTGCATGTTGGCCGCCTGCTGCGTCCGGCCGTAGCTCGTGCCCTGCGCCATCATGGATTGATCCATGACGAACTCCGGGGTGATCGGAGTGCCGTTGATGTTCAACGCGATGGTGGTGCCGCCAATGCCACCGCCAGTGCTCGGCCCGGAAGGCGTCGGATAAGTGCTACCCGCGATCCCGCCCAGCGTCGGGATGCCGGACTGGTACATGTGCCATCCGTTGTTCTGGAAGCTCGCCTGCTGGTAGAGACTGCCGCCCTGCTCCACGAGACTCCCTGCGTATGGTGTCATCGCCGACAGCGGCATCTTCTGGCCGGTCGCTTCGGAGTACAGCATGATCAGTTGGCGGACGCTGGGGGACCGCACGGCTACCGAGATGGTGCCGCCAAACTGCTGCTGCGCGATGCTCACGACCTGCTTAATCGTTCCGCTATTGGCCGGAACATCGACGCCATAAATGCTCTTGATAAGCCGGTGCGCCTCGGCCCGCGGCGATTCCACGCCGGCGATCTTCTCGCCCAGGCCGATGCCCAAACCGGCTACACCGCCGATCAACGCGCCCAGTGGCCCGCCCATGGTGAAGCCGACCGCAGCGCCTCCGGCCGCGCCCTCGCCGACGCCAGCCCACGTACCGCGGTCCGACCCCGTGAGGCCGCGCTCCGCGAGCATGCTGCCGCCGGTGAATACCGCCGCGCCACCCACGCCATGCATGCCGGTGATCGGACCGCTGCTGCCTCCACCCTTGTGCGTGAAGCCGCCCCAGTCCGTTTTCTTCCAGTTGTCCAGCATGGCGCGGGTATTGAACCCGGAACCTGGGATACCGCCCTTGCCGTTAACGGCATTGCTGATGCCATACGGAGTCAGCACAAATCCCCCGTCGCCGCCAGCCCACGGCGCAGGCGAGTATCCGCCCACCGGCGAGTAACCGCCGCTCATACCGCCGCCGGTCGATCCACCGGCAACCGGTGTCGGCATGTAGACAATCGTGCTGGCCGATCCGGTTTCGGAGCCGCCGCCGAAAAATGACGGGATACCCAGCGTGCCGATACCGGGCAACCGCACCGGCAGAGACGGGGCGCGGCCGCCCAGCATGGGCTGGATCATCGAGTTGGCGAACCACCCCAGCACGCCAGTGTTGGAGTGCAGTTCGAACGTGAGGGAATCGATGCTCCGCTTCAACGTGTCCGCGTGCGGCACCACCGCCTCGCCTGCGTGCAGTATGGCAGGACCAGTGGCGGCGATGGTTCCACCATCCTCGTGCTTGGGCAGACGGCGCGCCTTTGCGGATGCAAGGCCCTTGAGGTTCCACTCGTTGATCACATCCAGGAGATCGATGCTGCCCCAATCCTGGTCCGGATAGCGGGCCCTGAGCTCGCGCTCGATGGAAAGGGAACTATGGCCGAGCCGCTTGCCCGCCTGCAGAAGGCTCATCTGTTCGCCGCCAACCAGAACCCGGTTTTTGATCTGGCCCGATTTCCGCGCCCAATCGATGCCGCTCAGGTGGGGCGCCACCGCATCGATGCTCGCGCTTGCCTGGTGCACCGATTCCGGAACATCCACCGACGGCCCGATGTAGTTGCCGAACATATCCAGGTCGGGGTCTTTCGGGTTCGCGCGGCGTGCAATGCCGCTTTTTATTCCACCTTTGCGGCCGGAAGCCTGGTGCTGCTCGTGCGTCATCCCCCAGGTATCCCGACCGCCGTCCGTCCAATACCACTCGGCCTCGGGATCTGCCACGCCTCGCGGCCCCGCCTTCGGCTTGGCCATGTACATCAAGTCGCGCGGCCCGCGCACCGAAGCGGAACCCGAGAGAGGCTCCAGCCCGAGCAGTTCCCGCGCCTTATCCGTGAGGCGCATCCAGTCGCCGTCGCGCTCTACGAGGCCCTTTCGTACCAGCGCCGCGCGCACCTGTGATGATTGCTCCGTGAGCTTCAGACTTTCGAAAGGTTCTTCCCAATTGATCGGGCCGTGTTTCATCGCCGACAAGCCCGCAGCGGCCGGCGCC
>JAIQFU010000055.1 GCA_020073115.1 Terriglobia bacterium
AGAATCAGATGCCGGTGGAGGAGAGCGGGAACATGCTCATCCTCACCGCCGCGCTGGCCCGGGCCGAGGGCGGCCCCGAGTTCGCCCGGAAATATTGGCCCCAACTCACCACGTGGGCCGAGTACCTCAAAGACAAAGGACTCGACCCCGAGAACCAACTCTCCACCGACGACTTCGCCGGCCACCTCGCCCATAACGCCAACCTCTCCATCAAAGCCATCCTCGCGCTGGGCGCTTACTCCCAGCTGTGCGAGATGACGGGGCGCAAGCCGGAGGCCGCGCTCTACCGCAACACGGCGCAGGAGTTCGCCGCTCGCTGGCAGCAACTGGCGGCCGATGGCGACCACTACAAACTGGCCTTCGATAAACCCGGCTCCTGGAGCCAGAAGTATAACCTGGTGTGGGACAGGATCCTGGGCCTGAACCTTTTCGCCGCTGACGTGGCGCGCAAGGAGGTGGCGTTCTATCTGAGCAAACAGAACGCCTACGGGCTGCCGCTCGACAACCGCAGGGACTACACCAAGCTGGATTGGATTCTGTGGACGGCTACGCTGGCCGATAACGCCGCCGATTTTCAGAAATTCGTGGCGCCCGTGTACCGCTTCGCCAACGAGTCCCCCAGCCGGGCGCCTCTCACCGACTGGTTCGATACCGTGACCGCAAAACAGCAGGGCTTCCAGGCGCGTTCGGTGGTGGGCGGCGTCTTCGTCAAAATGCTGGCCGATCCGGCGCTGTGGAAAAAATGGGCTTCGCGCCCGCTGCAAGCAGCAAAATAGATGAAACCGCGTTGTAGGGGCCGGGCATGCCCGGCCCGCCGGCGCTTCCCTGCAACTCAGCCCGAAGCCGGAGCGTCCAATAAGTGTCCCCGAAAAACAACCCTCAGGAGCCCTGATTGCCCGATCGCCGGTTTGTGCGCACCCTTACCTTGGCCTTTCTAGCTGCTTGTCTCTGCTATGCCGATACGAATCCGGTCGTTCAGCAACCCGCGCCGGAGCCCCCGGATGCATGGCAGGATGCGTTCTGGACCCTGCCCATCGTACGTTTCTTCTTTCCTGTGTTCGACTTCACCGGCGGCGTCCCCCCGACGGAGACAGCCGTCCCGGCCGAACCTCCGCCACCGCTCCCAGGCTGCTCCGTGGCGCCGCTCGACCCGATTGAAGACCCCGAGGCGCTGCAGTTGGAAGCCGGCGCCGGAGACGGCGCCGCCGTGGATGTGTCGGGTATGGTACCCGCCGCCGCGCGGGCGCTCGGCCGTTTCCAATCCACAGTGGCCGCGGCGGGAGGGACGATCGTTCTGAAGTCAGCCTACCGCCCCGCGGCGTACCAGCGACACCTGCAGGACGTCTGGTACAAGTGGATGTTCGAGCTTCGCGATGATCAGGACCCCGCCTGCCAGGATCTGCGCGCCCAGGTGCAGGACGAGTTTGCCGGGCATCGCCTGCTCGAAACGCAACACCCGGTGACGATCTCCGACCACACCCGCGGCCTCGCCTTCGACGCCGCGGTGGATCTGCCCAACCGCGCCCGCCTCGGCCGCCGCCACGTCACCCTGGACAGCCTGGCGCGGCTTGCCGGCCTCCAGCGCCCAGCCCTTGCGGCCGACCCGGTGCACTTCAAGTACGTGGGGCAGGTCTCCCTGGTACCCGTGCGGTGGGCGGGCCGGAGACCTGCCCCGCGCCGCCATCGGCGGGCAAGCGCTTTTTCAGCGTGAGAATCAGACAGCCTGCCGCCGCCAGGGACAACGCCAGGTAGATCATGGCGCCGGCGAACGAACCGGTGGTCTGCTTGATCCATCCCGTGATGTAGGGGCCGGCGAATCCGCCCAGGTTGCCGATGGAATTAATCAGCCCCACTGCCCCGGCGGCCGCCGTTCCCGACAGGAATGCGGTGGGATACGACCACCACACCGCCATCGGCGCATACGTCCCCACGGCCGTGAGGGTCATGAATACGAAGTAGACCCACGGAGCGTGCGCGAATGCCCCTGCCCCCATCCCAATGGCCGCCACGAACAGGTGGATGGCGCCATGCCAGCGTTTCTCGTTCCGCTTGGAAGAAGAATGCCCGGTGTAGGCCGATGCCGCCAGCGAGATGGCCAGCGCCAGCGCCACGGCCCGTCCGATGAAGACGTTCGACCAGCCCGACACGTCTTTGAGCACGGTCGGCATCCAATAGTTGAAGCCCCAGAAACCGGTGATCCAGAGGAAATAGGTAAGGCAGAGCTTCAGCACTTCACGGTCCTTGAGCGCCTGCAACACCGTGTAGCGCCGGGAAGCGGTCTTGGCCTCGACTTCCTGTTTGTATTGCCCGGCGAGAAACTCCTTTTCCTCGGCCGTCAGCCACTTCGCCTCACGCGGCCAGTCCGCCATCCAGAAGACGATCGCGACGCCCATAACCAGCGCGGGAACGGCTTCGAGCAGGAAGAGCGCCTGCCAGCCCTTGTAACCGAACACCTGGCAGCCGATCAGCCAACCCGCCAGCGGAGCGCCGATGATCCCGGAGATCTGCAGCGAAGTTAAAAGCAGGGCGATGGCCCGCGCCCGGTCCCTGGCGCTGAACCAGCGCGGAATACAGGAAGCGTAGATCACCGGGTAGAGGCTCGCTTCCGCAGCGCCCAGCAGAAACCGGATCAGGTAAAACTGCCAGGCGTTGTGCATGAACGCCATGAGCCCCGAGATGGCGCCCCAGGTGATCATGATCCGCGCCAGCCAGATTCGGGGACTGTACTTCTCCGCGATCAACGCCCCGGGAATCTCGAACAGCAGATAGCCGGCGAAGAAAATGCCCGCGCCCAGGCCGAAGATCTCAGCGTTGAACCCCAGGTCGGCATTCATCGTGAGAGCGGCATATCCGATGTTCCCGCGATCGATGTAAGCGATCACCGATACGAGGAACAACGGCAGCACGATATTCCGGTACGCCTTCCGTTTCGCGCTCGCCGCGACTGCGCTATCGTCCATGGAGTCCACAGCTTAGCATCACGTCCCTTGGTACCGCCGGCGCTCGGGTCATGGCGCCGGTTCCTGGAACGGCGTCGCTCAAACAACGGGCGCCGAATCCCGGGCGCCGGCGGTACATTTTTCAGACAAACAATTTGCATCCGGCTGATCCAAGCGCCGCCGCGCCGGAATTATCATGGGGCTGATCGGGGATGTTCAGGCATTCCGGTTATTTCCGGCTATTTCCCCAATCAGGTCTTTTACTCTGATGTTATAATTCGCACCGAACGCGACTCGCCGCCTCGGCAGGCAGCCGCCGCGGGAAAGGGCTCGATTATGGAAACCTTCCGACGGGCACTCGCCAAACTGTTGATTCCCTTAGGTGAATCCCTGGCCTCCTTCGGCGTCAGCCCGCATCTCGTATCGATTTCCGGGATAGTCTTCGGCTGCCTCACCGCCTGGTGTTTCGTGACGGGACAATACCTCCTGGCCAACATCGCTTTCGTTTTGAGCGGGCTCTCCGACGCGGTCGATGGGATCGTCGCCAGAACCAGAGGGCTTCAATCGCCGTTCGGCTCCTTTTTCGACAACTTCTGCAGCCTCTATACCGACTCCGCCGCGTTCGCCGGTTTGATTGTTGCGAACCTGTGCAGCCCCTTCTGGGGCGTTGCGGCTCTCGTCGGCACGCTGGCGCGGCTCCTGACGTTCCGGCTGGAGGGCCTGCTCCCCAAGGAAGAAGCCGAGGCCCTGCGCTGGCGGTTTCCGTTCGCGCTTGCGGGAAAGGGCGACCGCATCCTGCTGGTCGCGCTCGGCACGGCCTTAGGAAGAATCGACGTGGCCATCATCGTCATCGCAGTCGCCACAAATCTCGTCGCCATCTATCGCAGCTATTACCTCTATTCCGGGGGAATGGCGAAGCTGCGGTCGTGACGCCGGAGGGCGCCATGGAGTGCCTGAAGGTTTTTCATCGGGACATTCTGACAGTCCGCTCCCACCAGTGGAAGTATTACGTGGAGCCCTATTCCGGCTGCGCGTTTCAGTGCGCTTACTGCCTGTATTACGGCTCGGAATCGTACATCCGGCGCCTGAGGCCGCAGCCGGACCTGCTCCCGGCGGTGGAGAGAGACCTCGCGGCGATGCCCCACAAGCAGATCGTGTACGTCGGGGCCACGGCCGATCCCTACCAGGCGCTCGAGCGGAAGACGCGGTGGACCCGGCAAATCCTCCAGCAGTTGATCGCCCACGATATCCCCGTGGTCATCCTGACGAAGTCGCCCCTCATCCTGCGAGATGCCGATCTTCTGCTGGAGTTGCACCGGCGCCGCCACGTCATGGTCCAGTTCACTGTCCTGACCACAAACGAGGACAAGGCCCGCGTGCTGGAACCCGGAGCCCCCACCGTCGCCCAACGGCTGGATACCGCCTCGCGCCTCGCAGGGCTCGGAATTCCCGTCCATTTTCACTTGTCGCCCGTCATTCCGGGCCTGTATGACGGCGACGAGATGAACGCCACCGTCCGATCTATCGCCGGCCACGGTGGCCGATGCATCTACTCCAACATCCTGGGGATGCGGACCAGGAACACGGACATCCTCTTCGATGCCGTCGCCAGAATCAGCCCCCGGGCCGCCGCGGCGTTGGCCTCCGAATACGCCCGCGGCGCGGCGAACGGTAAGAACGTCTATTCACCCGTCTTCGGCAGGGTCTACCGCGAGATGGCGCGCCTCAACCGGATCTGCCGCGACAACCACATCGCTTTCATCAGCGAGTTCATCCCCGGATTGGACGTTTTCGACGCCTCCACCTTCGAGCAGGGGATCTTTCGGTTCGGCCTGCCCGCCGTCTATCAGATGGCCGGGTTATTCGAGACTCCGTTCGAACGCCAGGGGTGGGAACGATTCCGCGCCGGCATCCGGAAGCGTTACGCCGCATTGGATGAGGAGTATCTCAATCTCGTCAAAACATTCTGGGACGACGGCTCGTTGTTCGAGAATACGGCGATCGCCTGCGAGACGGCGAACGGCGACCATCTCTACTACCGCTCGGATCGATTGAATCTGCGCGAATCGGTCCTCACGTGGGACTGATGCCGGCGCCACCGGCGCCGCAAGGAGCCGAAATGCAGCACTGTCTCGGATCTCTCCGCCGTGACGCGGCCTCCCTACGGGTTTTTGTCGTCCTGCCGCTCGCCGGCGCGCTGTGCGCGCAGGCTGCTTCCCTGACTTTGGAGGAATGTATCCGCCGCGCCCTGGCGCATCACCCGCGCGTGGCGGTTGCGAGCGCCGACCTCCGGGTCAGCCGCAGCCTGTCGGCGCAGGCCGACGTCGCACGCTTCGAGCCCCAGGCGGAACTGACCCAGATGTTCGGGCCATCGCCGGCCGCGAACGGGAGCCCGTATGACGCCACCCTCCGCAGCGATCTTACCGACCTGAGCGCCTTCACGCGGACCGAGGCAGCTCTGGTGATGCCGGTCTACACCTTCGGCAAGCTGGCGGGCAAGGCGGAGGCCGCGCGGCGCGGAGTCGCCGCCGCGCAGCACGCGCAGGATCAATCCGCCGCGGAGATCCGCCGCGATACCCGCAAGGCTTACTACGGCATCCTCCTGGCCCGGGAGCTGAAGCAACTGGCCGGCGAGTCGCTGGAGAGAATCGCCAAGGCCCGCGCCAGGGTGCGGGAGTGGATCGAAGAAGAGGCGCTCTCGCCCTCCGATCAATACCGGTTCGAAATCGTCAGCCTGGAGATCGAGGCGCGGCGCGCCGCGGCCGCCGCCGCGGAAGCGTCCCTGCTGGAGGCCATGAAAGCCGCCATCGGCTGGCCTCCCTCCGCCGCATTCGATATCGCCGGTGAGCGGCTGGAGAGAGCCGAAGGCGCGCGGGTGAACCAGGACGAAAGCGCCGCCGCGGCCCTCGAAATGCGGCCTGAAGTCCGCCAACTCCGCGCCGGCGTGGAGGCGCGTTCCGCGCTCGTGCGCGCCGCCAGGGCGGATTTCTACCCGCAGTTCTTTCTGGGCGCCCAACTGCGCCACGGCTACGCGCCCAACCGCTCGGACCAGAAAAACCCGTTCGTGCGCGACGATTTCAACCTTCTGCAAGGCGGCGTCGCCATCGGCTTCCGGTACGCCTTCAGCTTCTCCGGCGCGCGCGCCAGGGTGGAGCAGGCCTCCGCCGAGCGGGACCGCCTGGCCGCGCAGCAGCGCCTGGTGGAATCCGCCGTGGGCGTGCAGGCGAGGAGCGCCGCCCAAAGCGCGCAGGCCGCAATCCTCACCCTGGACATCCGGGAAAAAGCGGCGCGAGCCGCGAGGGCCTGGCTGGCGGCGGCCGAATCCACCTTCAACCTGGGTGTGGGCGAACCGCGCGACCTGGCCGATGCCTTCCAGGCCTATCTCCAGACCCGGGCGGCGCTGTTGCAGGCGCTGTATGACGACCATGCCGCCAGGGCGGAACTCGACTTCGCGGAGGGCCGCCAATGACTATGGGCCACGGGTGGGGCAGGCGGTTTCGCCTGCCGGGCGAACGACGCTCGCCGCGCCCGCTCCGCGGAACCCCGGCCAGGGCAGGCGAATCGCCCGCCCTAATCCCTGTGCCTCTTCTCCGCATCTTCGGCCTGGCCGCGGCCGCCCTGCTGATTTGCGGTTCCCCGGCCGCCGCCGCCGGCCCCCTCGACGCCGTGCGCCTGCGGGATCGCCAGATCCGCGAAATCCTGGCCGCGCAAAAACAAGGAGCCACCGCCGCGAACGAGGAGCGCCTGCGCCAGGTAGTGAATGGAATTCTGGACTATGAAGCGCACACCCGCGCTTCCTTCGGCCGCTATTGGGAGCAGCTTTCCGCCGCGGACCGCAACGAGGCGCTCCGCCTTATGACCGCTCTTCTGGAAGCTTCCGCCATGGAAAAAGTGAGAGACTTTCCGGCGGAGAAGATCCAATACGTCTCCGAAACCGTTGATCCGCCCGGCGATACGGGCATGGTCCTTACGCGCGTAACCCGCGGAACCGAAACCGCCGAAGTCGCCTACCGGATGCAGTTGGCGGCCGGCCGATGGCGCATCGTGGACATCCTCGTAGAGGGGGCCAGCAGCGTCGAGAGCAACCGTGCCGCTTTCGCCAGGGAAATCCGCGCATCCGGCGTCCGCGGGCTGCTGGAGAAGCTGCGCCGGAAGGCGGAGCGCAAGCCGTTATGACCGGCTTCCTCGTCAAGCGGTCCCGCTGGGTTCTGGCGTCGGCCGCGGCGCTGGCGCTGGCCGCCGTCCCGTTCGCCCTGCGCCTCGACGTGACGACCGACCTCGCGAGTTTGCTCCCGCTGGATTCGCCCGCCGTCCGGAGTTTTCGCGAGTTCGAAAAACAGGTGGGCGGGCACTCCTACCTGTCGGTGTTCATCGAAAGTCCCGACCGCGAGGCCAACGTGCGGTTCGGAGACGCCCTGGCGGAGAGACTCGCGCGCCGCGGCTGGGCGTACCAGGTGCAGTTTCGCCGGGAGACCGCCTTCCTGCGCCGGCGCTGGCCCTTCCTCCTTTCCATCGGAGAAATGGAGAACCTGGAAACCGAGCTGCGCGACGCCGTCCATCGCGCCAAGGTGAAACACTCCCCCCTGGCGCTCGACCTCTCGGAGGAGCCGGGCGAACCGGCCTGGGACCGCATCCGCGCGCTGGCTCGCGATGCCGCCATGCCGCTGGCGGAGTTCCGCCAGAACGCGGATGGCACGGCCATGCTCATGCAGGTGCAGATCCGGCAACTCACCAGCGGCGTCGATAAGACCAGGCGGATTCTCGCCGACGCCGCCGCGGACATCAGCGCGCTGCGGCCCGAGTCTTACCACCCGCGGCTGCGCGCGCGCCTCTACGGCGGGTTGCGCGCCCGCCTGGAAGAGTACAACTCCATTCTCCACGACGCCGCGCTCGCATCCCTGGTCACCCTGCCCCTGATTCTGCTGATTCCCGCGCTGGCCCTCCGGTCCGTCTGGCAGCCCCTGGTGGTTCTCGTCCCGGTGGGAATCGGGATGGCCTGGACCTACGCATCGGCGGAGTTCCTCTTTGGCAGCCTGAACCTGGTCACGTCCTTTCTCTTCCTGATCATCTTCGGTATGGGCGATGACTATCCCATCCATCTGCTGCACCGCCTGCGCGAGGAGTTGGCCAGGGGTGGCGGGCTCGCCGGCGCGACCCGCCGCGCCTTACGCTCCACCGCACCGCCGCTGTTTTTCGCGGCGCTGACCAACCTCGCCGGCTTTGCGTCGCTGGCGTGGATGCACTTCCGGGGCTTCTCCCAGTTCGGGATCATTGCCGGCATGGGCGTGTGTTTCATCCTCGCCGCCACGCTCCTGACCGTCCCCGGCCTGGCGGCCCTGATCGGCAAGCGGCTGCAAGTGGGGCAGGTCCCCGACCTTCCCGTCACAGGCAGCTCGAGGACCTGCCCCAACCCACCTCTTCGCTGGAGCTGCGTCCTGCCCGCGGTCTGCGCCTGGACCCTGCTGGTGGCCGGCAGCGCGTGGTTTGCGTATTCCAAACTGGGTCTCGAAACGGACTTCGAGCGCCTGCGCCCGGACTTCCCCGAACTCCGCGAGCTGCGCAGCAAGGCGGAGGTCCTCGGCTATCAGAAGTCCACGCCGGCGGTCTTCTTCACCGCCGATTACGAAGCATCCCGGGCCATCACGCGCCAGGTCGAAGCCCGCCGCGACGGTGAAGGCGAGCGCTCTCCCATCGGGCGGGTCTACAGCCTCGCGTCGATGGTCGATGGCCTGACTCCCGCGAAACGCGAGTGCGCCGAACGGATCCGCGAGCTGTTGAGCGACGGCAACCTGCGCCCGGCGCCGGCGGATCTGCGGGAAGCGGCGCGCCGCATGCGCGATTTCGACCTGCGGCCCATGGCCATCGAAGGTATTCCAGAGAGCGCGAGGCGCGCCTTCACGCGGCCCGGTGTTTCGTCTGAAAGCGGGGACATCTACCTGGTGGTGGTAGAGGCGCGGAACCGCGTGTCGGTGGCATCCGAAGCGCTCGCCTTCGCCGCCCGCCTCGAGGGGGTGGAAGCCGGCGGCCGGACGTTCGTGCCCGCGGGCGAATCGTTGGTTATGGCGGATATCCTGCTGCGCGTGCGGCGAGAAGGCTGGCGCACGCTTTTGCTGGCGTGGCTGGCAGCCGCCGCCGTGATCTACCTCGCGTTTCGTTCGTGGACCGAAGTCGCCGTCCTGCTCGCCACGGTCGGCGGCGCCATCGTCATCTGCCTGGCCGTCCTCGCGGCGGCCGGCGTGCGCCTGAACTACTTCAACCTGACGGTGCTGCCCCTGCTCGTGGGGTTGGGGATCGATTACGGCATCCACATCCTGCACCGGTATCACGAGGAGGGACTGCCGGCCCGGCACGCCGCGCGTAAACTGGCCGCGGCCGTGGGATCGGCGGCCGCCACCACTGCCGTGGGTTTCGCAGGCCTGCTGCTGGCGCGTCACCCCGGATTGTGGTCCATGGGGTTTACCGCCAGCATAGGCATCGCCGCCACCGCCGCCAGTTGCGTGCTGGTCCTCCCCTCGCTGGCCGATTTCACGACGCTGGCGGAGGGGTGGTGGCGCTCCCGGGCCGCGCATGCCCGGCCCCTGCCTCACGGCCCCGTGTCGTAGGAGCGAGGCACGCTGTGCCCGGGGTTAACTATAAAATTCCCGCCGCTGCTCCTCGGCGCAGCCCTGAAGGCGCGTGGCGACTTCCGGGTAGCGCTCGATGACGTTCGTTGTCTCCAGCGGGTCCGCCTCCATATCGAACAGAGAGAGTTCGATCCTGGCCTGCCTGTACTTGCCCGGGTTTCCGTCCCGCCCCGCTTCCACCAGGCTTTGATAGGGGTGCGGCAGGTGCAGTTTCCATCGCCCGTCGGCGCTGAATACTCCTTCCAGGGTGCGCCCCGTGGAGAACGGATAAAACGTGTGCGGGTTGGCCGCGCCGCGTTGGCCCCGGATGAGGTCCCAGACGTTGAGGCCGTCAATGGCGTTGCGCGGCGGCGGCGCGCCCGTGAGGCGGGCGATGGTGGGGAGCAGATCCACCGAGCAGAACATCGTTTTCGACGTGGAACCGGCCTTGATCTGCCCCGGATAGCGCACGATGCAGGCGCTCCGCGTGCCGCCGTCGAAGCCGGTCATTTTGCCCTCCCGGAAGGGAGTTTTGCCCGCGTGGTTGCCGTAGGAAAGCCAGGGACCGTTGTCCGAGCTGAAAATCACCAGCGTCCGTTCCGCCACTCCGGCCGACTGCAACGCTTTCTCGATCTCCCCCACCGACCAGTCGATCTCCATCATGACGTCGCCGTACAGTCCCGCGCCGGATTTGCCCTTGAACTTTTCGCTGCAGAACAGCGGCACGTGCGGCATGGATTGGGGCACGTACAGCAGGAAAGGGTTGTTCCGGTTCCGCCGGATGAAATCCACGGCGTGCTCCGTGTACCAGGTGGTCAGGTTGGGCTGGAGTTCGGGCGTGATCCGCTCGATTTTCACTTGCCCGTTTTCCCAGAAGTGGAGGGGGAATTCCTTATAGGCGTTCGGATTCTGCGGATGAAACTCCCACATGTCGTTGGAGTACATCAGACCGCAGGACTCGTCGAACCCCCGGGCCGGCGGCCGTGTCTCGGGCTGATCGCCGATGTGCCACTTGCCGAACACTGCGGTGCGGTACCCCGCGCCCTTGAGGACTTCGCCCATGGTGGCGAACTTCGGCTCCAGGCCCCGGGCGCCGGGCGGGTGGGCGCCCACCACGCCCGTCCTCCCCGGATAGCACCCGCTGAGCAGCGCCGAGCGCGAGGCCGAGCACACCGCTTGCGGCACGTGGAAGTTGGTGAAGGTGCAGCCCTGGCGCGCCAGCCGTGCCACGTTCGGGGTGGCGTAATCCGGCTTACCGAACGGCCGGAAATCTGAGTAGCCGGAGTCGTCCAGAAGAACGATGACGATGTTGGGCTTCTTCGGTTCGGCGTTCAGGACTGCGTGGGCGACGCTAAAAACAGCTCCCACGGCGGTTGCCGAGGACGTCAGAAACTGACGGCGGTTGGGGTCCATACGCACCTCGAAGTGCGAGTATAGCCCCTCTCAGATCAGCCGCTCCATCAACGTCATCAGGTACTCCCGGTCGAACGGCCCCGAGCGGTACGTGCGGGCATCGAAGAACCGCCACAGCGCACGGTGTTTCTCGACCGTAAAGAAAAGCAGTTGCTCCTCGATGGCGGCTTTCTCGAGAAGTTCCTGGTTGAACGCGCGGACGGCGCCCTCCAGGGTATAGGGAATGCGAAAGTCCTCCGTCGAGAGCATCCCCGCCGTCGCCGCAAACTCCACCTCGAGAACCCGGCCTCGCGCATTGATCTGAATCAGGTTGGGACCGTCCTCCCGAAAGGCGCGCTCGGAATATTCCGAGGGATCGAGCGCGATGACGGTGCGTTTCAGCAGGGCGTTGACGGAAGCCACGAAATCCGAGCAGGCGCGATGCAGTTCCGCCGCCGCCGAGCACCGCAACGCAGCGATGCGCCGCGATTCCTCGATGGTCTTCTCATCCTTTTCCGCCAGTGCGTCGATCTGGGCGGCAAGCCGCGTGAGGCGCGTATCCGGCGTCCCTCGCGTTTCCTTCCGGCTCACTTCTCGCACTCCATTCCTACAGGATAATCACTTCATCATTTCCACGCCGCGCCGGCGCCACGCCAGGAACTCGCGCGGCTCGATTAAATCCAACAGGTCCATGCGCAATTGCCGCAAAATCTTGTCAGCCATATCCGGCGAAGCGGCGCGCTTGCCGTTGAGGACGTGGTGCATGTGGGGCTGCGAAACGCCCGTCAGCCGCGCCAGTCCGCGCTCGGTGATTTCACCCGCGCGCACGCGGTCGCGGAGGTTGGCGATGAGCCGCTGCTGAAATCCCCTGAAGTTAATCCCTCGGTTATCAGGGATATTCCTATCCGGAATAGAGGGGTACTCAATCTTCTGAGTAAGCATAAGAATCACACCTAGCTTTTACATAAGATAATGCTTAGTTTTGTTTCGCATAATTACTTATGTTTCAAGATCTTAGCGCACTGTCCAGCGAATGAAAAGCGCTTCAGTCGAAAAAGAATTTAGTTTGAAATACTTGACGGTTTCGTACGAGGCCGTACATTTGAGAACAGTTGTCGAGCAATGCCGCCGGAAAGGGCCGTGGGCCGCCGGCAGGAGGACGGACTTAAATCAATGCAGCGCTGGAATCGATCTCAAACCATCGGGCTGGCAAAAACATCTTGCACAGCGTGCGAAGGCCTTGGCATCAGGCCTCTTCGCAAAGGAAAGGAAGCGCCGTGCAACTGCGTGTTTCGCGCGGTCTTCCGCGCGTGCTACCGCCGGTTTCGCGAGTGTGTCGCCAACGGGGAGCACGCCAGTACGGTTTCGCTGGAGTTCTGCCGCGGCAGGGGCGGCCGCCGGGTCTACTCGCGAAAACGGGAGGAATACATGGCGGACTTCTGCCTGGTCAGCCGGCGGGTATTGGCTGAGCCGGATTACACGGTCTTTCGGTTTCACTTCCTGTTGGGGGCCGACTGGAGGCTCTGCTGCCGGCGGTTGAACATGGACCGCGGCAATTTCTTCCACGCCGTGTACCGCATCGAAAAGCAACTCGGCCGCTGTTTCGCCGAGTTGAAGCCCTACGCCCTTTATCCGGTCGATGAGTATTTCCACGGAACCATCCATCCCGAACCCTTGCCGCTCTCGGCGTGAACCATGGAAGGCCCGCGCCGCCTCATGGGGGCGGGCCTTCAGCCCGCGCCGGAGCAATCCCCTTACAATGGGATTCCGGCGACACGCATGGATCCTCTCACCCACACCGCCACGGGGTTGTTCCTGAGCAGGGCGGGCCTCAACCGCTGGACGCCTCTGGCCACCCCCATCCTGCTGTTGGCCGCCAACGCCCCGGATATCGACATTCTCGCGGCCGCGGGCGGCCCCCTGAATTACCTCCACTACCACCGCCACCTGACGCACTCCCTGGTCGCCTTGCCGGTGCTGGCCGTGCTGTCGGTCCTGGTGGTCCGGGCCGCCAGCCGCAAGCCGCTCCGCTGGGCCGGCGCGCTGGCCGCCGCGGCGCTCGGGGTCGGCTCCCACTTGCTCCTCGATTGGACCAACATGTACGGCCTTCGGGCGCTGCTGCCCTTCTCGTCCGAGTGGCTGCGCCTGGACCTGACGAGCATCGTCGATCTGTGGATCTGGGCCGTGCTGTTGATCTCGGTGGCGGGCCCTTTCATCGCCCGGCTGGTCGGATCCGAAATCTCTTCCGGAAATGTGAAAGGGCGGCCGCACGGCCGCGGCTTCGCCATTTTCGCCCTTCTTTTCCTGCTGGTTTACAACTGCGGCCGGGGTTTCCTGCACGCGCGCGCCTCCGGGGCCCTGGATGCGCGCCTCTATGAGGGCGCCGCCCCGTTGCGCGTCGCCGCCCTGCCCAACGCCGCCAACCCCTTTCGCTGGCGCGGGCTGATCGAGACCGGCGAGTTCTACGCAGTCGAAGACGTGGACCTGATGGGCGACTTCGACCCTTTGCGGGCGGCCGTCTTCCACAAACCCGCCTCCGATCCCGCCATCGACGCCGCCCGCCGCGCGCCGGTGCTTCAGGAATTTCTGCGCTTTTCCCAGTTCCCGCTGTGGCGCATCACCCCCGCCGCCGAACCGGAAAACAGCACCCTGGTGGAGGTCTTCGACCTGCGTTTCGGGACTCCTCAGGAGCCGGGCTTCATGGCCAGCGCGCTTTTGGATTCCCGCCTGCGCGTACTGAAGACGTCTTTCCAGTTTGGGAAACTGCGCGCCAGATAAGCCTTTTTCTGCCCCGTCCTCAGGCCTTTCTCCAATTCATCGCTCCCTCGCCGCCTGCCACAATCGGGGCGTGCGAGCTTCCGATTCCACCACAACCCTGGACTGGGAACAACTGCGAGACGTCACGCTCGGCGATGCCGATCTGATACGCGAGATCCTGGAGACTTTGATCGAGGATTCCTCGCGGCAGATTCGGCTCCTGGAAACCGCCATCCGCCAGCGGGATCCAGAAACCACGATGCGGCTCGCACATTACTCCAAGGGCGCCTGCGCCAACGTGGGGGCCAGAGCGGCGGCCGCCGCGCTGCTGGAGATCGAGCGCCGGGCGGCCCGCAGCGAGTTCGGCGAGTGTGGCGCGTCGCTGGCCGTCCTGGCCCGGGAAGTGGACCGCCTGCGCGCCGAAATCGCGGGAGCGCCGGTGTAATCGCCACGCAAAAAGGAACTGTCACGAAGCGCACAATCATCGGCCCTATCTTGCTGATTCCCGGCGGCCTGGCACTTTTGATTCATATCCGAGGTGAACTTGAGGGACGAGCCGCCGGAGCCGCAGCCACCTCCTGGTACCCCAGGTCCTCCTCCGCCCAGGCCTCCCTCAGCTCAGCCTCAGCCAGTTATGACGATGCCTGCGGTTCTTCCTGCTCATTTGCGTCGTCCAATGCCAGATGGTCCTCAAGCTCAGACAAGCTCGCCCGAGAGACCCCATGTGGCCATGCCTTCAGTTCAGAACGAAGTTTTGGACAAGCCTATGGAAAGAGGAGCAAGGGTACGGCCACCTATCGACCAGCCGCAAGGAAATCTGAATCCTCGATTCAGGGCTCCCGCTAGATAATGGCTACGCAGTCTCCTCTCGATGGACAGCAGAAGAAGCGCATCGAGATCAAAGTTCCTGATATCT
>JAIQFU010000056.1 GCA_020073115.1 Terriglobia bacterium
GCATGCGCGGCGGCCAGAACTTCTGTGGGCGCTCCCACCCCGTCCGCCGGCTGGTTGCTCACCGGCCCCAGACCGGACGCGTAGGCGAACGCATATTCGCCCCGCGCCAGCGGGCGGGCGCTTGTCACGAGGCTGTAGTCGGCGTTGTGTACCGCGACCGCCAGCGATCCGCCGAAGGTGAAAATCGCCGGTTGCGCCGACAGCACGGGCACGGCGACGGCGGCGCTGGCATGGCCCGCGCGGGCGACCACCACGGACGCGCTCGGCTGCCCCTCGATCTCGAACGGCGTCTGAAAATTTACCTGCTCCACGCCGTTCCGGTCGGCCAGCGCGAGGACCGGGGCGGCGATCCCGTTGACTGTCACCGAGACGCCCTGGAGTGAAGGCGGCACTGGTACCGCGCCCGCCGCGACCACCCCGGGGTCGTCCAGGACCCCGGCGGCGAATACCGTGGCCGCCGAACCGGCCACCAGACCCGGCGCGAAATCCGCCGCGTTCACCACGCCGGCTGCAGTGAACCGCGGAGCCTGGCTTCCCACAATGTGGTAAACGGTTCCGCTTTTCGCATCCGCAACGTACAGTTCGCCGGATTCGTCCTCTCCGAACGTGGTGATGGCGAAGCCTGACGCCAGGAGCAGCCGGCTGCTCCACGAGCCCTGGCGTTCCAATCCCCAGATCTTCCCGCTGCAATAATCGCCGTAAAGGTACGTCCCGCGCAGGCCCGGCGAAACCCGGCATCGGTAGACGAATCCGCCGCTAATCGAACCGCCGTCGGCATGCGTGTACTCGGTCACGGGAAGGGTAAGCCCCTGCATATGGCAGTTGGCCTGCGCGAAGCAGTGCATTCCCTCCATGATGTTCCACCCATAGTTCTGCCCGCCGCCGCCCCCCGCCGGTTGGTAGTCTACCTCCTCGTAAGCGTCCTGGCCGACATCGGCGATGTAGAGATCGCCGTCGGCGCGGTCGAAGCTGAAGCGCCAGGGGTTCCGCAGGCCGTAGGCCCAGATCTCCGGGCGCGCGCCCGCGGCGCTCGCGAGAGGGTTGTCCGGCGGAATCTTCACCTGTCCGGGCTGGCTCTCCACGTCAACCCGCAGGATCTTGCCGAGGAGCGTGCCCAGGTTCTGCCCGTTGGCGAACGGGTCGCCCGCGGAGCCGCCGTCGCCCATCCCGATGTAGAGGTATCCATCCGGCCCGAATCGCAACTGCCCGCCGTTGTGGTTGGCGAATGGCTGCGTGATGTGCAGCAGCGCCGTCTCCGAGGCGGCGTCCGCCGCATCCGGGTTAGCCGATACGAGGTATTGCGCAATCACCGTGTTGCCGTTCAGGTCCGTGTAATCCACGTAGAACCGCCGGCTTTGCGAGAACCCCGGCGGAAACGCAAGTCCCAGCAAACCCTGTTCGCCGCCGGCGTGAGTCTTCGCACCGATATCCAGGAATGGCTGTGGGGCGAGCGAACCGTTACGGAAGATGCGCACAATCCCGTTCTGCTGCACCAGGAAGAGGCGTCCCGACCCGTCGCCCGCGTTCTGGATATCGGTGGGTAAAGCGATTCCCGAAACCGCCGGGACGGCCTGGATTTCCTGCGCCGCGAGGCGCCCCGCCAGGAGCAGAGCCACGGAAAAGAAGAACCTCATCCTCACCAATGTAAGGGGCGAAGCTGAATGGTGGGCGTGCCGGAACACACGGCCGAAGGGCGGCCCTACCGCTTGCCCAGGAAGATATCGTGGAGGCGGATAACCCCCAGGGCCCGCCCGTCCGCGGCTACCACCGGCAGCACGGAAATCTGCGATGGGCGGCGCTCCATCAGTTCCAGCGCCTCGCCCAGCGTGACTTCGGGGCCCACCGTCACCGGCGTGCTTGTCATGACGTCGGCGGCGCAAAGCCCGCGAAGGTCCTCATGCGTAGTGAGGGCGCGGCGCAGGTCGCCGTCGGTGATGAATCCGGCCAAGCGGCCTCCCGCGGACACCACGCACGCTCCTCCCAACGGCCGCCGCGTCATGGCGATAATCACGTCCCGCAGGCTGGCTTCCGGGCAGACGAACGCCGCCTCCGTGTGCATCGCCTCGCCCACGCTCAGATGGAGGTTGCGGCCGAGTTGCCCTCCCGGGTGGAACCGCCCGAACTCCTCCGGCGTGAAATTGCGGGCGCACATCAAGGCTATGGCCAGGGCGTCGCCCAGCGCCAGCGCCGCCGCCGCGCTGGCCGTGGGCGCCAGGTTGTTCGGATCGGCCTCCCGCTCCACCGAAGCGTCCAGCAGAACATCCATCTGCGCGGCCAGCGGCGATACGCCGTTCCCCAGAATCCCGATCAGCGGGGAACGGAACTCGCGCAGGATCGGCGCCAGCGCCAGCAACTCGGCCGACGAGCCGTTTTTCGAAATCACCACCGTGGGGTCGCCCTGCGTATAGATCCCGAGATCGCCGTGCACCGCCTCCGCGGGGTGCAGGAATACGGACGCCGTCCCCGTGCTGCACAGCGTGGCCACGAGTTTCCGGGCGATGTGGCCGGATTTTCCGATTCCGGTGACGACCACCTTCCCGGGATGGGCCAAAATCAGGTCCACCGCGCGGATCAATTCACCGTCCAACCGGCCGGCGGCCCGGGCCAGCGCCGCGGCTTCGATTTCAATCGCCGCCCGCGCCGCGGCGAGCCACTCCTCTTTGGGGTCGGATGACATCGGAAGTTCCATCATCGCACGCGCCGCCGCCGGTCTTGCCGGCGGCTACAATAAGCCCTCTATGCGCAATCTTCCCCGCCGCGTGGCGGCCCTGGGTTTCCTCCTCTGCCTTCAGCTTGCCGGCGAGGTCCGGTCGCTGACCATCCTTCACACCAATGACATCCACGCGCATATTTCGCCCGCGGACGATACGCGGCTGGGCGGGTTCGCGTACCTCGCCGCGGCCATCCGGCGCGAGCGCGCCGGTTGTTCCGATTGCATCCTCCTGAACGCGGGCGACCTGGTGCAGGGGACTCCCGTTTCCACCATTTTTCACGGCCTGCCGGTGTATGAGCTCGCCAACCTCTTCGGCTTCGACGCCGCCACGCTCGGCAACCACGATTTCGACTACGGCTGGCTCCAGACGCGCAAGTTCATGGATACGGCGAAGTATCCGGTCGTCTCGGCCAACATCGCCGGGGCGGGGGACCGGCTCTTCGCCTCCCGGCCGTACGTGATTCTGGCGGTCAACAAGCTGCGGGTAGCGGTGCTCGGCGCCCTGACCGACGATATGAAGACCCTCTCCACTCCCAAACTGATGCAGGACTGGCATACCCTCCCCGTGGTCGCCACCGTCCGCAAGTATGCGGCGGAGTTGAAAGCGCAATCGGATCTGATCGTTCTCCTGGCCCACATCACCGGGCGTGAGGAAGACGAGTTTCTTCGCTCCGCGCCCGAAATCCCGGTGATCATCTCCGGCCACCTGCACGACGGCCTGCCGCGCGAAACCGTTCGCGACGGCCGCATCCTGGTGCGCGTCAAAGGCTACGGCGAGGAGTTGGGCCGGCTGGAACTCGCGGTGGACACGGAAAAGAAGGCTCCGGTCTCGTGGAACTGGAAGCGCATCCCCATCGACGCCTCGCGGATTGAGCCGGCCTCCGACATGGCCGCGCAGGTGAAGCGTTGGGAAGACGAAGTGAAGGCGCGGGTGGACCAGCCCCTCGCGGTTTCCAGGCGTAAATTCGAAAAGGCCGACATGAAGCTCCTGATCGAGCGCGCCATGCGCGACGAGACGGGAGCCGATTTCGCTTTCATCAACTCCGGCGGCGTGCGCGACACGCTGCCCGAAGGGCAGTTGCTGGTGCGCAACATATGGGACGTCATGCCATTCGACAACGCCGTGGTGGTCGCCAGGGTGAAAGGCCGCGAGTTGCCGCGGGTCGTTCTGGGCGACCGCACCGTGGACCCCGACCGGGAGTATACCCTCGCCGTGACCGATTTCACCGCCGCGAACCAGAGCGCCCGCAGCCAGTTGGGGACCACCGGCCTCGAATTCGGCGGCGACGTGGGCCTGTTGCGCGACTTGCTGATCGACTGGTGCCGCAAGAAGAAGGTGATCGAGTAGGAGCCGCCAGCGGCGCTACACTTCCCGGCGCGGCCTGGTCCGCCGTACCGCGTCCATGTCCTGCCGCGGCTCGCCGTCGCATTCGATGGCGATGGTCGTCACCGGGTCGTCGGGCGCCTTGTCCGTCAGCCCCGTGAAGCGCACGCGGAATGCCTCCTGCTCGAATTTCACCTCTTTGCCGGTGGCCGGCAGGCGCGCCGATTTCACTTTGCACATAAGCCCGCCCAACGCCACCGTCTCTCCCGGCCAGTAGTGGACGTGCATGTAGAGCGTGTTGCCGCGGCGGGTGAACCCGGCGCTCTGCGATCGCATGCCCGGGCACTTTTCGGACTTGTAGATGCTCTCCCCGTTGCGCTGCAGCCAGGCGCCGGTGGCCGACAGAACCTTCGACGACTCCGGGGGGATCGAGCCGTCGCCCGTGGGCCCGATGTTCAGCAGGTAGTTGCCCGCGTCGTGCGCGCAGGTCACCAGGTTGCGCACGATGGTCCGGGGCGTCTTCCAATCCGTGTCGGCTTTGTGATAGCCCCAGCTCCCGTTCAGGGTCATGCAGGACTCCCACGCCTGATCGGAGGACGCGCGGATGGTCTGTTCGGGCGTGGTGAAGTCTCCGCGCAGGCCATTGCGGTTGTTGACGATGATCTGCGGCTGAAGCTGGTAGACCATCTCGTTCATCTTTTCCGATTCCCAACCGTCGGGTTTGAGCGGCCAGTTCACGTCGTACCAGAGGATATCGATCTTGCCGTAGTTGGTGAGCAGTTCACGGATTTGCCCGTGGATGTAATCCACGAACCGGCGGCGGGCCTGCTCGTCGGTCGCGCAGCGGGCGCCGTCGGGGTGGTGCCAGTCCATGAGGGAATAGTAGAACCCGACGCGCAGGCCCTCCGCCCGCGCGGCCTCGACGTACTCTCTCACCAGGTCGCGCCCGGGACCCTGTTTTGTGGCGCAATAATTGGTGAGCTTCGAGTCGAAATTGCAGAAGCCCTCATGGTGCTTGGTGGTGAGCACCATGTACTTTTGGCCGGCCTGTTTGGCCAGGCGCGCCCAGTCGCGCGCTACGTTCGGCTTGGGGCGGAAGGTAGCGGCGAGTTTCTCGTACTCCGCCACCGGGATGCCCTCGTTCTCCATGACCCACTCGTGGCGGCCCAACTGGCTGTACAGCCCCCAGTGGATGAACATGCCGAAACGGGCCTCGTGCCACCATTTCATCCGGGTTTCGCGGTCGGCGTCACCCGCCGCCGCTCGGGCCGAGGCCGCGGCCGCCGCCGCGGCCGAAGTGGCGGCCAGGAATTGGAGACAATCGCGTCTGGTCATCTCAGGTCCTCCGAGTGTCCAGCATAGCAGGACCGCCCCCCCTGGTCCGCCCCACAAAGCCCGGGCCCTACTTCTCCGTGCGGAACATGGCGATGGCCTCGATTTCCACCAGCAACTCCGGCCGGCAGAGGATCGCCTGGATTCCCGTGGAGGCGGGCAGCGGGTCCAGCCCCTGCTCCGCATAAAACGTCGTGCGCTCTTCGTTAAACGCCGCGTAGTCGCGCTCGATGTCCCTCAGGTAGCAGGTGGTACGCACGATGTCCTTCCAACCGGCGCCTTCCGATTCCAGCAGCCCGGTGATGTTCTGGAACGTGCGCCGGCTCTGCGCCCGGAGGTCCCCCACGTGCACGGTGTCGCCGTTCTCGTCGATGCTGGCTGTGCCGGAAATCAGCAGAATGGCGATTCCCTTCAGATCGATCCGCAGGCCGCGCGAAAACGAGCTCGGCTTGGGGTAATGGTACGCCTCGTTCAAAACCCCGTGGTTGGTGATGGCGCGCCTCCGGATCGGTTCCGCCACCACGCCGGACAACAGGTCCTCTACCTCGATCATAATTTTCTATACCCCTCGACTCCCGAAAAGTTTCGGATGAGGTGAGTTTAACATCCTGAGCTGGGTTGGCAGCCGGGCCTGCGCTCCAGCGCCACTGGAACCGGCCTTCGGATTCTGTTAACCTGCTAGAAACCGGGCAACCGCAACGGCCTGAAGGTCGGCTGTGTCTGGGTGGAAGAGGCTCGCGATCCGTCTATGCCCGCCGCTGTGAAAAAAGACCTGCTACCGCGGCCGGTTCCTCGGATTCCATCCCAGTTTCTCGCCCTCTTTTTCGTTCTGGTAGTCGCCATCGCCGCCGTATCCTACCGGTACCACCTCGTCCAGAGGAAGGCTCTCGAGCGCGAAGTGCGTAACCAGCTACTGGCTATCGCCGACATGAAAGTCCGGCAGATTTCCGAATGGCGGCAGGAGCGGCTCAGCGACGCCCGGGCCATCACGGAGGACCGGATGAGCCTGGGGGCCATGGAGCGGCTCTTGGCCGGAAGGGGCAGCCCCGCGGAACGCGCGCAGATCCAGAACTGGCTTCAGGCGATCTGCGAAGGCGGCCCGTACGCCGACGCCGTGCTCACGGACGTCCGCGGCCAGGCGCTGGTCACGGCCGGCCGCCAGTTGGGCGACACGGCCCATCTCCGCAGTCTGGTGGAAGAGGCGATGAGCGCCGGCCACGTCCTGCTGCGGGATTTCCACCATGACGCCGGCGGTCCCATCCACCTCGGCTTGACTATGCCGCTGCGGCTGGTTCCCGGCGCGCCGCCTTTTGGCGCCCTGCTGTTCGGCATTGATCCCGAGGACTACCTGTATCCGCTGCTTCAGCGGTGGCCCACGCCCAGCGCCACGGGCGAGACCCTCCTGGTACGGCGCGAGAACAACGAGGTGGCATACCTGAGCAATTTCCGCAACCGACCCAGGACGGCCATGAGCTTCCGGCTCCCGGCCTCGCGGGACAATCTCCCCGCGGCGCTCGCCGTGCACGGGGCGCAGGGGATCGTGGAGGGCGTGGATTACCGCGGCGTCCCGGTGCTCGCGGCGGTCCGGCAGGTGCCCGAGACGGGCTGGTCCCTCGTGGCTAAACTCGACACGAAGGAAGTTTTCGCGCCCATCGGCCGCGGTTTCGCGCTGGTCGGCGTCACCGCCATAGCCATGATCCTGGCGGCCGGGGCCGGCCTGGCAGCCCTGTGGAGGCGCCATCAGGCGCTCTTCTACCTCCAGAATTACGAGGCCGAAGTAGACCGCCGCGCGGCGGTCGCACGGGCGCAAGCGGCGCTCCAGCAGAGCGAGGAACGCTTCCGCCGCGTGGTGGAGAATGCCCCCGAAGGCATCGTGGTAGAGAACGCGGCGGAAATCGTCTACGCCAATCCGGTAGCTGTTCGGCTCCTCGGGGCCGAGCTCCCGGGCCAGTTGTTGGGCCGTTCGATGCGTGACTTCACCCATCCGGACGAACTCGACGCAGTCCGCAACCGGTTCGCCGCGGTGTGCCGGGGCGAGAACGTTCCGGAGGTGGAACGGCGTTACGTGCGGCTCGACGGCGAAATCCTTCCCGCGGAAGTTTCGGCCGTCCCGGTGCGCTACGACCAGGAGCCGTGCGCTCTCGTCTTCTTCCGCGACATCCGCGAGCGCCGCAAGATCGAAGCGGAACGGTCGTCCCTGGAAGCGCAGTTGCGGCAGGCCCAGAAGATGGAGAGCGTGGGCCGCCTGGCGGGCGGCGTAGCCCACGATTTCAACAATCACCTTACGGTGATTAACGGCTATTGCGACATGCTCCTGGCCCGGTTGGACCCGGGCGATCCCTCGCGTGAATCGCTGGAGGAGATCCGCTCCGCCGGCGAACGCGCGGGGGCCTTGATCCAGCAGTTGCTCGCTTTCAGCCGGAAACAGATGGCCGAGTTGAAGCCCGTCTGTCTCAACGACGTGGTGAACGAAGCCGGGAAGATGCTCCGCCGGCTCATCGGCGAGGATATCGAGATCGCCTTGACGCTCGATCCACGCCCCTGTGTCGTGAACGCCGATCGCGCGCAGCTCCACCAGGTGCTGCTCAACCTCGCGGTGAATGCGCGCGACGCCATGCCGCGAGGCGGCAGACTCGGAATCGAAACCGCGCGCATCGAAGTCGATGGCGGTTTCCCCGCGCTTCCGCCCGAGGCCGCTCCGGGCCCTTACGTCGTCCTCTCCGTGAGCGACACTGGCGCCGGGATGTCCGAGGAGACGCAGCAAAAGATCTTCGAGCCGTTCTTCACCACCAAGAAGACCGGGTTGGGGACCGGCCTCGGACTGGCTACCGTCTACGGCATCGTGCGCCAGAGCCGCGGCTGGGTTCGCGTGCGCAGCGATCTCGGCAAGGGCTCCTTGTTCGAGATCTATCTCCCCAGGACGGAGCTTTCCTGCGAGGCGGCGCGTGCGGCCTCGCCCAGCCAGGAGCCGGCCCACGGCTCCGAGACGGTGCTGGTGGTGGAGGACCAGCCGGAAGTCCGGCGCCTCACTCTCATCATGCTCGGGCAGCACGGGTACCATCTGCTGGAAGCGTCCAACGGCGCGGAGGCGCTCGAAGTTTGCGCGGGATATCCCGGGCCGATTCACCTCCTCCTCACGGACATCGTCATGCCCGGAATGAACGGGCGCGAGTTGGCCGCCAGGCTGCAGGCGGTCCGCCCTTCGTTGCGGGTGATGTACACGTCGGGGTACACGGCCGACGTGATCGGCCGCGAGGGCGTTCTGGATCCCGGCGTGACCTACCTTGCGAAACCTTTCACCACCGTCGAGCTGATGACCAAACTGCGCGAAGCGCTGGCGTAACCTCCGCCGTGCAGGGGCCGCGCATGCCCGCTCCGGCGCCGCCGCTCATGGCTTCATCGTCCCCGCGGCCGGCAGATCCCGCGCTCGGAGCGCCGGATAAACTCCGCAAAACTCCGCGCCTCCGGCCCTTCGATCTCCGCCTCGATCCTCGCCAGGGCTTCTTCCAGCAGCAGGCCGGAATGGTACAGCGTTTTGTACGCCTTTTTGACCGCCGCGATCTGTTCCGCGTCGTAGCCCGCGCGGCGCATTCCCACCAGGTTGAGCCCCGCCGGGTGGCCGCGGTATCCGGCGCAGGTGATGAACGGAGGCACGTCGCTGCTGACCCCGGTGTTCCCCGCGACCATAGCCAGCCGTCCGATCTTGCAGAACTGGTGGATGGCGACGCCTCCCGAAATGAACGCCAGGTCTTCCACTTCGACGTACCCCGCCAGCAGCGCGCAACTCGCGATCACGTTGCCGTCGCCGATGCGGCAGTTGTGCGCGATGTGTCCCGAGCTCATGATGTAGTTTTCGTTGCCGATCACGGTGGCGGACTCCGGCGCCGTACCGCGCGAGATCGTGAAATGCTCGCGGATGACATTGTCGTGGCCGATGCGCAGGTAACTGCGTTCACCCGTAAAGTGTTTGTCAAACGGGTCCGTCCCCAGCGCCGCTCCGGCGGAAATCGCGTTGCGCTCGCCCAAGGTGGTCCAGCGCTTCACGAAGACGCCGGGCTCCAGCGAACAGCCCGCGCCAATGGCCACCTCGCTTTCGATCACGCAAAACTCGCCGACTCGGACTCCCGGCCCGATCGACGCTTCCGGATGCACCCGCGCCGTCTCCGCCACCACCGCCGATGGATCGATAGGCATGAAAACGTATGATAAATCCATAAGCTGTCAGCATTCAGCTTTTTCGCCCGGCCGCCGGCCGGGATAGCTGACGGCCGATAGCTGATAGCTCCATATCCTGTAATACTATTTTCATGCGCGTGCGCGAATTGGCGGAATGGCTGGGCGCTACGTTTGAAGGCGACGGCGAGAAAGAACTGTCGGGCGTGGCGACGCTCGAGACCGCGGCCGAATCCGATGTGGCTTTCGTGGGCAGCCGCAAGGCCGCGGCGCAGGCAGCCGCGTCGGCCGCGGGCTGTCTCATCGTGTCCCCGGAATGGCCCAGCCCCAGTTCCCGCACCGTCATCCGCGCGCCGGAGCCGCGCACCGCGTTCGCCCGCGCCATGAGCCGGTTTTACCCCACGGTCGAGTTGCCGCCCGGCATCCATCCCACGGCGGTGGTTGGGCCGGACGTCGAACTCGGCGCCCTGGTTCATATCGGCCCGCACGCGGTGGTGGGCGACGGCAGCAAGATCGGCGTGGCTTCGGGCATCGGCGCGGGTTGCTTCATCGGCAAACGCGTGACCATCGGCGAAGGCTGTATCCTGCACCCCAATGTCACCGTGTACGACAACGTGGATATCGGCCGGGGGACAATTCTCCACTCCGGCTGCGTGATCGGGGCCGACGGCTTCGGTTACGTCATGGAACGCGACCGCTGGCACAAGTTTCCCCAGGTGGGGCGCGTCGAAATCGGCGATTTTGTGGAAATCGGCGCCAATTCCTGCGTGGACCGGGCGGCTCTCGGGGTGACGTCCATCGGCGAGGGCACCAAACTCGATAACATGGTTCATGTGGCGCACAACTGCCGCATCGGACGGCACGTCGCGGTGGCGGCCCAGACCGGATTTTCGGGAGGCGTGGTGGTGGAGGACTACGCCCTCATCGGCGGCCAGGTGGGCGTCGGCGATAAGGCGCGGATCGAATCCCGCGCGGTGCTCGGTTCCGGCTGCGGAGTGCTCACCTCCAAGATCATCCGCTCCGGTGAGACCGTCTGGGGCACGCCCGCCCGCCCCCTGAAGCAACACCTCGAACAACTCGCCAATCTGGCCCGTCTCCCCGAATTCCGGCGGGAAATGACGGAACTCAAGCGCAGGCTCGCCGAACTGGAGCGGCGCGTCTGATGCTGGTGGTGGTGGGGGGCCACTCGCGCAATATAGGAAAAACGTCCCTGGCCGCGGGCCTGATCCGTCATTTCAGCGCGCGGCGGTGGACGGCCGTCAAGATCACCCAGTACGGCCACGGCGTGTGCGCCCGGGAGGGAACGCCGTGCGGCTGCGAAGCGGAGCCGGAGCACCCCATCGCCTTGAGCGAGGAGTACGAACCAGGAGGGAGCGATTCGGGCCGCTTCCTCGCGGCCGGCGCCGCACGCTCCTTCTGGCTGCGCGCTCCCGCCGGGCAACTACCTTCGGCCGCCGGCGTCCTCCGCAAGATTCTCGAACAGAACGCCAACGTCATCGTGGAATCCAACAGCATCCTGGAAGTGGCGCAGCCCACCGTTTTCCTGATGCTGCTGGATTTCGCCTGCGGCGACTTCAAGGATTCCAGCCTGCGGTTCCTGGACCGCGCCGACGCTTATGTCGTCATCGACCGCGGCCTTCGTACGCCCGTCTGGAAAGATCTTGCGCGCGGGAGGTGGGACGGCCGCCCACGTTTCCCGGTCAAGCCTCCGAATTACGCTACGGCGGCGCTCTGCGGTTTCGTGGAATCCCGGCTCTCCACGGACTCCCGCGCACGCTGAAGGCCAGCCCGGCGGAGTTGCGCCGCCGTCTGGTCCAGCATGGCGCTCAACCGGTCCACCTGATGTTGAATGGACCGGACCTGCTCTTTGGCGTGCTCGGTGGCATCCTCCAAGACCATTTCCAGGTACGATGCGCTGAGCCCGATGGTGCTTAGCGGCTGGCGCAGATCATGCACCAGCGCGGCCAGATCCTCTTCCGAGTAGCAGCGAAGTATGAAGTCCATAGTCTCGACTTGTCGGGGGATGCTCAAGTATAGCGCAATGCAATCGGCCGGGAAATTTATTTTTAAGGAGCGGCGCCACACCACCCGCGAGTTGGGCGACGCAGCGTTTAAGTACCGCCGGTGGTCGGTTTTGGCCACCGGTTCTTGCCCGCCCAGAGCAACCGGCGGCGCAAACGGACCAGCGGCGGTACGAACGGCCCGAGGCTTTAAAAACGAGGACCGCGATGCGGACCTGGGGGCCTAGTCCTGCTGATCATAGGTCTCCACGCGATCCCTGCCATGGTCCTTCGCCATATAGAGCGCGAGATCCGCTTCACGTATGAGGTCATCAACCTGGGCGGCGGTGGGGTTCACCCGCCAGGAAACACCGATGCTGCAAGTGACGCGCAACGGTTCCGCGGCCACCAGGAAGGGGTCGGCGGAAACGGCGGCGCGCAACCGTTCGGCTTGGGTGCGCGCCGTCCGGCAATCGCAGCCGGGCAGGACCACCAGGAACTCCTCGCCGCCGTAACGCCCGCTCACGTCGTAGCGCCGCAGAGCCGCCTTCATCCGCCGCGAAGCTTCCCGCAGAACGCCGTCTCCGGCGAGGTGTCCGTGCGTATCGTTCACCAGCTTGAACCGGTCGAAATCCGCCATGAGCAGCGCCAGCGGTTTCCTCTCGCGCGCGCAACGCTCCGTCTCATTCTGCAGCAATTCCAGAATCGTGACGCGGTTCAACAATCCCGTGAGATCATCGTGCGTGGCCTGTACCCGAAGGGCCTCCCGGGTGCGCAGCAGTTCCTCCTGCAAGTCGAGAATCCGCCGCCCAGCCCGCAGCCTCACCCGCAGCTCGTGCGTATTGAACGGCTTGGTCAGGTAATCGTCGGCGCCGGCTTCCATGCCCTCCACCAGGTCCTGCGAATCCTTGCGCGCCGTCAGCAGAAGGATGTACACATAGGGCTCCCGGCGCGCCGCGCGGACCCGGCGGCATAACTCCACCCCATTGGCGCCGGGCATCATCCAATCCAGGATTGCGAGCCGCGGGGCCTCGGCGGACTGCAGGATCCGCCAGGCTTCATTGCCGTCGCGCGCCACCAGCGGCGCATATCCCCACTTGGCCAGCATGCTGCGCAGCATCGACTGGAAGACCGGATTATCTTCCGCGATCAGCACCGGCATGCGGCGCTCCGCCTGCTCCCCCGCGCCCCTATCCGCCGTCCCCGCTGGCGGGTCCTGAATCGGAAACAAGCGTCTTCTCCCTCACTCCTCCATATCGGCTGCGCGGCGGCTTTTGTGCAGGTGGAGAGACCGCTCGCTTTCTTCCCGTCACGCCGGTCCGCGGCCGCTTGTTTTCTTCTCGAAGCACGGGCAAGGCATGCCTCGCCCCTACGCTAGTTGTCGCCCAGGCCCGCGCCGGGCAAGGGGTGGAGGGCGGCGGCCGATGGACCGCTTTCCTCCGCCCGCGGTTCCGGCAGCAGACCACGCCAGTCGCGCCATGCCCAGGCCAGCGCCGTGGCCAAACCGAATCCCCCGGCGGCCAGACCGATCGTCCTGGGGCTGAAGTACTGGGATGCAATTCCCGCCGCCGCCATGGATACGATCATGACCGACCAGCGCAGAGACTCCATGGTGGCGAAGATGCGCCCGCGGAAGGCGTCGGGAGTGTGGCGCAGCAGTTGCGCGTTGTTAAGCACGGTGGTGATCGCCATCCCGACCCGCGAGAGCATCATCGCCAGGAGGGCGAACCCGAACCCGCGCGCCTGGCTGAACGCCATGTACGCCGCGCCGTGCGCCAGGTAGGAGATGGTGACCGCCTTTTTGTACCCGGCGAAGCCCGCTCGCTTTCCCAGCAGGTGGCCGGCGGCGCCGCCGGCCAGCAGACCGATGCCGGCGAAGCCCCAGATGGCGCCGATGCCCGACGCGCCGCGGTGAAAGACCTGTTCGCCGAAGAGCGCGAACAGGATCTGCGCCGCTCCCCCTCCCATCGCCCAGCCCACCGAGATCAAAGCGATCCCCACCATCAGCGGCACGGAGCGCAGGTACTTCACTCCATCACTGTATTCGCGCCAGGGGCGGACCACGCCTTCCGCGGCATGTCGCCGGGCCCGGAAGCCTCCGGGAACCGCCATGCGCCAGATCATCGCCGCGGAAAAAACGAACGACAGGGAGTTGATGACGAATGCCCACCGGTATCCCAGCGCGGCCGCGCTGAACCCGGCCAGGAGCGTTCCCGCGGTCAGGGTGGCCCACTGCGTCGTTTGGGTGAGTGAATTCGCGGCGTGCAGTTCCTCGGAGTTGGCGATCGTCGGCAGAATCGCGGCGCGGCCGCTGGTGAAAAACGGGGACGCGAACATCAGCGCGGCGCTGAGAACATACAGCAGCCAGGGCCGCGGCTGGTGGATCGTCAGCACGAAACCCAGGGCCACCACGGCCCGGATGAGGTCGCTGGCGATCATGATGCGCTTGCGATCGAAGCGGTCGAGCGCCACGCCCGCCACCGGACCCGCCAGGACCGCGGGAATGGCCCGCGCCAGCATGACTCCGCTCACCACCAGTCCCGACCCGGATTTTTCCATTACCAGCGCGAATACGGCGATATTGTTGAAGTAATCCCCGATTTCGCTTACCACCTGCCCCATCCACGCGTATCGGTAATTGCGGTTGTGGCGCAGCAGTCCCCACAGACTGGTCATGGAAGTCTCATCATAACAGCGGGGGATGACGGGGCGTGGCGCTCGTGCCTGGGGCCACGTGCCGGCAGGAATTCCTCCGGACACCGGCAAACCAGGGTGTTCACGCCGCGGCGTTCACGCCGGGTTCGGAAATTTTTCCCTCGCGATACGAACAGGTTGCGGGTTTCGCGCCGCAAACCGCCTCTCTCCCACCGTTACTCTGAAACTGCGAGGTTGTTACGGGCAGGGCCGGACCCGCCCCACAGCAGCTTCACTTCCTCGGGCGTGAGCCTCCGCCAATCGCCGATGGGGAGGTCGCCGATACGGATCGGACCGATCGCGGTTCGCACCAGCTTGAGGACTTTGCTCCCGACGGCTTCCAGCATCCGCCGGACCTGCCGGTTGCGCCACCTCGTAGGTCTTGGGTACTTTGTACGCGGGGTTCATCACCCGCTCGGCGAAGGCCGTGTCGTTCGTCATGATCAGGAGACCGCTGGTTTCCAGGTCCAACCGCCCTACGGGAGAAAGCCACGCTCCCAGATCGGCTACTAAGTCGTAGACCGTAGGACGGCCGGCGGGATCGCGGTAAGTAGTAAGGTAGCCTTTCGGCTTATATAGGATGACGTAGGTTCTGGTGGCGGCCCGCAGGGGTTTGTCATCTAACATAAGACGGTCGCGGTCGAGATCCACCCAGTAATCCGGATCGCGGACCACGCGCCCGTTGACACGGACGCGCCCCGCGCCGATGCACTTTCGCGCATCGGTCCGCGAGCCGAAGCCGGCCTTGGAGAAGACCCGTTCGAGGGTTTTCAGCGGTCGGCGCTCTTTCTTCTTGCGCTGCATACGAAGTATATGGTAATAACGTTATCAAACGTACCAGTACTTATGTTACAAATAGGCTGGTCAATTAGGTAGGTACTAATACGGGCACAATACTCATCCGAGGCGCGCGTCAGTTGCTCACTTTGCGCGGCTCCCGCGGACCGCGTTGCGGAGCGGAACTGAACGACCTGGGCGTGATACCGGATGGAGCGGTTCTGGTTCGCGACGGGGTGCTCCAGGAAGTCGGCCCCACGCGGCGGATCGAGAATCTTGCGCTGGCGCGCACGGCGCTGGAGATCAACGCCGCGGGGCGGGTGCTCATGCCGGGCTTCGTGGACAGCCACACGCATCTCCTGTTTCCGCCCCCGGGCGGCGCGGAATCCGCGGCCGATCTGGCGCGCGCCGTGCGGGCCACGACGGCGCAGCGCCTGGAAATGCGCGCCCGGGCCCACCTGGAGGCCATGGCCCGGCACGGAACCACGACCGTCGAGGTGAAATCGGGATGCGGCCCCGATGAAAGCGCCGAGACCAAAATTCTCCGGGTTCTTTCCTCGCTCAAGCGGGATCATCTGGACGTGGTCCCCACGTTTCTCTTCCGCCTCCCGGAAGGCTCCGGAGAAGAGGCGCTCCACGAGGCCGCCGAGTGGACGATTCGGGAACTGCTGCCGAAGATCCGGCGGCGGCGGCTGGCGCGTTTCGCCGACATCCTGTGGAACTCCGACGGGCCCGAGCCGTACCGCGATTTCGTCCGGCTCCTCGAGGCGGCGCGCGGGATGGGGTTCGGATGCAAACTGCACCTCGAGCGGCGGCGCTCGGAGGCGGCCCTCACCGCCGCCGTGGAGCGCTTCGCCGTGACCGTCGACCACCTGGAGCACGCGGCTCCCTCCGATGCGCGGCTGTTGGCCGGCTCCTGCACCATGGCGACCCTCCTGCCCTGCGCGTCCTTCCACAGCGGCCGCGGGGATGCGCCCGCGCGGGCGCTGATCGATGCCGGCGCGGCGGTCGCCATCGCCAGCAATTTCAATCCCCAGCATACCCCTACGCTGAACATGCAGACGGCCATGGCGCTGGGCTGCCTGCGGATGGGGATGACCGCCGCCGAAGCGATCTCCGCGGCCACCATCAACGGCGCGCACGCCGTGGGCCGCGCCGACCACGTAGGCTCGCTCGAACCGGGCAAAGTGGCCGACCTGCTGATCCTGAACGCTCCCGACTACCGCGATCTGGCGCGCGACTTCGGCATGAACCTGGTGCACATGACCATGAAGCGCGGCGAGTTCATCTATACCGAGGGCGAGGTTTCCATGGCCCGCCGCCCGGCGCAGGTTTTCCCCGAACCGGTTCGCGCGATGTGAACTCCATAAAAAAAGCCGGGCGGCGCGCGGCCGCCCGGCTCGAGGTTGTCCTACTGGTCCGGCGTCACCTGACGAAGACGGATATTGTCACGCTTACCGTCTGTCCTCCAGGCCCGTACGCCGTCAGGGTGTATGTGGCGTTACTGATGGGATTCGCCGTGTAGCTGCCGTTCACCGGCAGGTTCGATTGCGGCGGGATGTCGTTGCCCACCAGCACCACCGAAGTGGCGTTCGCCGTGGTCCACGAGAGGACTACCGGCGACCCCGAAGCCGTCGAGAAGATCGGGTTCGAGGTGAACGAGAGGATGCGCACCTGGCCCACGTTAACCGTCACGTTGGCCTGGATCTGGCCCGCCGAGTTGGTGGCGGTCAGAGTGTACGTCGTGGTCTGCGTCGGGGCGACCGTGGCGCAGTCGTTGGCGTTCAGGTTGGTGCCGACGCCCGGATCGATGCCGATGGACGTCGCGCCCGTCACCTGCCAGCACAGCTTGGTCGAAGTGCCCGCGTCGATGTTCTGCGGCGCGGCCGTGAAGACGACGATCTGCGGGACCGTGCCGACCGTGACCGTCACGGTGATGGGGGCGGTCACGGACTTGCCGTCCGCGGTCGAAGCGGTGAGGACGTAGGTGGTGGTCTGGGTCGGCTGCACCGTGGCGCTGCCGTTCAGGTTCACGTTCCCCACGCCGCTGATCGAGACGGTGGTCGCGCCGGTCGTGGTCCAGCTCAACGTGGAGCTCCCTCCGGGTTGGATCGTGAGCGGGTTCGCCTCGAACCGGATGATTTGCGGACCGGTCGAAGCGCCCACCGTCACGGTTACCTGGGCGGTGGTGTTGCCGTTAGCTCCGGTCGCCGTCAGGGTGTAGGTGGTGGTCTGCGCCGGCGTCACCGAAACCGACCCGGTGCGCGGATCCACGGTTCCCACGTTGGGCGAGATGGAGGCCGAGGTCGCGTTGCTGATCTGCCAGCTCAGGGTGGTGGCCTGGCCCGCCTGGATGGCCGCCGGGTTGGCCCCGAACTGCGTGATCTGCACCTGCGAGGGCGTAGTCGTGGACACGGTGGTGTTGGCCGACGATTGCAGCCCGTCGCTGTTTTTCACCGTCAGCCGGAACGCGTAGGT
>JAIQFU010000057.1:0-42587 GCA_020073115.1 Terriglobia bacterium
ACACGCGGCCTACCTGAAAGGCGCCCTGGATGAAGGGCAAGGTGGCAGCCGGCGGCGCAGATACCACGCAGTGGGATTCGTGAAAGGGGCAAACCGGGTACAGGCACGAAGTTTCGCAAAGACGGCGAAATTCGAGCCAGTCCCCGCTTTGCAGGTTGCCTACCTGAAAGGAGTCCTGGATGAAGGGCAAGGTAGTGGCCTGCGGCCAAATTCCACGCAGTAGGATTCGTGAAAGGGGCCAGTGCCCGCTTTGCAGGTTGTATGCTGTTAAGCGATGAGCGTTGAAGCGGGACTGGCCCTGCGCTTCCTCGCCGCAGCGTTGCTCGCGGGCATGCAGCAGCTACCTGGGGCGGACTCTGCCGCGGTGGAAGGCGTGGTCGCCAACAAAACAAGCGGCGCTCCGGTGAAGAAGGCGCTGGTCACCCTGCGGTCGGCGGAGGAGAATTCCGGCTACCAGGCTCTGAGCGCCGCGGACGGGCGGTTCCGCATCGGGAACATCGCCGCCGGCGAGTACGAGGTGTGGGTGGAAGCGCAGGGTTTCGTGCGGCAGGCGGGGCCATCCGCCGCGCTTTCGATCGAACTGGCCGAGGGGCAGAACCGGAAGGACCTCGCCATCCGGCTGGTTCCGCTGGGCGCGATCTCCGGCCGCGTACTCGACGAAAACGGTGACCCTGTCGCCGGCGTCACGCTGGAAGCGCGCCACTATTCCTATTCGCGGAGCAGCAAGATCCTCAGGAGTGGGGGACGCGGCACGACTGACTCGCGCGGGGAGTATCGGGTTTTTGACCTTCCTCCCGATCGCTGGTATCTGGAGGCCAAGAAGACGCCGGCAGAGCTGACCGCCACGGGCCGCGTTCACAGCGCGCTGCCGGCGGAGGTCTATGGCGACACGTTCTTTCCAAACGCCGCGCGCGCCGCGGAGACCGCGGGCATCGAGCTTGCTCCCGGGGCGGACGTAGGCCGCATCGACATTCGCCTGCGCCGGACGCGGCTGTTCACTATCCGCGGCAAGGTGCTCGACGCACGCACAAGCGAGCCTGCCGGCGGCGCTCAACTGGACATCGGCGAATGTGCGCCCGAAGAAGATGGCGGGTACCTGGTGAACGCCCTGCGCACGGGGGCGTTCGCGATCACGGAGATGCCTCCGGGGCGCTACTGCATCGTGGCTACAGCGCCTGGCGACCCGCCGCTCTACTCCACCCTCCGGGAAGTAGTGGTGGCCGACCGGGACGTAGATGACGTGGTACTCCGGGTCGAGCCCACCTCTACCCTGCGCGGCGTGGCGCTGATCGAGGGTGGGCCGCTGGAGAAGCTGAAATCCGGGTACGTGATCCTGGACCCGATCGGCGGAGCGGCGTCCAGCGCATCCGCGCCGATCGGAGCGGACGGCTCGTTTTTGCTGGCGAGCGTTCCGCCGCAGGCGTATCGGGTCCGGGCGAACCGGACTGCTCCCGGCGTCTACCTGAAATCCGTGCGCTTCGGGCCGCAGGACGCGTCGGAGGACGGCCTGATCGTGGTTGCGCCGGGCGGCGGCGGACTCAGCGTGGTGTTCGGGGCCGACACGGGGGCCGTGGAGGGGACGGTGGAGACCGGCGGCGCGGCCATCGGCTCCCTCCGGGTGACGCTCGCGCCGGAAGGTCGCTATGCGCGGCGGGAAGACCTGATCCAGACCGTGGAAGTGGAAAGCCCCGGTGCCCGGTTCCGCCTCGACAACGTTGCGCCGGGCGATTACAGGATCTTCGCCTGGGGGGTTCCCGACGAAGAGTTTATCGAATATCCCGGACTCCGCCAGTTGTTCGAAAGCAAAGCGGTCTCGATTACCGTGGGCGCCGGAGAGCGCAAGACCGTGCAGGCCGACTTGATTTCCGCGGATGAAATCGAGGAAGCCAGAAGGAAGCTGCGCTGATGAGGAGCTTACGGCTGGCCGCCGCCGGCGCCGTCCTGGCCCTCGCGGCTTCCGCGCAAAACGCCGGGCCGGTGGAAGGCAGGGTGGTCAGCTCCGTGGATGGATCGCCGGTGGCGGGGGCGATCGTGGTTCTGCAAGGCTTGGACCTCACGGGGAACCCTCCGCAGCCCGACAGTTACGTTGTGCAGACCGGCGCCGAAGGGCGCTTCCGCGTGGAAGAGGTCGCGCCGGGCCATTATGAAGCGCGCCCGCAGCGCGACGGCTTCTCCGCGCAACCGCCGGGCGTAGCCGCCGGCAAGGCCTACGTTCGCTTCACGGCGGAAGCCGGGCGGAGGCCGCCGGATCTCAGACTCGCACTGATCCCGCTGGGCGCATTGCTCGGCAGAGTGCTCGACCAGGACGGCGATCCGGTTTCCGGCATCGCCGTCTCGGCGCAGCGCTACTCCTATGCGAAGGGGAAGAAGGAACTGACGCAGGCAGGGCAGGTGTTCACCAACGATCGCGGCGACTTTCGGATCGCGGACCTTCCGCCGGGGCGATATTACCTCCTGTGTTCAGATCGAGGTTTTGGTGGACGGCTGGGTTCGATGGTGCGCGTCCGCGGTTCCAAACCCGTGACCGACTTCGCCCCCACGTACTACCCGCGGACGCCCGAGGCCGCCGCGGCAACCGCGATTGACCTGCCAGCCGGCGGGGACGTGGGGGACTTGAACGTGCAACTCATCCCGGCGGAGTCTTACTCCGTCCGGGTGCGTATTGCCGGCGACCCGAACGAGGCGGTCAACCTGACGTTGCAGTTCAGCACGCCGCGGGGCCTGTCGTTCGGCCTCGGTGACGAGAAGTACGGGGCCGTGCGTTCGTTCCCGAACTCGCCCCCAGGTACATACCTGGTCCGGATCTTCGACCGGCAGCGCCGGCTCGCGGCGCAGCAGATCGTTAAAGTGGTGGATTCGAACGTGGACGTGACCCTTACGCTGAGGCCCGAGATGGCGATCTCAGGCGTGGTGCGCTTCGAGAGCGGAGCGCGGATGCAGGCGGAAGCGATCCGCGTGAGCCTGGAAGCCGAGGAATGGCTGAACAACGCCGCGGGCGCAGTCAGGCCGGACGGAACTTTTGCGGTCGCGCCGGTTCAGCCGGTGAACTACGGCATCCGCGTGGCTCTCCCACCCGGCGGGTATCTGAAATCAATCCGGGTGGGCCAGCGCGACCTGCCTGCGCCACAGATCGACGCGGAGCGAGCGACGGAACCGCTCACCATCACCGTCGGCGGCGACGGGGGGAGACTCGACGGCGCCGTGGTGGACGCGCAAGGCGCGCCCGTGGAAGGCGCCGCCGCCGTTCTGGTCCCGCAAGGCCGGCTGGCGCATTGGCCGGACCTGGTCCGCTCCTGCGAGAGCGGGAAGGACGGCAAGTTCGATCTGCGCGATATTGCCCCGGGCGACTACAAATTGTTCGTCTGGGACAATGCCGAGCCCGGCGCCGTTTTGGACCCCGATTTCCGCGGGCCTTTCGAAAGAGAGGCCGTAGCCGTCCACATCGAGCCGAACGGACACACCACTCTGGAGGCGAAGCCGCTCCCGGCCGCAGGGCGGTAAGGCCGCGCTCCCCGGAACGTGCGTTCCTTCGCTTTGGCGCGGGGCGCGCAAGTTACCCAGGGGTAACTTAAATCGGGAGGATCGTCTTGATTCAAAACGAAAAACTGGAAAGCGTATACCGGGAAGAATTGCAGGACCTTTATGACGCCGAGATGCAAATCGTGAACGCCCTTCCGGGCATGGCGCAAGCCTCGTCGTCGCCGGAACTGAAAGCCGCGTTCGAGCTGCACCTGGCGGAAACGATACAGCAGGTGCGCCGCCTGGAGCAAGTATTCGCGGAGATGGGGGAGGCGCCGGGAAGCGAGACCTCCGAGGGCATGCGAGCGCTCCTCGCGGAGGGCAGGCTGCGGATCAACTCGCTGCCGTCCTCGCCGGTGCTGGATGCCGCCCTGATCGCGGCGGCGCAGAAAGTGGAGCACTACGAGATCTCCGGCTACGGAACGGCGCGCACGCTGGCCCAAATGCTGAATCACGGCGACGCGGCCCGCTTGCTTCAGAGGACGCTCGACGAAGAAAAGGAAACGGACTCTGTACTGACCGAGATCGCCGAGGCGGTAATCGTCGGCGAAGAGTTGGACGACGCGGAAACGGAGGGCGAGGAAGTCGCGTCCTAGGCGTTCCGAAGGCGGGGCAGGTCCTCAGCCTGCCCCGGAAGTTCAATACGCCGGTTCGCCCGCGGTGAGCGCCGGCTGGCGGATCTCCAGGCACCCGCGGCCCGTCGGCAGCACCTTGCCGGGGTTCAGCCGCCCGTCCGGGTCGAACAGCAGTTTGAGGCGGCGAATCATATCCAGCGTTTCCGGCGTGAACAATTTGGCCATCAGCTCGTTTTTCTCCATCCCTACGCCGTGCTCGCCGGTGATGGTCCCACCCGCCTCGATGCAGTACGTCAGGATCTCTTCGCCCGCCGCCCTGGCCTTCTGGAGATCGCCGGGTTTCCGCGCATTGAAGAGGATGATGGGGTGCATGTTGCCGTCGCCCGCGTGGAAGATGTTGCTGATGACGAGCCCGTGTCTCCGCGCCACCTCGTTGATGAAGCGGAGGGTCGGGGCAATTTTGGTGCGCGGCACCACGCCGTCCTGCACGTAGTAGGTGGGGCTGACCCGTCCCACGGCGCCGAAGGCGTTCTTGCGGCCCTTCCACAGCAGGTCGCGTTCCTGCGGCGTGCGCGCCAGGCGGAACTCGCGCGCGCCGCAGACCATACAGGCTTCGCGCACCTGCTCCACCTGCTCGTCGATATTTTCGGGCAGCCCCTCCAGTTCAATGAGCAGCACCGCCGCCGCGTCCAGGGGATACCCGGCGTGGGTGGCCTCCTCCACCATCCGCAGCATTACGCCGTCGAGCATTTCCACCGCCACGGGGGTGATGCCGCGGGCGGTGATCTCGGTGACGGTTCTGCCGGCGTCCTCGTTCGATTCGTAGATGGCCAGCCCGGTCTTGACCGCTTCGGGTTTGCGCATCAGCCGCACGGTTACTTTCGTCACCAGGGCCATAATGCCTTCCGAGCCGGTGAGCAGGCCCGTAAGATCGTAGCCGGGGAGGTCGGGTTCCTTGCCGCCGGTTTCGACCACGCTCCCGTCGGGCAGCACGAGTTCCAGACCGAGCACGTGGTTCGTGGTGACGCCGTAAGCCAGCGTGTGCGGCCCGCCCGCATTTTCGGCCACGTTCCCGCCGATGGTGCAGGCGCGCTGGCTGGAAGGGTCGGGTGCGAAGAAATAGCCGTTCTTCTCGACGGCCAGGGTGATGTCCAGGTTGACGACTCCCGGCTGAACCACGGCGCGCTCGTTTTCCAGGTCGATTTCCATGATCCGGTTCATGCGCGCGAAGGCGATCATCACGCCGCCTTCGCGGGGAATGGCGCCCCCGGAAAGCCCCGTCCCGGCGCCGCGGCCCACAAAGGGGACGTGGAACTGCGCGGCCAGCCTGACGATCGCCGCCACATGTCCGGTGCTCAGGGGAAAGACGACGATATCCGGCCGCCCCTTCTCCACGCTGCCGTCGTACTCGTACAGCGCGAGATCCTCCGGACGGTCGAGATACCCTCGGGGACCCAGGAGAGCGGCGATTCGCTCCTTCAATCCGGGCGGCAACATGTCTTAAGTGTAAGGCAAGTCGCCAGTCGTTAGTCGCTCGTGGCCTGAGGCGCAAATAAGACAGTTGGCCACGGATGAACACGGATAACAACCAATTCTTTTCTTATCCGTGTTTATCCGTGTTCAATCCGTGGCTAAATCATTATTCCCGGAAGCTGCTAAGGCAGAAGAGCGGTCGCCGGACTAGCACGCAGTATGATTCGGGAAAGGGCAAACCGGTACCGGCACGAAGTTCCGCAAGGACGGCGAAATTCGAACCAGTCCCCGCTTTGCCGCCTGTTCCGGGCCTCCGAGTGCTGACAGCTTTCGCTACAGTTTCAACCCCTTCAAATACTCCCGGAACGGGCCGCCGAGGTCGTGGCGGCGCAGGGCGAACTCCACCGTGGCTTTCAGGAAGCCCAGTTTGTCGCCGGCGTCGTAGCGCGTCCCTTCGAAGCGGTACGCGTAGATCGGCCGGGTGCGCAGCAGGAGCCTGAGGCCGTCGGTAAGCTGCAACTCGCCTCCGGAGCCGGGATCGATGGTCTGAAGGGAATCGAAAATCTCCGGCGTCAGCACGTAGCGGCCGATGATCGCCAGGTTGGAGGGCGCCTCGGAGGGCTTGGGCTTCTCTACGAGATCGCGGATGCGGTAGACCCGGTCGGGGCTGCCGTTATGGTGCACCGGCTCGGCGTCGATGGCGCCGTAGGACGAGATGGCGCCGGGGGGCATCTCTATCACGGCCAGCACCGGGGCGAGAAAGACGCTGTGCACATCCAGCAATTGGCGCAGACACGGCGTCTCGGCGACGATGAGGTCATCGGCCAGCACCACGGCGAACGGCTCCTCGCCCACCAACTCCATGGCGCGGAGCACGGCGTGGCCCAAGCCGAGCGCCTCTTTCTGACGCACGTAGGAGACGTTGATCATGTCCGAGATGCCGCGAACGATGGCCAGCAGATCCTTCTTGCCGCGCGTCTCCAGCAGGTTCTCCAGCTCGAAGCTCACGTCGAAGTGGTCTTCGATGGCGGACTTCCCGCGGCCCGTGACGATGATGATGTTCTGAATGCCCGATTGCAGCGCCTCCTCCACGCCGTACTGGATGATGGGCTTATCAACGATCGGAAGCATCTCCTTCGGCTGGGCCTTCGTGGCGGGAAGGAAGCGGGTTCCCAGGCCGGCGGCGGGGAACACGGCTTTTCGGACTCTATCAGGCATCATTCTCAGTTTTGTTCGACTGCGCGCGTTTTGGCAACCGGCGAATTGTGTCCCTGGTCCCCTCTATGATATGTATTGGTCCTGGGAAATCACGGAAATGGCATACGTTATCGCTGAACCCTGCATCGGGACCAAGGACACGGCCTGCGTGGACGCCTGCCCGGTGGATTGCATTCATCCCAAAAAAGACGAAGCCGCCTTCGCCGACTCCGAAATGCTGTACATCGACCCCGTGGAGTGCATCGACTGCGGCGCCTGCGTCCCGGTCTGCCCCGTTTCGGCCATCTTCGCCCTCGACGACCTGCCCGAAAAATGGGCCGAATTCACGGCCAAGAACGCCGTATATTACGGAAGGTAGTGGTACCGCCGGGCCCAGAGAGGCCCCAATCACCGGTGGCAAAAACCGACCACAGGCGGTACTCTTCACGGACGGTACACCGCGCTGGCGGTGTCCGTTTCCCACAACCGCACCGAGCCCACCTGGACCCCGTCCCGGCTCTTCAGCCCGGCGCTGACCTCGTCATAGATGTACTTGGCCATGTTCTCGGCCGAAGGGTTAAGGGAATCGAAGGGCGGAAAGTCGTTGAGCCACTGGTGGTCCATGCGGTCGAGCACCTCGTGCACCACTCTCTTGAGCTCCACGAAATCCACCAGCAGGCCGATGGCGTCCAGCCGCTCCCCCTGGAGCGTCACCTGGCAGCGATAATTGTGGCCATGCACGTTCTCGCACTTGCCGTGGTAATTCCGCAGGGCATGTCCGGCGGCGAACGTCTCTTCAATTGTCACTTCAAACATCGAAAAACTTCTCCACCTCCTCCAGCCTGTTGGTGAGCCGATAAGGGGGCAGGCTGTCGAGGAACACCTGACCGTAGCGCTGCTTCGTGACGCGGTTGTCCAGCAGGACCAGGACGCCGCGGTCGGACTTGCTGCGGATGAGGCGCCCGAAACCCTGCTTGAGCGCAATGGCGGCCTGCGGAACCTGGTAGTCGTAAAACGGGTTGCCGCCCGCCGCGCGGATGTTTTCGATGCGCGCGTTCACCACGGGATCGTTGGGTACCGCGAAAGGCAGTTTATCTATAATAACGCAGCTGAGCTGCTCGCCCGGCACATCCACGCCCTGCCAGAACGACGAGGTGGCGAAGAGCACGCAGTTGGGCGTGGAGCGGAACTCCCCGAGCAGCGCGCTACGGGGCCCCGTGCCCTGCATGAGCGTGGGGTATTCGATCTCGAACGAGACGGCGTCGTAGACCGAGCGCATCTGCTGGTAACTGGTGAACAGCACGAAGGCGCGCCCGCGGCTGTGCCGCAGGATTTGGATCACTTCCTCGGCCGCCGCCTTCGGGAAGGCCGGGCTGCGCGGTTCGGGCAGGTGCGGCGGGACATACAGCAGGGCCTGGCTGGCGTAATCGAAATGGCCGGGCACGATGAGCGTGCGGGCGCGCCCGGCCCCCAGCCGCTTCTGCACGTAATCGAATCCGCCCGCCACGGCGAGGGTGGCGGAAGTGAGCACGATCGTGTCTACCTTCGAGAAAAGGCGTTCGGAGAGCATTCCGGAGACGTCGATGGGGGTGGCCTGGAGGAAGCAACCGCGGCCGCGCTTCTCCATCCAGTAAACGTACTCTTCATCGTCCTCCTCCATGATGAAGCGGAGTCCCATGGAAAGCTCACCCACGCGCCGGAACAGCGGGATCACCTCGTCGGGGGGGTTCTGCATCAGCTTGAGATGCGAACCGATCAGGTCCAAGGCCGCCAGCAGGTTGACGTAGATCTCCTCGTTCTCCTCGCGGAAGGCATCGCGGCCCTGGAATGCCAGGCGCCGGTCGCCTTCGCCGAAAAGGCCGAAGAACTGGACGGTGAGTTCGTCCAAGCGCTGCAGGATCCGGTCCAACTCCGGCGCGCCGAATTTCTTGGCCCGGGCCACGGAAGCCACATCGCGGCGCAGTTCCTGAAAGCGGTAATTGCTGATGGAGACGCCGAAGTACTGGCCCGCGACGTCTTCGATTTCGTGCGCCTCGTCGAACACCACCGCGTGGTAATCGGGCAGGATGCCGCCTTCGTAGTTGTCGTCGCGCAGGGAGAGATCGGCGAAGAACAGGTGGTGGTTGACGATGATGACGTCGCTCTCGGCGGCGCGCTGGTGCATCAGCGTGAGAAAGCAGCGTTCGAAGTCGGGGCACTTCTGGCCGGCGCAGAGGTCGCTGCGCGCGTCGAGCTTGGACCACGCCGTGCTGGACTCCGGCAGGTTCTGGATTTCGGCGCGGTCGCCGAACTCCGTGGTCTTCTCCCACTCCCGGATAATCTGGAAGTCGGCGACCTCTTCCAGGCCCGCCAGCACCGGCTCCTTTTCGGCATCGTAGATCTTGCGGCGGCAGGCGTAGTTGTTGCGCCCCTTCATATAGCAGACCCGCAGCGGCCGGGAGAAATGTTGCTGGAGAAAGGGAACGTCCTTGAAGAAGAGCTGTTCCTGAAGGTTTTTGGTCCCGGTGGAGATGATGATGCGCTTGCCCGAGAGCAGCGCGGGAACCAGGTAGGCCAGGGTCTTCCCCGTCCCGGTGCCCGCCTCGACGATGAGATGCCGTTTCCCGGCGAGCGCCTCCTCCACGGCCTCCGCCATTTCGCCCTGGCCAGGGCGAGGCGGCGAAATTCGAGCCAGTCCCCGCTTTGCGGGCAATACCAGGCAGTAGGATTCGCGAAAGGGCAAACCGGGTACAGGCACGAAGTTTCGCAAAGGCGGCGAAATTCGAGCCAGTCCCCGCTTTGCGGGCTGTGGCGCGGCGAATTCCGCTAAAGGAATTCGGCCGCGCGCGTAATACTGATTCGAGGGACAACAGCGTATGAACAAACCACTGGCCGGGGCGCTCCTGGGGACCGCCCTCGGCTTTTGCGACGGAGCCTCCGCCTGGTTCTATCCGTCCTCCCATGGCATGATGACGGGCATCATGGTGGCTCATCGGTCAAGGGCCTGATCGTCGGCGTCCTCAGCGGCCTGTTCGCGCGCAAGGTGCGCTCCGTGCGGGCGGGCATCGGGCTGCTTTTCGCTTTCCTGGTCGCCATGATGCCCGAGCCCAACGGGCAGCATTACTACCTGGAGATCATGGCCCCCGGGTTCGTCGTCGGCGCCATAATCGGATTTCTGACGCAGCGGGTGGGACGGCCCGCAGCCATAACGGAAGGAGAATCCCATGCCAAGACCAGTTCACTTTGAGATACCCGTGGACAATCCCGAACGCGCCGCCGCGTTCTACCGGAACGTGTTCGGCTGGAAAATCGAGAAATGGGAGGGTCCGATCGAGTATTGGAATGTCACCACCGGCGAGGCGGGCCCCGGTATCAACGGGGGGATCATGCGCCGGCAGCATCCTCAGCAGCCGTGCGTTAACACTATCGGCGTGGACAGCCTGGAGGAGACCGTGGCCACCGTGGAAAAAAACGGCGGGCAGATCGCGGTTCCGAAAATGGCGATCCCCGGAGTCGGCTGGCTGGCCTACTGCAAGGACCTCGATGGCCACATTTTCGGCGTCCTGCAACCCGACTCCTCAGCCCGGTAGTATGGAGCCGCAGCCGGCGTGGTTCTCTGCCGGCTGCGACGAAAAAAGCCCGGTGTAATACTTGGCCCTCCGCGTGCAGTTCCATACACCGATTCCTCACGTGGAGATCTCATGGCCAAAGGTTTTGTTGCCATTACGGCGGAACTCTGTAAGGGGTGTGGATTTTGTGTCGAGTTTTGCCCCACCCGCGTTCTGGCGCTTTCTTCTGCTTTCAATTCAAAGGGTTACCATCCGCCCCACGTCGTAGCTGCCGAAAAATGCAGCGGCTGCGATCTGTGCGGCATGTACTGCCCGGACTTCGCCATCTTTGGAGCGCGTTATGCACGCTGATCCTAAAGGCGTTCTCACGGGTGTCCATTTTCTCGACGGTGACCACGCCTGCTGTGAGGGAACCCTCGCAGCGGGTGCGCGATTTGCCGCAGGTTATCCGATTACACCCTCGACCGAAGTGGTGGAGAGGTTCGCGGCACGCATCCCCACGGTGGGCGGCGTGTTCATTCAGATGGAGGACGAACTGGCCGCTTCGATCGCCATTCAGGGCGCGGTCTGGGGCGGCGCAAAAGCCTTCACGGTCACCTCGGGGCCGGGCTATTCGCTGATGATGGAGCACATCGGCCTCGCCGCCATGACGGAAGCGCCGTGCGTCTTCGTCAACGTGCAGCGCGGCGGGCCGTCCACTGGTCTCCCCACCTTGCCGGCGCAGGCCGACATGATGCAGGCCCGCTGGGGCTCGCACGGCGACTACGGCATTATCGCCTTATGCCCCAATTCGCCCCAGGAGTGCTTCGACCTCACCATCGAGGGTTTCAACCTCGCTGAGGAATTTCGCGTCCCCGTGATGATGATGCTCGACGAGTGCGTGGGCCACATGACCGAAAAGGTGGTCATCCCCCCGGCGGACCAGATCGAGGTCACGCCGCGGCGTTTCACGAAGAAACCGCCGGCGGAATACCGGCCGTACCAGCCGGCGGCGGACCTCGTCCCCGACATGGTGAAAGCGGGGGACGGCTACCGCTTCCACATCACCGGCCTGACCCACGACGAGCGCGGCTACCCCAGCATGAACGTGGAAACGCAAGACCGGTTGGTCCGGCGCCTCCAGGATAAGCTCAAGCCCCTGGCCGACGGACGCTCGCTGTGCGAGACGGCCGATCTGGACGACGCCGAAGTGGTGGTGGTCTCCTACGGCATCACGTCGCGCGTGGCGCAGCGGGCGCTGCAACAGGCGCGCAAGCAGGGGATTCGCGCCGGCAAATTCCGCATCATCAGCGCATGGCCTTTCCCCGCCGGACGGATCCGCGAGCTCGCCGGGCGCGTGAAGGCGTTCGTCGTGCCGGAGCTGAACATGGGCCAGATGGTCCTGGAGGTGGAGCGCGCCGCGGCCGGGAAGGCCAACGTGATTTCCATTCCGCACGCGGGCGGCACGGTGCACAACCCCGACGTGATCCTGAAGGCCATTGTGGAGGCGGCCCGATGAACGAAACGACTCTCGAGATTCCCTACGAAATACCCGAAGACGCGCATAACCCGGTGGAGCCATTCCTGCGGATGGAGCGCATGCCGCACATCTGGTGCCCCGGATGCGGCATCGGCACCACGGTCAACTGCTTCACCCGCGCGCTGCTCGATTCGAAGGCGAACCTGGACAAGGTGGCCATCGTATCGGGCATCGGCTGCACCGGCCGCGTGGCCGGATACGCGCGCCTGGATTCGTTCCACACCACGCACGGCCGCGCCATCCCCTTCGCCACCGGGCTGAAGCTTGCCAACCCCGAGTTGCAGGTGGTGGTTTACTCCGGGGACGGCGACCTGTTCGCCATCGGCGGGAACCACTTCATCCACGCCGCCCGCCGCAACATGGATATCAAAGTGGTCTGCGTCAACAACATGATCTACGCCATGACGGGCGGCCAGACGGCGCCGACCACGCCGGCCACGTCCATCAGTTCCACCGCGCCTTACGGCGTGGCCGAGCCCACGTTCAACCTGGCGCAGTTGGCGGAAGCCGCGGGCGCGTCCTACGTGGCGCGCTGGACCACCTACCACGTCAAGCAGCTTGCCCGCTCCATGCAGGAGGTGCTCAACAAGAAGGGCTTCTGCTTCATCGAAGTGCTCTCTCCCTGCCCCACCCTCTACCAGCGGCGCAACAAGATGGGCGACGGGCTGGACGCCATGAAGTATTACAAGCAGGCGAGCAAGGTCCGCAATGGCGCGCCCACGGGCGAATGCACGTTGTCGAAGACCGGCGAGATCGTGGTGGGCAAGTTCGTGGACCGCGAACGGCCCGACTACTTCGAGTTGCAGCGCGCGCAATTCGTGCAGACGCTGGGCGAGCGCTACGCCGAACCGGAGGTTTCATGTTGCAGCGAGTGTTAACCGAGATTCGTATCGCCGGGTTCGGCGGGCAGGGCGTGATCCTGGCCGCGGCCGTAATCGGCAAGGCGGCCGCCATCTTCCAGGGCGGATACGCCACCATGACCCAGAGCTTCGGCCCGGAAGCGCGGGGCGGCTCGTCCAGCGCCCAGGTGATCCTCTCCACCGAGCCGATCCTCTACCCGTACGTGACCCAGCCGGACATCCTGGTGGTGATGTCACAGGAGGCCTATACGCGGTTCGCGCCGCAGTTGAAGCCGGGCGGCGTCCTCATCATGGAGCAGGACCTGGTGCGCGTGGACAAGATTCCGAACGGCGTGCGCGCCTTCGGCGTCCCCGCCACGCGCCTGGCCGAGCAACTGGGGCGCAAGGTGGTGCTGAACATCGTGATGACGGGGTTCTTCACCGCCGTGACGAACCTCCTGGACGCCGACGCCGTACGCCAGGCCGTGGACGATTCGGTCCCGCCGGCCATGAAAAAGCTGAACCTGCAAGCCTTCGACAAGGGCCTGGAATACGGCTCCATGCTGATGACCCGGCTCGCCGAAAACGGCGACAGCGAGGGCGTCCTGACCCTCGAAGTGGAAGCGTAGCGCGTCAAGGCGGGAGAAGCGGTTCCGCCTGTTCCGCCCACCGCGCCACGTGCGATAATCGGACGCTGAGATCTGCTTTGGAGGCGCGTATCATGTCCATTAGAGTTTTGGCAGTCGTGCTGGCGGCCTTTCTGCTGCCGGCCGCCGCATTCAGCCAACGGGGAGGGCGCGGAGGCGGCAGCAGCGCAAGTTCCTCGGCGAAGTTCGACTTCTACGGCAAGGTGGCCCTGGAAGACGGAACTGTCCCATCTTTCAAGGTGATGATCGAGAGCATCTGCAACGGCGTTGCGTACCAGGAGATGCAGATCGGCAAGGACGGCAAGTTCCGCTTCACGCTCTCCAACAGCAACGCGACGGTGGACGCCAGCGTGAAAAGCCTCAGCGACTCCCCCGTGCTGCCGGAGTGCAACATCCGCGCGTCGGCCCCCGGATACAAGTCGGACAGCATCAACCTCTACGAGCGCAATTATTCGAATGAGCGCGCCGTCGCCCAGAACCCGGACCTGGGAACGATCGTGCTGCGCAAGCCCACGGGCGCAGAGGCGGCGTCCGTTAGCGCCACGTCGCAGAAAGCCTCGAAGGACGCCAAAAAGGCTTTCGACAAGGGCGTGAGCGGCGCCAAGGACAAGAAGTGGGACGAGGCGGCCAAGAACTATCAGAAGGCCGTGGAACTGTATCCGGAGTACGCCGAGGCGTGGTTCCGGCTGGGCGAGGCGCAGCAGGGGCAGAACCAGGCGGACGCAGCGCGCAAGTCATTCGAAACGGCCATCAAAATCGATGCGAATTATCTCCCGCCCTACGCGCCGCTGGTCAACATGGAGGCCCAGGCGCAGAACTGGAAGAACGTGGCGGAGATGACCGACCGGATGATTAAACTCGCGCCGGGGATGCCGCGCATCTACCTGCTCCGAGTTCAACCAGTATCTGGAGAAAGCGCCCTTCGCCAACGACGCGGCCACGGTACGGCAGCAGGTGGAGCAACTAAAAGCCCGCGCGGCCACACCCCCTCCCGCGAAAAAGTAGCGTTCTCATGCGGAGTGGGCCTCCGGCGTGCCATGCGGGCATCATGCCCGCACGAAGCGGGCATGGCAGGCCAGAGGCCAGGCCAGAGGCCCACTCCACCCCTATTTCCCCGGTACCCCGATCCAACCCCGCGTGATGAAATCCGCCATGCTGAGGGTGATCAGGATTCCCAGCCACATCAACCCCCCCATCACCACCAGGCGTGTGAGCTTCGTGCTGTGCCGGACGTGCATGAAGAACAGCGCCACCAGCAGCATCTTGAGGACGGCGATCGCCAGCGCCACCACCACGCTGAACGGGCCGAGATCGATGAACGCCACCGCGCTGGTGACCGCCGTGGCGATCAGCAGCGAGACCCAGACGATGGTGTAAGTGGCTACGGAATCGACGTGCTCTGTTCGTTCGCTCATGGCTTCGGTCCGTGTCGGTCGATGAGGTACAGCAGGGGGAAAAGGTAGATCCAGATGATATCGACGAAGTGCCAGTACAGCCCCCCGACGTCGATGGGGGTATAGTATTCCGCCGTGTATTTGCCGACGTAGGTCTGGTACAGCAGGTAGGACATGATCCCCACCCCCACCACCATGTGCAGGGCGTGCAAGCCGGTCATGGCGAAGTACAGGGAAAAGAACAACTGCGCCTGTCCCTGAAGCGGCGTGCCCTCCAGATGGAACGAAGCTCCGGGGACGTGGTGCTCCTCGAATTTCTCCCACCACTCATACCCTTTGATGCCGAGGAAAACGAAACCCAGGATGATGGTGAGGACGAGAAACAGCATGATGGTCTTACGGCGTCCGAGTTGGCCCGCGCGCACGGCCAGCACCATGGTGTAGCTGCTGCACAGCAGGACGGCGGTGTTGATTGCTCCGATGGTTGCGTTCAGCGTGCGGCTGGCCGCCCCGAAGACGTTCGGATACCACGACCGGTAGGCCGTGTACGCGAGGAACATGCCGCCGAAGAACATGATCTCGGTGATGAGGAAGACCCACATTCCGAGGGTCGAGGCGTTCTTTTGCTGCGATGCGGTATCGAACTGCTCGCGCACCGCGAGCGTTTCGACATGGACTTCGCTAGCCAACTTCGATCACCTCCCCCACGGTCGTGCTGTAGTCGTAGGCGTCGTGCGTTACCACCGGAGTCTCTTCAAAGTTGTGGGGCGGGGGCGGCGACGGGGTCTGCCACTCCAGCCCCGTGGCCTTCCACGGATTCGCTCCCGCCACCTGGCCGTAGCGCAACGACCAGACGAAGTAGATCGCGGGAAGCAGGTACCCCACCGCCAGCACCGAAGCGCCCGCGGTGGAAAGCACGTGCAGCACCTGGAATTCGTCCGAATACGCGTGATACCGGCGCGGCATTCCCAGGTACCCCAGGATGAACTGCGGGAAAAACGTGAGGTTGAAGCCGAGGAAGATGATCAGCGCCGAAAGCTTCGCCCATCCTTCCGGGTACATGCGGCCCGTTATCTTCGGCCACCAGTAATGGAGGCCGCCGAGGTATGCCATGAGGGTCCCGCCCACCATGATGTAGTGGAAATGGGCGATGACGAAGTACGTGTCGGTAACGTGCACGTCGATTCCCAGCGCGGCCACGAACAGACCGGTGAGGCCGCCGATGGTGAACAGCCCGATGAAGCCGAAGGCGTAGAGCATCGGGGTGGCGAACGAGATCGACCCCTTGTACAGCGTCGCCGTCCAGTTGAAAACCTTGATGGCCGAGGGAATGGCCACGAAGTAGCTCAGGAAGGAGAAGACCATCCCGGCGTAGAGCGACTGGCCGCTCACAAAAAGGTGATGGCCCCAAACCAGGAAGCCCAGGACCGCGATGGCCACGCTCGAAAACGCCACGAAGCCGTAGCCGAACACGGCCTTGCGGGAATACACCGAAATCAGCTCGCTGATCACCCCCATCCCGGGCAGCACCATGATGTAGACCGCGGGATGGGAATAGAACCAGAACAGGTGCTGGAACAAAACCGGATCGCCGCCCAGCGCGGGGTCGAAGATGCCGATGTGAAACGTGCGCTCGCAGAAGACCAGCACCATGGTGATGGCCAGCACCGGCGTCCCCAGCACCTGGATGAGGGAGGTGGCGTAGTTGGACCAGACCATCAGCGGCAGGCGGAACCACGTCATGCCCGGCGCGCGCATGGTGTGCACGGTCACAATGAAGTTCAGGCCGGTCAGAATGGAGGAAAAGCCCGCGATGAAGATCCCCAGCGCCGTGGCGATCACCCAGGTGTTCGAGTACGACGTGCTGTACGGCGTATAGAAGGTCCAACCGGTATCGACGCCGCCGGCGACCATGGCGAAGATGGCGAACAGACCCCCGATCACCAGCAGGTACCAGCTCAGCAGGTTGATCCGGGGGAAGGCCAGGTCGCGCGCGCCGATCATCATCGGGATAAAGAAGTTGCCGAGCGTCGCCGGGATGGAGGGGATCAGGAAGAAGAACACCATGATCACCCCGTGCATGGTGAACAGCTTGTTGTAGGTGTCCGACGAGACCAGGTCGCCTTTCGGGGTGAGCAGTTCGATGCGGATCAGGGTGGCGAAAATGCCGCCGATGAAAAAGAAGAACGTGATGGTGGCCAGGTACAGGAGCGCGATGCGCTTGTGGTCTTTCGTGAACAACCACGACTTGATGCCGTAGCTGGCGTTCAAATAGGTTTCCCGTTCTTGTACGGCTGGGGCAGTCATAGGCTTTGGTTTAGTTCCAGATGCAGCGCGGCGCCGCCGGGCCGGGCATGCCCGGTCCCAACCCGCCTGCGTGTTGTAGGGGCGAGGCACGCCTCGCCCGCAGCGGTTCCCAATAAATCGATTCTCTCCATCGCTATCTGTTCCTCGGGGTGGAGGTGGCGTTCGAAGGCCGCGTGGCCTGGGTGTTCGGAACCTCTCTGTTGAGCGCGGGGGTCACGCCGCTGCCCTCGGGCACGCCGGGCTTTTCTCCGAGGGACTTGATGTATTCCACAAGCTGCAAGACGCCTTCCTCGGTGACCAGCCCCTGGAAGGTCGGCATCAGCGGCTGATAGCCGGCCACGATCTTGGCCGTGGGCTGAAGGATCGATTCCCGGATATACGCTTCATCGGCTTTCACCACCGCCCCGCTGGCCAATTGCACGTTTTTGCCGTAAAGGCCCACGAGGTTGGGGCAGCGTCCGGAGCCGTCGGGCTTGTGGCAGTTCCCGCAGGCCAGGTCGTCGAACAGTTTCTCCCCGTTCTCGGCGAGCGATCCCATCGCGCGGCCGCCGCTCAGCCACGCCTCGTAATCCCGTGGCTCCATGGCGTAGATCCAGCCGATCATGCCGGAGTGTTTCGTGCCGCAGTATTCCGCGCAGAACAGGTGATATTTGCCCGGCTTGACGGCCTGGAACCAGGTAGTGGTATAGCGCCCCGGCAGAACGTCCTGCTTGGTGCGGAACGCGGGCACGAAGAAGCTGTGGATCACGTCCTCGGAGGTCATGGTGAGCCGGACCGGCCGGCCGACGGGGATGTGCAGTTCGTTGATCTCGCGCTGCCCCTCGATGTGTTGCAGCTTCCACATCCACTGCTTGGCGACGACGTAGATCTGCATGGCGTTGTCGGGCGGGCGGCTTTCCTTGAAGAAGACGCTGGCGCCCCAGGTGAACATCACCATGGTCAAGCCGAAGGGAATGACCGACCATGCAATCTCCAGCGGCAGTCCGCCGTGCACGGCGTGGGGGAGTTCGCGGTCAGAGCGCCTGCGGTAGCGGATGGAAAAGAAGATGATCGCGCAGAAAATCAGGACCGTGAAGAAGATGGCGACGGCGAGGAGGAAGTACAGGAGATGGTCCACCTCAAACGAGATGGTGGATGCCTGTTCGGGAAAGAGTCGGAAACCCATGGCGGATTAGTTGACCCTCCGGGGTTCGAGACCGCTCTTATCCCGCCTCCAGTCGCGGCGGAACACGATGAACAGGAACGCGCCGCAGATGAGGACGAAAGCGCCGCCTCCCAAGCGCACCATGTTCATGGCGATGGCGCCGTACTTTCCGGTGGCGGGGTCGTAGTGATAGCAGAACAGCAGGACCTGGTCCACCGGGTTGCCAATCCGGTTGGCGGATGCCTCCACCAGCCCGAGGCGAAGGTCGCGAGGCGCATATTCGACGCCGTAGAAGTATTTGGAAAGATGCCCATCCGGCGTGATGATCATGACGCCGCTGGCGTGGGCGTACTGGTCGGTGCTGGGATCGTACTTATAGTGGAAGCCGACGGCGTCCATGAGCGCCTTGATCTGGGTGGGGTCGCCGGTGAGGAAATGCCAGCCGTTGGCGGTCTCGGGACGGCCGTAGCGGCGCACGTACATCTGTTTCTTGGAGGCGGCCAACTCGGGCGTATCCTTGGGATCGAAGCTGAACGCTACCACTTCGAAATCACGGCCGGGGGTGAGGGAAACCGCCTTCAGCGCGCTCGCCACGCCGTTGAGGATCTGGGTGCACAGCATGGGGCAGCGGTAATAAACCGGAGCGAGGAGCACGGGCCTGCCGCTATGGAAATACGTGGAAAGAGGAACGGTGCGGCCAAACTCATCGCGAAACGCCACGTCGAGCGGGACCTGGGTATCGAGTTTCTGGTCGATGCCCACGCCCTGCAGCGCGCCCGGAAGCGCGGGCTTCAGGTTGGAGTCCTGCATGCTGTAACTGGGCTGCGCCGGAGCCGGTTGCCCCGGTTGGGCGTAGGCGGCAAGGGCCGCGAACGCAGTAGTAGCTAATATCTTGTACACAGACATATCCCCCAAAAACCCTACCGTGGGGCGGGGCTTTCGCCCGGCGGAGCCCATCGGCCGGGCAGAAGCCCGGCTGCGGGGCAGAAGCCCCGCCCCACTACTTCAGCCCGCTCGAACTCAGCGGTCCTCCCGGCGGCATCATCTTCGGACCCAGGCCGCTTTCGGTTGGCACGCTCACATCCGCCGCGGCGCTCTGCGGCCCCGCTTGCGGGCGCGCAGGAAGGCCGCGCTGCGCGAGCAGATCGATGGCGCGATCGATCGGAATCCGCACGATCCCACCCTGCCGATCGACCCAGCCGTAACTACCCAGTATTTGATCCTCGGCGTCGCGCATTTGTTTCAAATCCAGAATCGGCGCGTCCTGCAAGCGCGGCGAGGGCGGCAGGCGGCGCGCATCGACGTTGACTCCCCCGCGCGGCGGCGGCTGCAAGGCCGCTTCGCGCGCCTGGAAATAGCGGAACAGGCCAAAGAGAAGGAACAGCGCCGCGATGCAGATCAGCACCAGGGCGATGGCGAACTTCCCCACGGCCCATACGTTGACGTCCTTCTCTTCGTGGTGGACCCCCGGCCGTTCGATCTCCGGCAGTTCCACCTCGCGTTCGTCGTGGGTGTCTCTATTCTCGGCCATGTTCCAGGGCCTCCTCCAGGTGAACGTCGTGGAGCGGCATCAGCGGACGTTTTTCGAGCTGCATGAGAAAATACGCCAGCCAGATGCCGCCCAGGCCGATGGGGGCGGCGAAATCCATCCAGCTCATCCCAAACGCGCCCTTGCGAAAGCTGGGCGCCACCAGCCAGAAGATGTCCACGTAACGCATGAACAGAATGAAAATCGCGATCCCGGCGAGGAACTTGAAATTCCGCTTCAGGTCGCGCGAAAGCAGGAGCGCGAACGGCACGGCGAAGTGCAGGAAGATCAGCGCCAGTCCGATGAACTGCCAGCCGCCGCGCAGCCGTTCCAGGTACCACGGGATTTCGTGGGGCAGGTTGCCGGCCCAGATGATCAGGAGTTGCGAGAAGGAGAAGTAGGCCCAGACCATGACGTTCGCCAGCAGCAATTTCCCGAGGTCGTGGAGGTGGCGCGGCGTGAGGATCTCCGACATGGGCGGCACGTAGGAGAGCAGCACCATGAGGGTGATGAGAAACGCCATCGACGACAGCCCCTGCCCCGCCATGAACAGCATGCCGAACATGGTGGAGAACCAGTGGGGCTCGATCGACAGCACCCAGTCGATCGCCATGAACGTGATGCTGAAGCCCCAGAAGACCAGCCCCGGCGCGCTGAGGCGCGCCATGCGCTTGTGGGGCCAGTCGGTATCGCCGCGGTCCTCTTTGGCCGACCAGTAGTTCAGCAGCCACTCGAAGATAATCCAACCTGCGAAGTAGGCCGCCGTACGGATCAGGAAGAATGGCGTGTTGAGATAAACCTGCTTGTGCCGGAGGATCTCGTCCTTCGCCACCGCGTCCGGGTGATGCCAGAGGTAGAGCGCGGAGAGCCCGAACGCAATCGGCACGAAGAGGACGGCGAGCAGCGGGATGGTGCGCGCGGCGGCTTCGCAGGGCCGGCGGACCACCACGCCCCAGGCGCCGCCGCTCAGATATTGGGTCATCAGCCACGCCAGGCATCCCACGGCCACGCCGACATAGAAGACGTACGCCCAGAGGTAGGAGCGGAAGAACTGGTGCGGCTCGAAGAAGGCGCCCACGATCAAGGCCACGAGCGCGATGATCCCGACAATGCCGGAGCGCGTGCGCCAGGAACGCATGCGGCTGCGCAGGTCCGCGGTGATGCCAAAGTCGACGGCGGCTGTCATTTCCGGCCTCCGGAGGGAGAGAGCAATTGCGGCGTGGGAATCTCCTGTCCCGGGGGAACGTCCTTCATGGTCGCGTTTTGGCTCAACTGAAGCGCGCGCACGTAAGCCACGATAGCCCAGCGGTCGGCGGGCTGGATCTGCGCGGCATAATCCGGCATGGCGCCGAAGCCGTTGGTGATCACGTCGTAGATGTATCCGTTGGGCACGGTCCGCAGCCGGTCGATGTGGTACGAGGGCGGATGCCGGTAGCCCCGCCGGACGATCATGCCGGCGCCGTTGCCCACCCGGTCGTGGCACGGGGCGCAATAGATGTTGAACCGGCTCTGCCCGCGCAGGATGACGTCCTTGGTGACGGGGAACGGGAACGTGTCTACCGGCTTGCCGTCGGGGCCTTTGCCGGCGTAGAAGGCATCGTCGTCATCCAGGTTGCCGCGCGCAACGGCGCCCTCGACCAGGGGCCGCTCGGAGCGGTGGTCGGGGAAGAATCCGCTGGGACGCAAGGGGATGTACTTGGGCTGGTCGTGCATGTCCTGGCGGCAGGCGGAGGAGAAGAGGACGGCGAGAAGGACAAACAGAATGGAGGGCTTCCGATGCCGCCAGGGAAGGCGGCATGGCAGGCTGAAAGCCCACTCCACCATGGACCTAGTGCGCAACTTCGGTTACCTCCTTCGGTTCCAGGGTCTGGAGGAACGCGGTGGTCGCCTTGAGGTCGAACAACGGATCGGTGGATTCGATGCACAGGAAGAAGCGGTTGCGCGAGGCCAGGGCGAAGCGCGGGACGTTGAACACCGGGTGGTACGGCATGGGCAGGCCGCAAAGGGCCAACAGACCGAAGGTGGCCGCGAAGGCGGCGAAGAGGATTGTCATCTCGAACGAGATCACGATGTAAGCCGGCCAGCTATGCAAAGGCCGTCCTCCCACGTTGATAGGGAAATACCAGACGGTGATGTAATACTGCATCAGGTATCCCGTGAGCAGGCCGCACACGCCGCCGATCAAAACGATCAGCGGCAGTTTGTTCTTGTGGAGGTGGAGCGCGGCGCTGAGGTCCTCGATGGGAAACGGCGAATAGGCGTCGAGCTTGCGGTATCCCTTCTCGCGCACCGCGCGCGCCGCCTGCACCAGCCCCGTGGGCGTCTCGAATTCCGCCATCAGGCCATGGACCGGCTGTCTCATGACTTCTCTCCCGCCACCTTGGCCTGGGGCAGCAGCGTGCGGACTTCAAAAATCGAAATCATGGGCAGCAGCCGGATGAACAGGAAGAACAGGAACATGAACAACCCGATGGTCCCAATGTAAGTAGCCCAGTCCCATCGCGTGGCGTGGAACATGTCCCACGACGAGGTGAGGAAGTCCTGCGCCAGGCTGGTGACGATGATGACGTATCTCTCCAGCCACATGCCGACGAGCACGATGATCGAAATGAGGAACAGCGTCACCGGATTGCTCCGGATTTTCTTGAACCACAGCGCCTGGGGCAGAATGATGTTGCAGGTAATGAGCGCCCAGTAGGTAATGGCGTACGGTCCGAACATGCGATGCCAGAAAGCGGCTTGCTCGAACACGTCGCCGCTGTACCAGGCGGTGAAGGTTTCCATGAAGTAGGCATAGGCGACAATCTCGCCGGTGGCCAGCATCAGCTTGCCGGAGTTCTCGAGGTGGCGGTCCGTGATGAGGCCCTGAAGGCCGTAGACGGCGCGCAGGGGGATGGCCAGAGCCAGCACCATGGCGAAGCCGGAATAGATGGCGCCCGCCACGAAGTAAGGCGGGAAGAAGGTGCTGTGCCATCCGGGCACGATGGCGATGGTGAAGTCGAAGCTCACCACGGTGTGGACCGAAAGCACCAGGGGCGTCGCCAGGCCGGCCAGCAACAACGAAGCGGTCTCGTGCACGCTCCAGTGCCGCGCCGAGCCGCGCCAGCCCATGGCCATGACGCCGTAGAGGTACCGGACGATGGGGTTCCGCGCGCGGTCGCGCAGGGTGGCCAGATCGGGCATCAGGCCCACGTACCAGAACAGCAGCGACACCGTCCCGTAGGTCGATACCGCGAACACATCCCACACCAGCGGGCTGCGGAACTGCGGCTGAACGCCCATGGCGTTGGGATAGGGGAAGAGCCAGTAGAACAGCCACGGACGTCCCAGGTGGAGCAGGGGGAACATGCCGGCGCAGGCCACGGCGAAGAGGGTCATGGCCTCCGCGAAGCGGTTGATGGAATTCCGCCATTTCTGATTGAGCAGCAGAAGAATGGCGGAGATCAGGGTGCCGGCGTGGCCGATTCCGATCCACCACACGAAGTTCGTGATGGCGAAGCCCCACATCACCGGCGTGCGAATGCCCCACACGCCCACGCCCTTGGCGAGGATGAGCGCCACAGACCACAAAAAGAGCAGGAGCAGGGCCACGCCCAGCCCGAAGCAGGCCATCCAAAAAAGCGGCGTGCGCCGCGTGAGGACGACGGCCGCGATCTGGTCCGTCACCGTCCCGAAGGTATAGCCGGGGGCGATGACGTCCTGCAAGCGTTCCTGTTCGACGACGTTGGGGTTATCGGGCATGGGTTACCCTTCGATCTCCGGGTTCGGGTTGCGCAACTGGGCCAGATACGTGGTCCGCGGGCGCGTGTTCAGGTCGGCCAGCAGCGCGTAATTCGATTTCTCGGCTTTCATTTTCGAGACGAGGCTGTTCGGATCGTTCAGGTCGCCGAAGACGATCGCTTCGGTGGGGCAGGTGGCCTGGCAGGCCGTCTGGATCTCGCCGTCCCGCACCTTGCGGTTCTGCTTTTCCGACTCGATCTTGGCGGCGTTGATCCGCTGCACGCAGTAGGTGCATTTTTCCATGACGCCGCGGCTGCGCACCGTCACGTCGGGGTTGCGCAGCAGCTTCAGGCTGGGGGTCTCCCAATCCGAAAACAGGTAGAAGTTGAACCGCCGCACTTTGTAGGGGCAGTTGTTGGAGCAGTAGCGCGTGCCCACGCAGCGGTTGTAGACCATGTCGTTGAGACCTTCGCTGGAGTGGTTGGTGGCCTGCACGGGGCAGACCAGCTCGCAGGGCGCGTCTTCGCACTGCATGCAAGGGAGCGGCTGGTTGAAGATCTCGGGGTTATTGACGTCGCCGTGATAGTAATCGTCCACGCGGATCCAGTGCATGGCGCGGCCGCGGCGCACCTGGTCCTTCCCGACCACGGCGATGTTGTTCTCCGCCTGACAGGCCACCACGCACGCGCTGCACCCGGTGCAGGCGGTGAGATCGATGGCCATGCCCCAGGCGTAGCCCTCGTATTTCCACTCGGGGTACAGGGTGAGGGTGCGCGGTGGCACCTCGGCGCCGTGGTGAATGATGTGGCGGCGGGTGTCCAGTTCGCGACCTTCGGGGATGTAGTTGTTCAAGTTGGTGGCGAAGGCGTGGGTCGCCCCCGTCTTTTTGGCCTCCAGGCCGTTGTCGTGCCACAGGGCATTCGAGGCGCGGAGGCCATAGGGGTTAAAGCCCATCCCGTTTCCGGCGCGCCCCCCGCGGGTGCGCCCGTAGCCGAGGTGCAGGGTAATGGCGCCGTTCACATGGCCGGGCTGGACCCAGGCAGGCGCCTGCAGCGTCCGGCCCCGGTAGGTCAACTGGAGCACGACGCCCGTCTCCACGCCCAAGCGGTGCGCGGTGGCGGGGCTGAGGAACGCCGCATTATCCCAGGTCAGCTTGGTGATCGGCTTGGGCAGTTCCTGCAGCCAGGCGTTGTTGGCGAAGCGGCCGTCGTAGATGGTGGGGTCGGGCCGGAAGATTACTTCCAGCTTGCCGCCCAGGTGCGGCTCCGCGGCGTTGGCGCGGATGTTCTGGCCCTGAACCGCGGGGGTCTTCGCGGGCAGGGCGGAGTTGGCGACCAGTCCGTCGTGAACGCTGCGGCGCCACCACGATTCGAAATCGCCGGTGGGAGCCGTGGGGGCGCCCCCGGGCGGCCCGGAAACGGGGCTGATGACCGACCGCCCCGGCGCCGCCGCCTGGCCGGTAGCCGGAACCGGCTGGCCGCCTGTCCTTCCGCCGCCGCGCTGGCTGGACCAGTACTCCCGCAGGATGTCGTACCCCCGCAGTTCCGGCTGGTCGGTGAACATTTGCAGTACTTCCATCGCCGAGCGGCCTTCGTACAGCGGCTGGATCAGCGGCTGCTGGAGCGTCACCGTGCCGTCGAAGGCGCGCGCGTCGCCCCACGCTTCCAGGTAATGCGCTTCCGGCAGCGACCACTGGCATACCTCCGAGGTTTCGTCCTCGTACAGCCCCAGGCGGATGCGCATCCCGGCTTTTTGCAGGCGGTCGCGCAGCCCGAGATCGACGGGCGCGTTGAAGACGGGGTTGCCGCCCAGGATCAGCAGCATGTCCACGGCGCCGGAATCGAGGTCGTTCACCAGGTTCTGGAGCGATGCCAACTGGTCCACCTGGCGGGCTTCGATGGGGTCGGTATAGAACACCGTCTTGCCCACGTTGCCCAGGGTGGCGTTCATGGCGTGCGCCAGGGCGTGCACCGAAGGCGGCTGGCACTCGCCGGCGATCACCAGGCTGGCGCCCTTGTTGTTCAGGAGGTCGCGCGCGATGGCTCCGATCCATTTGTAGATTTCGTGATTCTCGCCTTCCTGCGGCCCCCGGCCGACGCCGACCGCAGTGGCGAGCGCTCCGGCGAAGAGCTCGATTTCGGCGGCGCGCAGCGGCAGGCGGTGATCGGCCTTGGAACCGGTGGGCGTAGGCATCGGTTCCACCACGTACAGCCGGTTCATCGAAGGCTGGCTCCCACGGACCCGGCGCCCGGCCGAGAACTGGCGAGCGTACCGGAGGCTGGCCGTGCCCGACGCGAGGAAATCGGAATCGAGGGACACGATGGCTTTGGCGTTGGTGAGATCGTAGTAGGTGTTCACCGGCTGGCCGAAGGCCATGGTGGCGCCGGCGCGCGCGCTGTGCGGCCCGGCGGGCTCCCACTGATGCCACTTCATGGCCGGAAACGCCTGCTGGATCCGCCGCAGCTGGTCCGCCATGGTGGGAGAGGTGATGGTTTCGGTGAGGATGCGAAGGCCCGCGCCGTTTTTGGTCCTCTGCTCCTCGAGCATCTGGCGCACCGCGCCCAGGACTTCGCCCCACGAGCGGATCTCGCCCTCATAGCCGGCGGTCTGCATGCGGTCGGGATCGTAAAGCTGCAAAACCGAGGCTTGGCCGAAGGCGTCGCACGCGCCCAGGCTGGCGGGGTGCTCGGGATTGCCCTCGATCTTAGTGGGCCGGCCTTCGTGGCTTTCCGCGAGCACGCCGTTGGCGACGCCGTTCAGCGTCGTGGCGGTGGCGAAGAACAGCGGCTTGCCGGGGATGAGCTCTTCCGGCTGCCGGATGTAGGGCATGATGAACTCGGTGGGCTGGCGCGTGCAGGCCGACAGGCCGGCCAGCGCGAGCGAGGCGCCCATGAGCTTCAGGAAATTGCGCCGCCCCTCGACGGGGTCCTCATCCTCGCTCCAGCCGATGGCCTGACGAGGAAACTCGCGCTCGATCATCTCGCGGAATTCCGGCTGCGCCGCGAGGTCTTCCAGACTCCGCCAATATTCGCGCCCGCTTTTCTGGTGGAGCCTCGCCCTGGCGCCGGCGAGGTCAACTTTCTTCTGTGGTTCGCTCATCGATGACACGTACTGCAACTCGTCAAAACGCGGGGATCCTGGATGTGATACTCCTGCACGAGGCGGCGGCCGATCGCTTCCTGGTCGCCGGCAGGGTGATACCCCATGGTGGTTACGGCTTCCCGGGGCCTGACGTACTGATCGGGGTGGCGGTGGCAATTGATGCACCAGTCCATCTGGAGGTTGTTCTCCTGCCAGGTGAGCGACATGCGGTCCACCCGGCCATGGCAGGTCTCGCAGCCCACCCCCTTGTTGATGTGAATGCTGTGATTGAAATACACGAAATCCGGCAGGTCGTTCACGCGCGTCCACTGAATCGAATTGCCGGTGCGGAAACTGGCGCGAACCGGCTCGAGCGTGGGGCTCGTGCTCCAGATCTGCGAATGACAGTTCATGCAGGTCTTGGTGGGCGGGATGTTGGCGAAGCTCGACGTCTCCACCGTGGTGTGGCAATAACGGCAGTCGAGCCCCAGGCCGCCCACGTGGTGCGCGTGGCTGAACGGAACGGGCTGCTCGCGGATCTGGCTGGCGCGCGTGGACCATGCCCCGCGGAAAAATTCCTCGGCGACCCAAGCGGTGAACGCCAGGATAAACACCGCGCCAAAAATGGTGATCCGGGCAAGAGTATTGGAGCTGTGATGAAAGATCTGGGACATTCAGTTCAGTCCCGATCCGAACCCTGAAAATCCGTTGTGGCGCATCGCACAGGCAGTGCTAACTCCCCCACCTTTCCGCAAAACATATTTCCCAGTTTCCCGCGAATTTGTCTCAGCTAACGGATGCACCACGAGTCAATTTGTTTCATTTGAAACACATGAGTAAGGAAAATCACGTGATTTTGTGAGGGGATGAACGCGGTACGACCGGCCTTGGGCCGGCAGCGACGCCTCCAGGCTGCCGCCGCCGCCCGGAGGACGGCCCTACTTCCGTTCGTTGAGGTAGACGCAGGATTCGTGGCGGGCCGGCTGATCGCCGGTGCAAACGGCGAACTGGGCTTTGCTCCAGAGCGACGCGGCGGCGTACCGGCCGTCCTTGCGGAGGGCGTAGAACTGCAGGTCGATGGCGGCGAGGCGTTTCAAATCATCGTTGAAATTGCGCGAAACGCGCTTCAGGGCGTCGAGGCAGGCGTCTTTGGGCGTCATGCCATGGCGCATGTTCTCGACGACGGTGGCGGCGCCGCAGACCCTGAGGTTCTCCTCGCCGCGCCCGGTGGAACCGGCGCCGCCGACGTCCTGGTCCAGCCAGAGGCCGCCGCCGAGGATGGGTGAATCGCCGCAGCGGCCGGGAATCTTCCAGGCCATGCCGCTGGTGGTGGTGATGGCGGACATCTCGCCCCTGGCGTTCAGCGCGATACAGTTGATGGTGCCGTGCGGCGGGTGGATGGCGTTTTCCCATGCCTCCGCCAGAAGGTCGTCGCCGGCCTTGGGGAATAATTCCTTGATCTCGCGCAGCACTTCGGCCTTTCGGCCGCCGGGGGGCGCGTCCACGTCCGAGTTCCAGTTGGTGTGGCCGCCGGGGTCGCGGAGGGATTTCTTCCAGGTGAGCCACTGGAGGCGAGGTCCTCTTCCTTGAAGCCCATGGCCTTGGCGAAGCGGAGGGCGCCTTCGCCCACGAGCATCATGTGATCGGTCTCCATCATGACCGCTTTGGCCACTTTGGATGGGGTTTTGATATTGCGGAGCGCGCCCACCGCGCCGCCGCGGCGGCTGGGTCCGTGGATGCAACTGCAATCGAGCTCCACCACGCCGTCTTCGTTGGGCAGCCCGCCGTAACCCACGCTGGTATCGCGGGGGTCGAGTTCGACGATGTTGACGCCGGCAATGACGGCATCGAGCGTGTCGGCCCCGCCCCGCATCATCTCCATGGCCCTGGCGCAGCAGTTCACGCCGCCGTTGTTGCGGTTGGCGCTGGAGATCACGACGGCGCCGGGCCGGGACTGCCCCGCGGCTTTACGGATCGCCGGAAGCGCGGCGGCGCACAGCAGCGCGGCCCGCCGGCTGAAGGTCGGGTGTTCCATGAGGACTCGATTATTTCATATCGCGCGAGGCAAGATGCCTCACCGTGGAGGCGCGGAGGAAGAACGGAGTTCACCCGAGCGAGAGGAAACGGAACAGAACCTCCGAGAAGCGATCGAGAGGCGCCTGCGGATCCTGGTAGAGTTCGGCGAACGGGTCCCGCAGCCCACGAGTCCAGCGAAAGGAATCGAGATTTCACCTGCCGCTTAGAGCGGCTGAGATGTAACCTAACGCCGTCTGCGCCGCAACCGACCAAAACCCCCGTTGACCCAGGCATCTGTGCGTCCTATGATTCAGAACGTGGTCCTGCCACGACGGAAACGATTGACGTTCTGGACCTTAGGTGCTGTAGTTGCGCTTGCTGCGTCAGCACTGGCTTTGGAGGGGTCTATCCGGCTGGAAGCGCGTGCCCTCGGCAACCGCGCCGCCGTGCGTTTTGGAGGTGACCGCATAACAGGCCTGACACGGCTCGTCAATTGCGACGGGTGTGATTTGCATGAGCGCGATATGGCGGTATGGGCACTTGGCGAACTGCGGGACCGACGCGCTTTGCCAGTCCTTGATGCCCACTTTACCGGGGCAACGTGTGACCACAACCGTTACCTTTGCCAATACGAACTGCGTAAGGCGATCATGAAGATCGAGGGCACGTGGGGTTTGTTTGGCAGCAAACCGGCGCAGCGCCAACGATAGGCCATGTGTTAGCGCACTTTCCCCAAACCCCGTTTTTGAACCGGAACCCGCCACTTCTCAGCAACGGCGACAAACCGTCAACTTGGATTTGTAGACGCTGCGACGTCGGGTTATCCTGCAATAGGCTACTTCGCATCCTCGAGCGTTCAATCTCAAAGCGGCGGTTGTACCGGCGTCGGCGACCGAAAGCCGGCATGTCTCTCTATGGAGGGCGGCGCTGGCACCAGTAATATGTCACCAGCACCGCACCATAGGAACACGCGATCTATCCGCGATTCACTCGCAGGAGAGGCTCGATCGTCGATCGAGAGGTGGGTAATCGATATAGCCGCGCTCATCTCCCCCGTAGAAGCTATCCCGATCCGGAGGGTTGAGCGGTGCATTATTTTCGAGTCGAAACGGCAGATCGGGATTCGCGATAAACAATTTCCCAAACGAAACGAAGTCAACGCCCCTCGCGATTGCGACATCTGCCCGGGTGCGGTCGTAATTCTCGTTCGCTATGTATGCCGATTTCCAGATCTGCCTAAGCATTCCAATTTCAAAGCGAGGACCTGCAGCCGGCGCGTCATCGCGTTCGACGACGTGCAGATACGCGAGCCTGAGGTCATTTAGAGCGGCCACAACCGTGGCGAATGTGACTTCAGGAGCGGAATCGGACATATCGTTAAATGCGTGCAGCGGGGAGAGCCTAACGCCGGTGCAGTCCGATCCCACCACAGACGCAACAACTCGCGCGATTTCCAGAACAAGCCTCGCCCTGTTCTCCGCAGAACCGCCGTATTCGTCCTCCCGATGATTGGTGCCATTTCGAAGGAACTGGTCCAGTAAATAGCCGTTCGCGGCATGAACCTCGACGCCGTCGAAACCTGCGGCGATTGCGAGAACCGCCGCATTCCTGAATTCGCCAACGATGCGATGGATCTCCGCTCTGTTCAGTGCGCGCGGTGTTTCGCAGGGCACATTCCCTTCGGGGGTAAAGACGTGGCCTTTGGGTCGAATTGCCGACGGCGCAACGGGGAGAGATCTTCCAGGCTGCAACGATGAATGAGAAATGCGGCCCGCGTGAAATAGCTGCAAAAAAATACGTCCCCCACGTTGGTGAACGGCTGAGGTGATCCTCATCCACCCTTCGAGTTGCTCGGCGTTATAGAGTCCCGGTGCATTCAGGTACCCGATGCCCTGCGCCGACACGGTGGTCGCCTCAGAAACAATCAGCGCGGCAGTCGATCTTTGCGAATAGTACGTCACCATCATCTCGGACGGAACGCCATTTCTGTGGGCGCGCATGCGTGTCATGGGCGCCATGATCACCCGTGTCGGCAATTCATATCGGCCGAGTTTGCCCCGCTCAAACAAGTTGGCTGGAGCACTGAGTATTGGATGGTTGGTGGCTGTCATTGTGTGTCCTCCTGAGGCCTCATTCCTTAGCCTTTACCGGTTTCGGCCGCAGGTCGACTCCGGTCACCCGCCTCACCTCCGTGATCGAATCGAACGGGAATCCGAGCTTATCGTGGGCGCGCCGGATCGCCTCCGCATCGGGCCCTTTAGTGAAGCAGAATGCCTTGCCGCCCGCGACGTTGACATGAGCGCCCAGATCCGCGCCGCCTTCGTCTTCGCACGCCTTTTCAAACCCCGAGTAGATGTCGATAAACTCGGCTTCACTAACCTCTCGCCGGGGCCAACTGCCTTTCGTTCGGTCGTGTGTGTCGATAAAGTACTTCATTTCGTCTCCTTCAAGAACTTGAATCATGTGGGCATCGGGGCGCGTGTCCTCTCTGCCCAGTCCTTTCGATGCGGCCCTCGAAGTAGAACGATTCATCTACCTGCGGGGTCCGTAAACGGACGCGGTTTGAACCAAATCCGAATCGGCTAGGTAGAATAAGCAGTATACTTCCCATATGGGTATACGGAAGCGCGATCATCTCCTCGCAGTCGCGCAACGGATGTTCTGCGCGACGGGTTTTCACGCGGTCAGTGTCGACGACATCATCGAAGAAGCGGGTGTCGCGCGCATGACTCTCTACAAGAATTTCGGATCGAAGGAGGACCTGATCGTCGCTACCCTGCGCCGGGAAGATAAGCTTTTTCGGCAATGGCTCAGCGGTTCGATTGAAGCACTCTCGACGATACCTGCAGACCGGATTAAGGCCCTATTTATGGCCCTTCATGAACGTTTTGCGTCTGAGGGCTATTACGGTTGCGCGTTCATCCGGGCAAGTATCGAGTTCCCTGACCGCGAACATCCGGTGCATCGGGCGGCAGTGGAACACAGAGAGATGATTCGCTCCTATCTTCGAGGGCTGGCCGAGGAGGTGGGTGCGGTGCAACCACTGGTCCTCGCCGAGCAGCTTTATCTATTGTTCGAGGGTGCGATCACAGCATCGCAACTTCACGGGGAGCCATGGCCGGCTGACTATGCGCGGCAAGCTGCCGAGCATCTGGTTGCAGTGGCCCGCCGACAACAGGATCAGTCCTCAGATCAACGCGGCCCAGTTGCAGCCGAGTGCGCCGTTTCGAATACCGGAGTCGTAGTCTCGGTCGGACTCTCGCGTGGATTCCGGGCGATAAATCCTCCCTAGCCAGCAAGCGTTTAGTAACGGTTCGCCGGACCACATGGACGGAAAACGCCCTACTCGTGGATTGGCGGCGCAAACGGCAAGGGAGCGATATGTAGCGTTTTATTCCTTTCACAGTTGTCGAAATATCGGGGTACCCTGCCGCCCCGTCCGGACGTCGGTCAATCTACGACAACCCCGTCTTTCACCCATCCTCGCGGGGATGGCGGTTTGCTAACCTTAGCCTGTGAATCGCCGGTTATCCGCCGCGATCTGCGCTCTGGTATCGAGCGCATGGCTCGCCCCCGCACAGACGGAGAAGACATATCTACTTCCCTCGCCCGTCAGACTATCCGGGGTAGTAACGGATGCTGGCGGCCAACCGCTTCCTGAGGTCTGGATCGACCATACCGAACTCAGCCTCGCCGAGTCCAAAACGGATTCGCACGGACGGTTTGACATTGAAACCCGCGCACCTGCGGTTGTTCTTCGTAGGGGCGGTTTCCAAAGCAAGTATCTGCGGACCGACAACGCCCATGAGAACCCTCTAGCGATCATTCTCGCTGGTCCGGCACCTCAAATGAGGCCCTGCCGGGTGCCCGGTTGCGTTTTCCTCAAATACTTCGGTAATGCGTTTTGCCTGCCCAAAGTACGCGGCGTGCATGTCAGCAAGCAGGGAAACGACGTGGATTACGGCTATCGATCATTCTGGATCGCAACGCCGGAAGGCAAGGTCGGAGTACAGCACGGTTCTGGCCCGTTGTGGGGTTCCGGATTTCCGTTCGATCAAGATGTATGGTCTGCTGCCGCGTATAGGGAGACTTCATACCAGGACCGCGAGGGCTTTCTGATCACGGATGCACGCGGCGAGACAACAGACGGCAAGCACTGGCGCGTGTTGGGCCATGCTTTCGAAACTGTGTCTTACAGGGGTGTGTCAGCCCAAGACGCCGCCGTGCTTGACCGCGTGATCGATGGTGCATGCATTAAGCCGGTGCCGTTCGGACTTGATCGGCACAAATGAGCCGCAAGCGCATTGTTGTCGAAAAGTAGCGATTTCCGGAAAGTAGGGGTTCGGGGCGGATCAGGGGGCGCCAAGGGGGTCGAAGGAGATGAAGGCGGGAGGTAACCGGCCGCTACATTTTCCAGACATAGTTTTTGCGGCCGGGTGACACCCCGGGGGGCGGACGGGCGCAGGATGGATGCATGACACGGATATTCGCAGCGGTCCTGCTCTCGACCGGAATCGCGCTGGCCGGGCAACCCGGGCAGGAACAACTCAAATGGGGCGAACTGCAGGCGCGCATCGCCGGCAAGAAGGTGGCGCTGGTGCTGCCGGATGGAACGCGGATCGAGGGCAAGGCGCGGCAGGTCGAAGCGGACGGGTTGCGGCTCAAGATCAGCAAGACCTCGGACAAGAAGGCGCAGCCCAAAGGCGTGCGCCTGATCCCGCGGGAATCGGTTTCGGTGGTGCGGGTGACGGAGCGCCGCGGGTTCGGCAGGCTTCTCTGCACGATCGGCGCTATCGGCGCGGCGGCAGCGATCGCCGGCGCCCAGCAGATCGACATCTACGAGGGAGTGGGGGTGATCGCCGTGCCGGCTGCTGTGACGGCGGGCGTGGCCGGGGCCGGCATCGGCGGCTATTACGTGGGGAAACGGCTGGACAAGAGGGTGGTGGACATCCGCGTCGCAAAGCAGGATTGAATTCCGCTACACTTAGCGGACAATGAAGTTCATGTTGATCGCCCTCGGGATCCTGTGTCTGTGCGCGTCCGGGGCGGACAAGAAGAAAAAACCGCCAGACGTCCAGATCCTGGATGTCAAGGTGCGCAGGGAAGTGGACCGGGTGACGGTGGACGTGCTCGTGCGCGCCATCGGCGAGAAGCCGATCCACGACCTGGTCCTGGCGTTCGATTTCATGGCTTCGGGGAAATCGGTGATGGCCACCAAGCAGGCGGGCGTGGATGAAGAGACGTTGAAACCCGGCGACGAGGCGTCGATTCACGCCCAGACCGAATACCCCACGCGATCCATCGAGTACAAAGTGCGGGCGTTCCAGCAGGGGGATCGGGAGTTGGTCGTGGCCAACCCGGGGCCGTACCCGATTCTGGATTGAACAGGGGCCGGATGTGGGCATGAATGTTCAACCGGCGGGCATGAATGGCCCCGCCACGTCGTGTTAGCCTGAAAATTCATGCTAGGTTCAGCGCTTCGGGTCACCCCGCTGAACTCCGTCCATCGCGGCTTGGGAGCCAAAATGGTGGATTTCGGCGGGTGGGACATGCCTGTGCAGTACTCCGGGATCATCGACGAACACCAGACGGTGCGGACCGCCGTGGGCGTCTTCGATGTGAGCCACATGGGCGAGATCGAGATCCGCGGGCCGGAAGCCGCGAAGCTCGCCAACTTCGCCACCACGAATAACACGGAGAAGCTGAAGGCCGGGCAGGCCCATTACTCCGGGCTGCTCTACGAGCACGGCGGTTTCGTGGACGACATCCTGGTGCACAAGGTGGCGGACCACCATTTCTTTCTGTGCGTCAACGCCTCGAACCAGGAGAAGGATTTCGAGCACATCCGCTCCGTCAACCGCTTCGACGCCGCGGTGGAATTCGCCAGCGAACGGTACGCGCAGATCGCCATTCAGGGGCCGAAAGCGCAGGCGACGCTGCAGAAACTGACGCCGGCCGAGTTGGGCAAGATCCGCTACTACTGGTTCGCCGACGGCGAAGTCTGCGGCGTTCGGGCGCGTATCGCGCACACCGGCTACACCGGTGAAGACGGCTTCGAGATCTACATCGCGCCCGCCGAGGCGGAGCGCGTCTGGGGCGAAGTGATGAAGGCCGGCGCGGAGTTCGGCGCGAAGCCTTGCGGCCTGGGCGCGCGGAACACGCTGCGCCTCGAAGCCAAGATGGCGCTCTACGGCCACGAGATCGACGCCTCGATTTCGCCGCTCGAAGCCGACCTCGGCTGGATCGTGAAATTCGATAAGGGCGAGTTCGTGGGCCGCGAGGCGCTGCTGAAGCAGAAGGAAGCGGGCATCCGGCGCAAGCTCGTGGGATTTGAAATGCGCGGCCGCGGCATCGCCCGCGAGGGCTACGAGGTGCGGCTCGACGGCGCGCCGGCGGGATGGGTCACCAGCGGTTCGCCTTCGCCCACGCTCAACCGGAATATCGGGCTCTGCTATCTGCCGGTGGAGCACGCCATCCCGGGCAAAGCTGTTCAGGTGGTGGTTCGCAACCAGCCGGTGGATGCGGTCACCGTGGAAACTCCGTTCTACAAACGAGCGAAATAAGCCAATGTATCCAGAAAATTTCCGATACACGAAGGAACACGAATGGGTCCTCGTGGAAGGGGACACAGGAACGGTCGGGATCACCGATCACGCGCAGGAAGAGCTTGGCGATATCGTTTACGTGGATCTGCCCAAGGTGGGAGCCCACGTGGAGCAGGGCAAGTCGCTCGGCTCGGTGGAGTCGGTGAAGGCCGTCTCGGACGTCTACTCACCGGTCAGCGGCGAGGTGACGGAAGCCAACCAGGCGCTGGCCGACGCGCCGGAGACCTTGAACAGCGACCCGCACGGCGCGGGCTGGCTGGTGAAGATCAGGTTGAGCAACGCGGGGGAAGCGGAGAGCCTCATGTCCGCCGCGGATTACGAAAAATACGTAGGAGCCGAGAAGTAGTTGCGTTACCTTCCGAAATCCGATTCCGAACGCCGCGCGATGATGGACGCGTGCGGCATCGATTCCCCCGAGGCCCTGTTCGCGCACCTGCCCGAGGCGGCGCGGATGAAGCGCCCGCTGGACCTCGCGCCGGGAATCTCCGAATACGAGATCGTGGATTACTTCCGGCAGCGGGCGGAGCGGAACGCCAACGGCTACGCTTCGTTCCTGGGCGCCGGGGCGTACAACCACTTCCGGCCCGTGCTGGTGGACACGGTGGTCTCGCGGGGCGAGTTTCTGACGTCGTACACGCCGTACCAGGCGGAGATCTCGCAGGGCATTCTGACGACGATCTTCGAGTTCCAGACGATGATGTGCCAGCTCACCGGCATGGATGTGGCCAACGCCTCGATGTACGACGGGTCCACCGCCATGGCGGAGGCCGTTCTGATGGCCGTGCGGGCCACCGGCAAAGGCCGGGCGCTGGTGGCGCGTTCGGTGCATCCCGAATACCGCGAGGTGTTGCGCACGTACGCGCGCTACCAGGGAATGCCGGTGGAGGAGTTCGGCTATGTGCCGGAGGCCGGGACCATCGACCTGGAGGATCTCGACCGCAAGCTCGACGGGCTGACGGCGGCGGTGGTGGTGCAGTCGCCCAATTTCTTCGGCGTGGTGGACCAGGTGAAGACGGCGGCGGAGATCGCCCACCGGCGCGGCGCGCTGCTGGTTGTGGTGTTCACCGAGGCGGTTTCGCTGGGAGTTCTGGAGCCGCCCGCCGAGGCCGATATCGTAGCGGGCGAGTTGCAGTCGTTCGCCATATCGCCCAGCTACGGCGGACCGTACGCGGGGATCATCGCCGCGCGCGAGAGACACATGCGGCAGATGCCGGGCCGGCTGGTGGGCCAGACCACGGATTCGCGCGGGAACCGGGCGTTCTGCCTGACGCTTTCGACGCGCGAGCAGCACATCCGCCGCGAGAAGGCCACCTCCAATATCTGCACCAACCAGGCGCTCATCGCGCTGATGGCGTCGGTCTTCATGACGGTCTACGGGAAACAGGGCCTTAGGGAACTGGCGGAGCAGAACCTGGCGAAAGCGCACTACCTCGCGGGCAAGCTGAAGCCGCGCTTCTGCGGACGGTTCTTCAACGAGTTCGCCGTCCGGGTGGAGGGCAGGACTCCCGACGAAGTGAACAAGGCGCTGCTGAAGAAGAAGATCATCGGGGGGCTGCCGTTGTGGCGGTTCTACCCGGAACTGGCGGATTGCATCCTCCTTTGCGCGACGGAGATGTCGGGGCGGGCTGCGATGGACAGCGTCGCCGAGGCGTTGGCATGAGAAAACCAAATGGGCCACGGATGAACACGGATGAACACGGATAAAACCAATCTTTTTCTTATCCGTGTTCATCCGTGTTCATCCGTGGCCAAATAATTCTACGTGATCACCAAAGTCAGAAATCACATATCGCAAAACGAGCCGCTGCTGTTCGAGCGGAGCTCGCCGGGGAAGAAGGCTTACCAGCTTCCGGAGTTGGACGTGCCGGGGGTGGATGCGGGGGAGGCGCTGGGGGCGGAGAACGTGCGCCCGGAAATCGAGGGCTTTCCCGAGGTGAGCGAGGTGGAGGCCATCCGGCATTACACGCGGCTCTCCACCTGGAACTACGCCATTGACTACGGCATGTATCCGCTGGGCTCCTGCACCATGAAGTACAACCCGCGGATCAACGAGCTGGTGGCGCGGATCGAAGGGTTGGCCTGGGCGCATCCCTACCAGCCGGAGGCGCTGGCGCAGGGTTCCATGGAAGTGATGGCGCGGCTGGAAGCGGCGCTGGCGGAGATCACCGGGATGGACGCGCTGACTCTGCAGCCCGCCGCCGGCGCGCACGGCGAACTCACAGGCATTCTGCTCATTCGGGCGCTGCTGGAAAAGCGCGGCAACCCGCGCAAGAAGATTCTCATCCCCGATTCGGCGCACGGCACGAACCCGGCTTCGGCCGCCATCGCCGGGTACGCGGTGGAGAACGTCAAGTCCACCGAAACCGGCTTGCTGGACGTGTCCGCGCTGGAACGCATCGTGGATGAGGATGTGGCCGCGCTGATGGTGACCAATCCGAACACCCTGGGGGTCTTCGAAGAGAACATCATCCCGGTGGCGGAAATCCTGCACGCCAAAGGCGCGCTGCTCTACATGGACGGGGCCAACATGAACGCGCTGGTGGGGATCGCGCGGCCGGGCGATTTCGGCGTGGACGTGCTGCACCTGAACCTGCATAAGACGTTTTCGACGCCCCACGGGGGCGGCGGGCCCGGCGCCGGACCGGTGGCGGTCAAGAAGGTCCTGGAGCCGTTCCTCCCGATTCCCCGCCTGAAACGCTCCGGGAAGAAGCTGACGTTCGACTACAAGCGCAAGGACTCCATCGGGCGCGTGCGCGCGTTCTACGGCAATTTCGGCGTGCTGGTGCGGGCGCTGGCGTACATCCTGGCGCACGGCGGGCCGGGACTGCGTAATGCCACCGTCGACGCCGTGCTGAACGCCGTGTACATTCGCAAGCAACTCGAGCCGTACTTCGACCTCCCGTATGGTTCGCCCAATATGCACGAGGTGGTGTTCAGCGATGAGCGGCAGGCGAAGAACGGCGTGCGCACGGGCGACATCGCCAAGCGGCTGATCGATTACGGGTTTCACCCGTACACGGTCAGCTTCCCGCTGATCGTGCACGGCGCCCTGATGATCGAACCGACCGAAACCGAAGGCAAGCGCGAACTCGACCAGTTCATCGAGGCGATGATCTCGATCGCGAAGGAAGCGGAGTCCGACCCGCAGCTGGTCAAGACCGCGCCGCACAACGCCCGCACCAGCCGCGTGGACGAAGTGGGCGCCGCGCGCAAGCCGGTCGTACGATGGAAGCCCTAGAAGGGGGCCGGGGGCCGGAGGCCGGGGGCCGGGGCAGGGGACTGCTGCTGGCGCTCGGGGTTGTGCTGCTGATTCGAGTTCCGTTTCTGAATCAGCCGATTCAGGGGGACGACCACACTTACATTTCGGAGGCGGCGCACGCGTTGGTCGAACCGCTGCATCCGGGGCGCGTCCAGTATGTGTTTCAGGGCGACGTGGTGGACCTGCGCGGTCATCCGCATCCGCCGCTGAACGCCTGGGCGCTGGCCGGGCTGATCGCGGTGTTCGGGGATGTGAGGGAGATTCCGTTCCATGCGGCGTACCTGGTCTTTTCGCTGATTGCGGCGTGGGCCATGTGGAGACTGGCCTGCCGGTTTTCGCCGCGGCCGGCGTGGGCCACGCTGCTGTTCGTGGCTGTACCGGCGTTTGTGGTGAACGGGAATTCGCTCGAGGCGGATTTGCCGTTTCTGGCGTTCTGGATGGCGGGGGTGGGCGCGTTGGCAACCCGCCGCAGGCTGGCAAACTGGCCCACCGCATTGTTCCTGGCGCTCGCGGCTCTGGCGGCTTACCAGGCGGTGCTGCTCACGCCCATTCTTGGTGTGTACGTGTGGTTGTATCACCGGCGGGATTGGCGCCGGTGGGCGCTGATTCTGGTTCCCCCGGCGACAATTGCGGCGTGGCAGGGATTTGAGCGCCTCACCACGGGTGCGGTTCCGGCGGGCGTGCTGGCGGGCTACCTCTCCACCTACGGCCTGCAGGCGCTCGGCAGGAAAGCCGCCAGCGGCGCCATGCTCTTCATCCATAGCTGGTTTATCGTGTTTCCCGCGCTCGTGCCGGGAGCTTTTCTATTGGCGTGGCGCAAGCGGCGGGAACCGGACACGCTGTTTCTGCTGGCGTGGATCGGCATCTTCTTCGCGGGGGCGCTGGCCTTCTTCTTCGCCGGGTCGGCGCGGTATCTGCTGCCCATGGCGGCGCCGGTGGCGATCCTGGCTTCGCGGCTGCGGCCGAAGTGGCTGGCGCTGGGCTTCGGCGCGCAGATGGCGCTGGGACTGGGCCTGGCAGCGGCGAATTACCAGCATTGGGATGGCTACCGGAACTTTGCCGAATTGGTGCGCGGCCCCGCGGCTGGCCATCGCGTCTGGGTGAACGGCGAGTGGGGGCTGCGCTACTATCTCGAAAAGGACGGCGCGCTGCCGCTGACGAAAACGCAGCCACTGCGGCCGGGCGATATCGTCGTGACCAGCGAACTGGGCCGGAGCGTGGACGTGATGGCCCCCGGCATCCCGGTGCTCAGGGCGTCGATTCGCCCGCGCATCCCGCTGCGGCTGATCGGGCTGGATTCGCACTCGGGTTATTCCACCGTGAGCCGGGGGTTCTGGCCGTTCGGCGTTTCCACCGGCATTGTCGACAACCTCTCGGCCGCGATGATCCAGGAGCGTCATCCGACGCTCGAGTACCTGACGCTGAAATCGCCGGAGGCCCGGGATCAAGTGGTGAGCGGGGTTTTCTCCGACGGCTGGATGTCGAAGAGCGCGATCCTCGCGCTGAAAAACCCCAATTCGCCCGAACATCTGCGCGTGCAGTTCTACCTTCCCCCCCAAGCGGCGGCGCGGCATGTCAGCCTGCTGCTCGACGGGCGCGAGGTGGCCGCCCAAAGCTACCCCGGCCCGGGGTTGTACAAGCTCGATTCGGATCTGGCGTACCGTTCGATTTCGCCGTTCGCAGTGGTGCAGGTGGACGTGGACCGCACGTTCACGCCGCCGGGCGACAAGCGCCAATTGGGCGTGGTGCTGATGGGGGTGGGCTTCGCGCGTTGAGTAGTATCCTGAAATCTGAGGAGAGAGAAAACATGGGAAGCTGTGGAGGCGGCGGGTTCAATCGTATTGAAAACACCATCCCGCCGGGCGCCCGCAAAGTATTCTGCGTGAAATTTCAGCGCGAGATGGAGGGGCTGGACGAAGTGCCGTTCGAGGGGCACCCACTCGGGCAGAAGATCTACGAGAACGTTTCCAAGGAAGCGTGGAAGATGTGGGTCGAACACATGAAGATGATCATGAATGAATACCGGCTCAATCTCGGCACCAAGGAAGCGCAGGAATTTCTGATCCAGCAGATGGACAACTACTTTTTCGGCGAAGGCGCGGCGCTCCCGCCGGATTACGTTCCGCCTAGGGCGAAGGCATGAGGGTATCGAGCGCGGTCGCGATGTGGAAGCGCAGTTCGACATGCGACCGCCGCAAGGCCTGTTCCACGTCGTGCGGCGACTCGCCGCGCGCGAAGATGAAACCCAGATAACTGGAGCCTTCCGGCAGCGGGATGAGCCGCTGCCCCTGCTTGGCCGTGATGATGACGTCCTCGATGCCGGGGACGGCGGCGGCGCGGTCGAGGCCGTCCACGGATTCGTAGATTCCGCCCTTGGGGATGGGGATCATCATGACGCCGGAGGGGCCGGTGAGGCGGGCGCGGGAGACATCTTCGCCGAGGGCGTGGCGGAGGATGAGTTCTTCGAGTGGGATCTTCAATTCGGGGACAGGCAACGAAACCCCCAAACTGCGGGGGTTTCGAAGCCAGTCCCCGAATTGAAGGGCTTTGGCGCAGAGGCCGCCGATAGGGCGCGCGGCGGCATCCAGCATCCAGATGCCTGTGGCGTTCGCGCGCATTTCCAGGTGCGTGGGGCCGTGGCGCAGGCCGAGGGCGCGGACGGCGCGGGCGGCGGTATCGAGCAGCGCGTCCTGGATTTCGGCCGGTTCGCGCGAGGGCGTTACGTAGATCGTCTCCTCGAAAAACGGGCCCTCCAGCGGGTCGGGCTTGTCGAAGATGGCGAGCGGCTGAAGGCGGCCGTCCGTCACCAACCCTTCCACGGCGAACTCCCGGCCTTCGATGTAGCTCTCCACCTGCACGTAGCGCTCGCGCAGGCGGCGCAGGTCGGGGTTTTTCTCCAGCAGCGCCCGGATGCGCGCGAAGGCAGCGGCGAACCCCGCTTCGTTGTCGGCGCGAATCACGCCGCGGCTGGCGGAAAGGCCCAACGGCTTCAGCACGCAGGGATAAGGGGCCCGGCGCGCGAGTTCCCTCGGATCTTCGGAGATGGCGGCGCGGAAGTAAGCGGGCACGGGCAGCCCCGCGGCCTGGTAGAGGCGCCGCGCCAGGTACTTGTCCTGGCAGGCGCGCGCGGCGGCCGGGGGGTGGAAGGGGACGCCGATCCGCTCCGCGACCTCGGCGGCCAGGATCGCGGGGCGGTCGCCCACGGCGGCGACGCCGTCGAACGGCATTCCGTCGAACGCCGCTATGGACTTCGGCATGCGCGCGTCGAACTTGACGGCGATGGAGTGGTCGCCCCAGGCGTCGTCCATGCGGTCGCAACGGTCGGAGGCGAGTTTGACGTCGATGCCCAGGCGGCGGGCGGCGCCGGCGAAGACGCGGATCTGATAGCCCGTGGTGGCGGCGAACAGGAGAAGGCGCTTGGCCACGGCTAACCCCGCAGCTCGACGATTAACGAATCCAGCGCGATCGTCTTCTGGATGTTGCGGCGAATGAGCTGCGCGATCTCGTCCACCTTCTTCACGGCCTTGCGGAGCCAGGCGAACTGCACCTTGGCGGCCAGCGCGTCGAGTTCGCGGCGGATGTCCTGGTTGCGGATTTCGCCCGCGCCCTCGTGGAGCAGTAGCAGGTCGCGCAGGAGCTCGTAGAGGGCCTTGAGGTACAGGTCGAGTTTCTCGCTGCGGCTGCGACCGATGGCTTCCGACACCGGGATCCACGAGGCGAACGGGGCGGCGCCGGCGGCCACGCTGAGCAGGGCCAGCATGGCGGCGCGGCGTTTGTCGTGGGCGGCGAGGTCGAGCGAGACCGCGACTCCCGGGCTGCCCGCGGCCAGGGCCACGCGGCGCTCCGGCTGTTCGAGGGCCCGCGCACGCGCGAACTCGCGCATCTCCGCGGCGGAGAGCGGTGCGAAGTAGAACGGCACGGCGCGGGAGCGGATGGTGGGCAGCAGGTCGTAGGCGTTTTCCGCCGTCATGATGAGCACCAGGTGATCGGGCGGCTCTTCCAGCGTCTTCAGGAGCGAGTTGGCGGCTTGTTCGTTGGCGCGGTCCACGTGGTCGATCAGGAAAATGCGTCTGTCCCCTTTATTCGGGAGGTATTGGGCGCTCTCCTTAATGAGGCGGGTTTGCGGGATGGTGATCTGGCGCAGGGGGCCGTCGGGGGCGAAGGTGACGAAGTCGGGGTGCGTGGAGAACAGGAGCGGGTCGTCGTTGCGCTTGTC
>JAIQFU010000057.1:42634-53594 GCA_020073115.1 Terriglobia bacterium
GGCCACTTCTCCCGCGCGGCGACGGTGTCCAGGTTGTGCGGCAGGCTGAGATCGTCCTGCTCGATCTGGTCCGCGCGGCCGAGCAGGCGCGCTCCCAGGCGGCGGGCCAGGGTAGCCTTGCCGACGCCTTCCGGGCCGGCGAAGAGGAGGGTTTGCGCCAGGCGGTTCTGGGCGAGCATCTGCTCCAGCGCCTGGATGACGTGCGGGTTTCCCCAGAAATTTTCGAACAAATTCCAGGATAGCTAGTTTTACCCACGGCTGAACACGGATGGACACGGATTCAAAACAACGCTGTTATCCGTGTTGATCCGGGTTCATCCGTGGCTCAATCAGTTACAGCCGCCGGCCCACGATGTCCCAGATCTCGCGCTCAATGCCGTCGATATCGGCCCTGCCGTCGACGATCTTCACGCGCTCCGGCTCGCGCGCGGCCAGGGCGTGGTAGGCTTCGTAGACTTTGCGGTGGAAGTCGAGGGATTGATCGTCCATGCGGGTTTCGTCGTGCGGCTGGGCGAGGTTGCGCGCGCGGGCGCGGCCCAGGCTCGATTCGGGGTCGATGTCCACCAGGAGGGTGAGGTCGGGCCTGATGCCGCGGCAGGCGATGCGCTCCAGCGCGGCCACGGACTCCTCGCCCAGTCCTCGTCCGCAGCCCTGGTAGACCAGCGAGGAATCGGTGAAGCGGTCGGAAAGCACGATTTCGCCGCGAGCCAATGCGGGAGCGATCCATTGATCGACGTTCTGGGCGCGGGAGGCGAAGTAGAGCAGCACCTCGGTAGTGGGGCTCAGGTCCTGGTTGGCGGAATCGAGCAGGATGCGGCGGATCTGCATGGCGACGGGCGGCCCACCCGGCTCCACGGTCTCGAGCACCGTCCGTCCCAAGCCGCGCAGGCGCGCCGCCAGGCGATGCATCTGGGTGGTTTTGCCGGAACCATCCATGCCTTCAAAGGTGATGAAGAGACCGCGGTTTGCCATGGGAAGCTTTATTGTAACGGGTGGGGCGGTGGGGCAAATGCCCCAGTATCAACGAGAATCAGGCGGGATTGTAGTGATTTACCCCATGTTTTCAACGGCGGTGACCCTGGTCACTTAAATGCACGATACCCTCTCCTACAGTGGAGATGCGATGAACTTCGATCAATGCCCGATGCTGGTGATCTGGGAAGTCACGCAGGCGTGCGACCTGGCCTGCGTCCATTGCCGGGCTTCGGCCCAGCCGGAGCGCAACCCGGGCGAACTGACGACGGAGCAAGGCTACCGACTCCTGGACGACATCCGATCGTTCGGCGAGCCGCTCATGGTATTTACGGGCGGGGATCCGCTGAAGCGGCCCGACCTCTACGAACTCATCCGGCACAGCGTCAAAATCGGCCTGCGCACCAATGTCACCCCCAGCGCCACCCCACTGCTGACGGCGGAAGCGATCGAGGGCTTCAAGGCGGCGGGGATCACGCGGATGGCGATCAGCCTGGACGGGCCGGACTCCGCCACGCACGACGATTTCCGCGGGATACCCGGGACGTTCGACCGGGCCATGTTCGCCCTGCGGCACGCGCGCGACATCGGGCTCGACACGCAGTTGCAGACCACCGTCACCCGCCGGAACATGGCGCGCCTCGCGGAAGTGGCCGAGATCGCCAAGGAAGTGCGGACGAAGATGTGGAGCCTGTTCTTCCTCATCGTGACCGGCCGCGCGGCGGAGGACGACGACCTGCGGGCCGCGGAATACGAGCAGGTCTTCGAGTTCATGTACGAGCTTTCCAAGACCGCCGCGTTCGGTATCAAGACCACGGAGGCCATGCACTACCGGCGCTACGTGGCGCAGCGCATCAAGGCGGAGGGCGGGGCCACCCAGAACGAGAATGCCAAGGGCGTAGCTTGGCGCACGGCCGGCGTGAGCGACGGCAAGGGGTTCGTGTTCGTCTCCCACACCGGCGAGATCTTCCCCAGCGGTTTCCTGCCGGTCACCGGGGGGAACGTGCTGCAGGATTCGCTCACCGACGTTTACCGGAACTCGGACCTGTTCCGCACGCTGCGCGATACCACCCAGCGTGGCGGCAAGTGCGGGCTGTGCGAATACAAGAAGATCTGCGGCGGGTCGCGCTCGCGGGCGTACGCGTTGTCGGGCGACTTTTTGGCTGAAGATCCGCGGTGTATTTACCAGCCGCACCTGGCGGATGCGGTAGTGGGATAGGTCTCCTGCCTTCGGCGGCAAAAGAACCGGCGGCAAAAACCTGCCACCGGCGGCGCTCCTAATGCGATAATCGTGGCTCCCATGCGCACGCGCCGCATCCTGGCCCTGATCTGGCTGTGTTTTGTGGCGAGGCTGGCGTTCTACGCCGCCATGCTGCCCTTGTGGGAGGGGTATGACGAGTGGGCGCACTTCGCCGTGGTGCGCAGGGTGGCGGGCGGAGAGATCCTGGTGTCGCGCGAGGCGCGCATCCAGCAGGACGTGCAAGCGTCGCTGGACCTGGCGCCCGTCCCGTACGAGTTGCGGCGCCTGCCTCCGCCGGCGGTGATCCAGGACGATTTCTGGAGGCTGCCGGAAAGCGAACGGGCGCGGCGCGCGGCGGCGTTCGCGGCGATGCCGGAAAGCTGGCGCGCAGCCGACGGGCGCCTGGCCGCCTATGAGGCTCTGCAGCCGCCCCTCTATTATTGGATCGCCGCGCCGGCTTTGAAGCTGGCGCCTGCGGCGAGCCTGGGCGCGCAGGTGATGCTCCTCCGGTGGCTGAGCTGCCTGATCGGCTCCGCGGCGATTCCGCTCGTCTTTCTGATCGGGCGGGCGATTTTCGCGGATGACTCGATGGCGCTGGCGTGCGCGGCCGTGGCGGCCATCATGCCCGGGTTCGCGATCGACCTGGCGCGGGTGGGAAACGAGTGCGTCGGGGTCGTCCTGTTTTCGGCTTTGATCTGGCTCGTTGCGGATCGACGCGCGGCCGCGGCGGTGGGTTGCGTCCTCGGACTCGGCCTGCTCGCGAAGGCATATTTCCTCACGGCCGTACCGGCCATGGCGGTGTTGCTCATGTGGGACGGCTGGAGGGGGGCGGCTCGCCCGGCCGCGCGCCGCGCCCTGACCATATTCGGGATTGCGGGCGCGATCGCGGGGTGGTGGTACGTGCGGAACCTGGTCGCCACGGGGACCCTCTCGGGGCTCAGCGAGGCGGTGATGCTGCGCGGCATGGGTGCGGGCGCCATGATCGCGCGCGCGGCCCACATCAACTGGCTGAAGGCCATCGATGGAATTCTGCTGTCGCACATCTACTTCGGCGGGTGGAGTTCGCTCACCGCGCGGAGCTGGATGTACCACGTGTTCTATCTGATGATTGCGGCTGCCGCGGTGGGACTGGCGCGGGGCAGACGGACAGGCCTGGAACCTGCCGCCACGTTCTACGCCTTCTTCTGGATAGGCCAGATGTACAACGTCGTGCTGCTTTATCTCTCCAAGGGCGTGGCGGTTTCCATGGGCTGGTACCTGTATGCGGTGATTGGGGCGGAGATCGCGGTTTGCGCCGCGGGCTTGCGGCTCTGGCGCCGGGTCCTGGCCGCGGGGGTGGTTCTTCTCGGCCTGCTCGACTTCTATACGGTGCATGCGCTGGCCATGCCGTACTACGCGGGAATCGTCGCTCACAAGGCGAATGGCGGAATTGCGGGTCTGCACCGGGCGGACCCGCGCGTTTTCGCCCAGGTGTTCTCCAGGCTGGCGATGTTCAAGGGTTCGCTGGTTTCCCCGCCGGTGGTCGCCGTTTCATGGGCGGGTTACTTCGTAGCCACTGTCTTGCTTATAACAATCGCCCTCCGCAGAATCGCACGAAACCATCCGAAACCGTGGTGAGGACGTCCTCGGACTGGCGCATTGCAACCTATGATGCGTACATGCGCACTCGTCTTCGCAATGGGGGGATTTCGTTGATTGCCCTCGCCGCGCTACTGGCCGCGGCAGGCGCCCTGCGCAGCGACACCCCGCAAACCTATCCGGGCCTCACGAAGCGTGACAAAGCCTATTTCCTCGCGCCCGAGATCATCAACTTCGTACGCCCCGGTCTGATCGTGAAGATCGTCTCGGCTTCCATCGCGCCGGACGGCACGATCAAGGCGGAGATCACGATGACCGACAATGCGGGGCTGGCGCTGGACCGCCTGGGCGTCAACACGCCGGGGGCGGTGAGCGTCAGTTTCGTGCCCGCGGTACTGCCGAACAACCGCACCGAGTACCTGGATTACGCCACGCTGCAGGAGACGGACCCGGCGTCCGGCCGGACCACGACGGAGGCCCGCACCGACCCGAATGGAACGTGGACGCAGGTGGGCGATGGCGATTATATCTATACCTTCGGGACGAAAGCGACGAACTTCGATGCGACCGCGACCCACACGGTTGGCCTCTACGCTTCCCGCAACCTCACGGCCTTCAATGCGGGGACGCAGTATTCGAACGACGTCTACACCTGGGTACCGAACGGGTCGCCGGTGACGCACGTGCATTCGGAAATCGTGGTCGAGGCCTGTAATCAATGCCACGATCCGCTGGCGGCGCACGGGGGCGCGCGCCGGGATGTGCGCCTGTGCGTGTTGTGCCACACGGACCAGTCCACGGATGCGGAGACGAACAACACGGTGGACTTCCGCGTCATGATCCACAAGATCCACATGGGCGCGGAGCTGCCCAGCGTAAAAGCGGGGACGCCGTACACCATCGTAGGTTTTCAGAATTCGGTCAACGATTTTTCCAAAGTGGAGTTCCCCGCGCTGGGTCCGAATAACTGCCAGTTCTGCCATGCGCCGAAGCTGGCGACTGCTCCGGCCCACCCGGCGGCGGACCCCAACGCCTGGCTGGAGCACCCCAACCGCGCGGCCTGCGGCGCCTGTCACGATAACGTCAACTTCGCCACCGGCCAGAACCACGCCAACCTGCCGCAGTTGAATGACAACCTCTGCACGGCGTGCCACTTCCCGCAGGGGGAAACCGAGTTCGACGTGTCGATCATCGGGGCGCACCTCATTCCGGAGAAGTCGACTCAATTGCCGGGGGTGGTATTCGCCATCACGAACATCACGAACGGCGGGGCGGGGCAGAGCCCGAAGGTAACCTTCACGGTGAAGGACAAAGCGGGCAACCCGATTGCGCCCTCGACGATGAACTCGCTGAACCTGGTGCTGGCGTATCCGACGATCGACTACCAGGCGGTGATTTCGGAGGACGCGCGCAAGGCCGCGGCGAACTCGGACGGGACCTATACGTACGCGTTCACGGCCGCGGTCCCGGCGGGGACCAAGGGCACGGGGACGATCGGGGTGGAAGGGTATCGGAACATCACGCTGAATGCGAACACGGTGCAAGCGATGACGGTGAGGAACTGGGGGCAGAACGTCGACGTCAATTTTTCGATCGACGGTTCGGCCATTAGGCCGCGGCGGGTGATCGTCACCACGCAGAATTGCGACCAGTGCCACGACCACCTGGAAGCGCACGGCGGATTCCGCAACGAGATCTCGCATTGCGTGCTGTGCCACAATCCGAACGCCACAGATACTCCTTTCCGGCCGGCGAACCAGCAGCCGCCGCAGGGAATTGCGTTCAAGATGATGGTGCACCGCATCCACACCGGCGAGGACCAGGAGAGCGATTACACGATCTACGCGTTCGGCGGCACTCCGAACAACTTCCAGGACATCGCCTTTCCCGGCGACCGGCGGGATTGCGTGAAGTGCCACGTGCCGGGCACCCAGGAAATACCGGTACAGGCGGGCGAGCTACCGGTGGTGAATCCGCGCGGGTTCATCAACCCGGAGGGGCCGATCACGGCGGCGTGCCTCGGCTGCCACACGGCCCAGGACGCGGCGGCGCACGCGCAGTTGAACACGAGCGCGAACCTGGGCGAGGCCTGCACGGTGTGCCATGGACAGGGGGCGCAGTTCTCGGTGGATTCGGAGCACGCGAGGTAGGGAAGTCACGGAGAAAGGCAAAACCTATTTGGGCCACAGATGAACACGGATGCACACGGATAAAACCCCTTTTGCTTTTATCCGTGTGCATCCGTGTTCATCCGTGGCCATTTTGCTTCTCTTAGGGTTGCCGTTGCCGATGTCCAGCGCGGCTACTGCAGAAATGTTGCCTGGGGGTCGAGGGCGGAGCGCTTGCCGGCGTAGAAGATGGCGAAGCGGACGCAGGCGCCGCCCAGCAGGCCCAGAGCGCCGGCAAGGATGCGCCGGCGTGGCAGGAGGGTGGCGGCGGCGAGGCTCGCGCCGGTGAATACCGTTGCGGCTTTCCAGAGCGCTCCGGTGGCGCCCTCGTGGAGCGGCTTCCCCACGCGGGGGATGGCTGAGGCTTCACGCTCGACGGCGCGGGCGGCGGCCAATTCCGCGATGCGGCCGGCGATTCCGAAGCGGCGCGCGATGGCGCGCTCGCGATCGCGCAGCGGCATCAGGTCCAGGACGGAGCCGAGCGAAGCCGCGGAAGAGGCTCCGAACAAGAGCGGCAGGGTGCGGCGCGACCCTTTCCAGACGGGCACGGTGGTGTTGGAGATGAGCACCGCGGTGTAGGTGGCAAGGGGCATTCCGAGGAAGCCCGCGGCCATGCCGGCGGCGTACCCGGCATCGTAGAGCCATCCCCGCGAGAGGGTGAGCAGCGCGGAGCCCGCCGAGAGGGGCGTGGCCAGCGCCAGCACCCACGAGCCGATGCTCATGGGCGAGGTGGGCCGGAAAACGCGCAGCATGAAGAGGAAGCGCGTTTTGCGGCCGAGATCGTGGATGAGCAGGGCGGTGCCGACGCCGCCGCCGACCGCGCCGATCCAGCGGCAGCGCTCGTCGAAGCGGCGCAGGCGTTTGCCGCCGAATAGCTGTACGGCGAGCCCCAGGGTCATGGATGCGCCCGCTACGCCGCCCACGAAGAAGTAAGCCGGAATGGACCAGATCCAGACCGGCGGTTTGATGGCGGGCTTGTCGTAATACGTGGGGACGGGGCCCGGCGGCGCCGAGGGGACGGGCTGGATTTTGGCTTCCTGCTTGGGCGGAGTCTGGTGGGAGGCTTCGCCCTCAAGGGTGGCGATGGAGGTATCGATGTAGCGTCCGTCGTTCATGTTCTGGCGCTCCATACTGCCCCTATGGCCGCCAGCAGCAATCCCGCGGAGGCCATGGCCAGCGAGGCCCAACTCTCTTTCACGTATTTCGCGGGCGCCACCGGGTCGGGCGGAAGGTTGTAGACCTCGGGGCGGTCCACCAGGAGGAAGAAGGCGTTCAACCCCCCGGTGCCGGGTTGTCCGGCGGCATCGGCGCCATACAGATACGCTTCCTTCACGCCGCGCGCGTGCAGTTGTTCGAGCCGCTCCCCGGCCTTGGCGCGCAACTCGGCCACCTCGCCGAAGAGGATGGAATCGGTGGGGCAGGCCTTGGCGCAGGCGGGTTCCATCTGATCTTTCTGGCGGTCGTAGCACAGGGTGCATTTCCAGGCGCGGCCGTCGCTTTCCAGGCGGTCGATGACCCCGAATGGGCATCCCACCACGCAATAGCCGCAGCCGTTGCAGACGTCCGGCTGCACGTAGACCGAATCGAACTCCGTCCGGATGATGGCTCCGGTGGGACAGTTCTCCAGGCACCCGGCGCGCTGGCAGTGCTTGCACACGTCCGACAGCATCAGCCAGGAGAAGTTGCCGCCGGTCTGTCCGGAAAGAGGCACGGGGCGCTCGACGAACTCGACGTGCCGCCACGTGGAGGCGCCCAAGTCCACGCTGTTGTCGTAGGACATTCCCGTGAAGGTGAAGCCGTCGTCCGGCAACTGATTCCACTGCTTGCAGGCCACCTCGCAGACCTTGCAGCCGATACAGACGGTGGTGAAGAAGCCGGTAGGCATGGGGTTACGTCTCCTCGCCGCGCATGGTGCGGATGGTGACCACGCCGTGCTTGCCGGGCTGCTTGTGGCGCGCGGGCGGAAGGTCGCGCCACTGGCCGGCTTCGCCTTCCACGCGGGAGACGAGTGGGCCGCTGGTGGGCGCGCGGCGGCCGCGGGCGCGCCGGCCAGGCTCGATGTTGGCCGTGAACGCCTTGGATTCCTGGATAGAAACGTTGGGATCGGCCACGAAGGAGATCAGCTCGTTGGCCGAATCGCCGCGCACCAGGCCTTTACTGCCCCAGTGGTACGGCAGCCCGATCTGGTGGATGAGCCGGCCTCTCACCCGCAGCGGTTTCAGGCGCGATGTGACCAGCACGCGCGCCTCGATTTCGGCCCGCGCGGTGGTGATGGTCGCCCATCCGCCATTGGATAATCCCTTTTCTTCGGCCAGCTCCGGCGAGATCTCGCAGAACATTTCGGGCTGGAGTTCCGAGAGCCAGGAAAGCCAGCGCGTCATGCCTCCCGCGGTGTGGTGCTCGGTAAGCCGGTAGGTGGTTACGATGTACGGGAAGGCCGGATCGTTCCAGGCGCGGTGGTAGGGGTTCTCGCGGCGCATCCACTCCATGCGCGCGGGGTTGCACTGCTGCCCGTAAAGCGGGTTGCGGAAGAGCGATTCCTGGGGCTCGTAATGGGTGGGGAGCGGGCCGTCTTGGAGTCCCTGCGGGGCGAAGATCCACGACTTCCCGTCGGCGTTCATGATGAACGGGTCGATGCCGCTGATGGTGTCGATCCCTTTGGCGTCCTCGGCCGGGCGGTAGGAGGGCGGGCGCTTCTTGATGAAATCCGGTTCGTCGAAACCCGTCCACTCGCCCTTCGCCTCGTCCCACCAGACGTACTTCTTGCGCTCGGACCACGGTTTGCCTTGGGGGTCGGCCGAGGCGCGGTTATAGAGGATGCGCCGGTTGTGCGGCCACGCCCAGCCCCACTCGGACGCCACCCAGTCCTGCTCGCCGCCGGGCTTGCGCCGGGCCGGCTGGTTCCGGCCGTCTTTGTAGCAGCCGGTGTAGATCCAGCAGCCGCAGGTAGTGGAGCCGTCGTCCTTCATCTGCGTGTAATCGGGGAGCGGCTTTCCGGTGGCGGTTTCAAAGCCGTTGATCTCGCGGAGAACGGCTTCGGCGTCGGGTTCCTGGATCGCGCCCTTGACGGGGTAGTCCCAGGTGAGGTGTTGGATGGGACGGTCCTTGGGGTCGGTGGAGTTCCTATAAAGTTCCTGGAGGCGCCGGCCCAGGTGATACATGAAATGGAGTTCGCTGCGGCAGTCGCCGGGCGGCTCGATGGCCTTGTGATGCCACTGGAGGAGGCGTTGCGTGTTGGTGAAGCTACCGTCCTTTTCAGTGTGGGCCGCGGCGGGGAAGAAGAAGACCTCGGTGGCGATCTCTTCCGTGCGAACCTCGCCGCGCTCGATCTCCGGGGCGGTTTTCCAGAACTCGGAAGTTTCGGTGGGCGCGAAATCCCGCACCACCAGCCAGTCGAGCTGGCGCATGGCTTCGCGCTGGAACGAGCCGTTCATGGAGCCCACCACGGGGTTCTCGCCCATGATGAAGTAGCCTTTCACCGCGCCGTCGGCCATCGCGGCGTAGGTGGTCATGTGGGAGTGGTCGCCGGTGAGGTGAGGCAGGTAGTCGTAGGCCCAGTCATTTTCTTTGGTGGCGTACTCGCCGAAGTAGGCCTTCAGGAGGGAGACCATGTACTTCGGGAATTCGGTCCACCAGCCGCCGTGCGCCCGGTTGTTTTCGATGTACTTTTCGAAGCTCCCGTCGTGGCTGGCCTTGGGCATGGGGAGGTAGCCCGGCAGCAGGTTGTAAAGGGTGGGGATGTCGGTAGAGCCCTGAATGGAAGCGTGGCCGCGCAGGGCCATGATCCCGCCGCCGGGGCGGCCCATGTTGCCCAGGAGCTGCTGGATGATGGCGGCGGTGCGGATGTACTGCACCCCGACCGAGTGCTGGGTCCAGCCCACGGCGTAGCAGAAGGCGGACGTGCGCTCGCGCCCCGAGTTGTCGCAGAGCGTCTTGGCTACCTTTAAGAAGAGGTCGCGCGGGACGCCGCAGGTTTCCTCCACCATCTCCGGCGTGTAGCGCGAATAATGGCGGCGGAGGATCTGGAAGACGCAGCGGGGATGTTGGAGCGTCGGATCCATACGCTCGGCCCGCGACTGGCCGCGTTCCGAACGGGGCTCGCCCGTGGCCTGCTCGCGGGCGCCGGCGGCGGGCGTCGGCTCTTTGCCTTCGTAGGCCCACGATTCTACTTCGTACTGGTTCTTCTCGCTGTTCCAGCCGCTGAAAAGGCCGTCCAGGTCCTCGGTATCCTTGAAATCTCCGGTGATAATAGCGCCGGCATTCGTATAAGCCGTCACGTACTCGCGGAAGTAGCGCTCGTTTTCGAGGATGTAATGAATGATGCCGCCGAGGAAGACGATATCCGTGCCGGCGCGGATGGAGACGTGGATATCTGCCACGGCGGAGGTGCGGGTGAAGCGCGGATCGACGTGGATAATAGTGGCTCCGCGCCGCTTGGCTTCCATCACCCACTGGAAGCCTACAGGGTGGCACTCCGCCATATTCGAGCCTTCGATCACAATGCAATCGGCGTTCTGCAAATCCTGCTGGAACGTGGTTGCGCCGCCCCTGCCGAACGAGGTCCCCAGACTGGGGACCGTGGAGGAGTGTCAAATACGGGCCTGGTTTTCGACCTGGATCACCCCCAGGGCGGTGAAGAGCTTTTTAATAAGATAGTTCTCCTCGTTATCGAGGGTGGCGCCGCCGAGGTGGGCGATGCCCAGCGTGCGGCGCAGTGGGTGGCCTTTGGGGTTGCGGTCCTCCCAGGTGGACTCGCGGACGTCGCGGACGCGTTCCGCCACCATGCGCATAGCCTGTTCCAGCGGGATGGCCTCCCACCCGGTTCCGCCGGGGCGGCGGTAGAGGACGCGGTGCTCGCGAAACGACCCGGTGACCAACTTGAAGGTGGCCGCGCCTTTGGGGTACAGGCAACCGCGCGAAATGGGCGAGTCGGGGTCGCCTTCGATATCGACGATCTTGCCGTTCCGTACGTAGACGTCCTGGCCGCAACCGACGGCGCAAT
>JAIQFU010000058.1 GCA_020073115.1 Terriglobia bacterium
ACGAGTACACGGCCGGCGCTCACCTCGGTTCTCCTTTACCGTCAACCGGCAGAGTTATCCGAAACGTCGTCTCGCCCGGCCGGCTCGTCGCGGATAATGCCCCTCCATGCGCATGCACGATGCTCCGGGCGATGCTCAGCCCGAGGCCCGAGCCGGGTATCTGCCGGCTGGTGGATTGGCCTCGATAGAATCTTTCGAAAATCCGGCCTTGCTCTTCCGGTGCGATGCCTTTTCCCTGATCGGTGATCTCGATTGCCAGCATGCCGTTTTCGGTGGCTACTCGAACGCTGACGGGCGCGCCCGGCGGGGAGTACTTCAACGCATTATCGAGGATCTGCCGGATCGCGAGGCGGATCAAGCGGAGATCCAGGTACAGCGTTGGCAGCGGATCCTCACACGCCAATACCAGGTCGCGGTCCTCGCTCAGAGGCTTCATCGAAGCAACTGCGTCACGGACCAGCTCGGCGGCGGCGACCGGCTCTCTATTCAAGTCGATCTCTTCCGCGTCCAGCCGGGCCATCTCGATGGAGTCATCGATGAGCAGCCTGAGCCGTTCTGCTTCCTCATCCGCGATAGCCAACAACTCTGTCCTCGTTTCCAGCGGCTGCCCGGGTTCGGCGAGCAGCGCTGTGGTTGCGGCTCTGATGGAGGTCAAGGGGGTTTTGAATTCGTGCGCCATGGCGTCGAGCAGGGTCGTCCGCAGCTGCTCGCTCCGCCGCGCCGCTTCAATCTGATGCGCGAGGTCCTGCGCTCTGGCTCTCTCCAAACCGATGGCAACCAGGTTGGCGATGCCTTGCAGGACCGAGTCCGGCATCCCGGCGCCTTGAAGCGCCAACGCAGCGATGGGCTCGGATCCGAGCCGGATCGCCGTTATAAACCGGTTCTTCTTCGCATCGGCGAACGAAGCCCCATGCCGCGCCGACTCGCGCAGTTGATCGTCCAAACCCTCAAACTCGCCCGGACCGCCGCGGAACATCTGGTCCGTGCGGCGGTCGTATAGGACGACCGCATCCATCGCGAAGGCTTCGGCCAGCGCTTGTGCGAGTTGTTTTGGAAAAGACTCGGAGCCATCGATGAGCAGAATGGATCTGCTGAACGTATAGAGGTGCTCGACGTCCTGCCTGCGCGCAATCGCCTCCTGGGCGCGCCGCTCGGCCTTCGCGGACAGACGGCTGGCGATGAGCGCGGTTCCAAGAAAGCTGAACAGGGCCACCCAATTCTGCGGGTCGGCGATGGTCAGCGCGCCAACCGGAGGCAAAAAGAAGAGGTTGAAAGCCACTGTCGCCAGAACCGAAGCGAGCGCTGCTTCGATAAATCCCCAGGTGCTCGCGATGACGAGCACCAGAAGCAGGTAAGTGAACCCAACCGTCGTCGCGTTTACCGGAAGCAGACGATGCGCCGCGACCGTGATCAGTGCGACGCATCCTCCCGACAGCAGGCTGCGGAGCGCGAGCTTCGGCAATCAGCATCCTCCGGATCATATTGTAGCCCCGGATTATTGGCGCACCCGAAAGAGCGGGTGATCCGCACGGCGCGCGCTACAATACGGGCTGATTCCCGGGGCCATGCGGATTATTGGCGCAGTGGACATTGGCGGCACGAAAACCGCCGTTGGCGCGGTGAGCGAAAGCGGAGCGGTTCTCGAGCGGCTGGAGCGGCCTACCGCGCCGCGCGAAGGGTTCGCGGCCGCGATGCGGCGGACGAAGGAAATGCTGCGCGAGGCGGCCCGGCGCGCAGGCGCCGAGTTCGCCGGCATCGGCGTTGCCTGCCCCGGGCCGCTCGACCCGTTCACCGGAATCGTGGGTGATGTGGGCACGCTGCCGGGCTGGCAAGGCGGCAACATCGTGGACGACCTCGAGGACGAGTTCGGAGTTGACGCCGTCGTGGAGAACGACGCCGATTGCGCCGCGCTGGCGGAGGCGAACTGGGGCGCCGCCAAAGGAAGCAGCCGCTTCCTCTACGTGACGATCAGCACCGGGATCGGCGCCGGCATCATTCTCTCGGGACAACTCTATCGGGGCGTGGATGGCGCTCACCCCGAGATCGGGCACCAGGCGCTCGACTGCTCCGGCCCCCTCTGCTATTGCGGCGCGCGCGGCTGCTGGGAATCCCTGGCGAGCGGTCCGGCGATGGCCTCATGGACCGGGGAGCAACGCCCGGAAGCCGGAGAACTGACCGCGGCGCAGATCTGCGACATGGCGCGCCGGGGCGATCCTTTGGCGCTTCGCGCCGTGGAACGCGAGGGCGAGTATATCGGACTCGGCCTGTCGAATCTGATCACGATGTTCGTCCCGGACACCATCGCACTCGGCGGGGGCGTCATGAAAAGCGCGGACTTGTTCCTGGACCGGGCGCGAGCGGTCATCCGCCGGATCTGTACCCAGGTACCGGCGGAAAAGACGCATCTCACGCTGGCATCTCTGGGCCCCGATGCGGGACTCGCGGGCGCGGCGCGAGCCTGGATTCATCGCGCCCTCCGCGGACAAGAGATATGACGAACAGCAACTCGATCATCGAAGGCGGCTATCTGCGCGACATCCTGGCGCAGCCGGAGGCGCTGAGGGACACGCTCGCGGCGCTGGCGGGTTCCGCGGCTCTGGAGCGCACAGCGGAGCGATTCGAAAGCGGAGGCTTCGAGCGGATTGTTCTGACGGGCATGGGCGGGTCGTACTGGGCGCTCCATCCGCTGCACCTCGACCTGCTGCGCCAGGGACGCGCCGCGCTTTTGATTGAGACTTCCGAACTGATTCACTGTCTCCCCTCGCTGCTGGATTCCGGAACCCTGGTGATCGCCGCGTCGCAATCCGGCCGCAGCGCGGAAATCTTGCGGATGATGGAGGTGAAGCCGCCGGACTGCTGCATGCTGGCCGTTACGAACACGCCCGACTCGCCGTTGGCGCTTCAGGCGGACGCCGTAGTGGCGACCCGCGCCGGCGCGGAATTTACCGTCTCCTGCAAGACCTACGTGACGGCGCTGATGGCCCTGAAGTGGCTGGCCGATCTTCTGGCCGGGCGCAGACTCAGGCAGTCCAGGGACGAACTGGCGCAGGCGGCGCCGGCGGTGGAGGGCTATCTTGGCTCCTGGCGCGACCACGTCCGCAGCGCCGCGTCGGAGCTAACCGGCGTGCGGCGCCTGTTCTTCCTTGGCCGGGGCTCTTCGCTGGCGGCCGCCGGGACAGGCGGGCTGATCACGAAGGAATCCGCGCACTTCCATGCGGAGGGCATGAGCGCCGCGGCCTTCCGGCACGGCCCGTTGGAAATGATCGACGCCGCGCTCTACGCCCTGGTGTTCGCCGGCGACCCGGCGACGGCTCCGCTCAACCGCCGTCTCGCACAAGAGATCATACGAGCCGGCGGGCACGCCGCCGTAACGGGCGAAGACGCGGAGCCCGGAGTGTTCCGGCTGCCGAAGGTCCACCCTTCCGTGCGCCCCATCGTGGAGATTCTCCCCGTGCAGATGATGACGGTGGCGTTGGGCGCGCTGGCCGGGCGCGAAGCGGGCAGGTTCGAGCGGGCTACGAAGGTGACAGCCGACGAGTGACTCACGTGGAGTGGGCTTTCAGCCTGCCACGCCGGAGGCCCACTCCACCCGGCGCGCTTACTTTCTCTTCTTCGCCAGCCACCCATCGATGGGCTTGCTCAACCCCGCCGGCCGGTAGGGCAAGGCGACTTTGGACCCGATGCCCGCCGAGGCATAGGCGGCGCAAATCGCCTCCAGAACCACGCGGCCGTCCTCTCCGGTCGCTTGCGGCTGTTCCCTGCCCCGCACGCACCGCGCGAAGTGGCGCATCTCCTGGGGGAAGCCGTAGTTCCACAGTTCCTCGAAGACCGGGTAGCTCCAGCCCGCGGTGGAGGGCGCCTTCTCCACGGCGTAGCCGTAGCCGCGTTCGCTATAGGTCGGCAGAGCATTCCCCATGTGCAGGTTGGCGTAGGTGAGGCCCGCATCGCCGAACACCTCGCTGCGGTCGTCCATGCCGCCGCGCCGCGCCCAACTGTTTTCCACGAGCCCGATCGCCCCATCGGCGAATTCGATGATACAGATGGCCTCATCTTCGCCCACCGTCTTGTCGCCGTGTACGCAAGTCGCCAGGTGCGCGTAGACCGACTGAATACGCGGCCTGCCGAGAAACCAGTAGCAGAAGGCGATCCCGTGGCAGCCCATATCCATCAGCACGCCGCCTCCGGAGCGCTCCACGTCCCAGAACCACGGACTGTGCGGGCCGAAATGCTTCTCGCTCTGTTTGACCAGGTGGATTCTTCCGAACGCGCCCTGGTCCGCCATCTCTTTCGCCTTAACGTATTTCGGGGTGAAGAACAACTCCTCGGCGTAGAGCAGGAGCACCCCCGCCCGGCCGCACGCATCGATCATGGCGTCGGCCTCTTCGAGGGTCATGGCCAGAGGCTTTTCGCAGACCACGTGCTTGCCCGCCCGCGCGGCGGCGATGGTCATTTCGGCGTGCAGGGAATTGGGCGCGGCGATGGTGACCATGTCGATATCGGGCTGGGAGAGCATCTCGCGGTAGTCGAGAAAGACTCGCGGGATGCCATACCGGCGCGCCAACTCCTGCGCGTGCGCGGAGGTGGGCGACGCGACCGCGACGACCTCCGCCTCTTCCGGCATGATCTGGAAAGAGGCCGCATGAATGTCCGCTTCGAACCGGGAGCCGATGATCCCGACTTTCACTTTTGCGTCAGGCATAATATGGGCCAAATTCACAGGAATCCCCCGCGTACCGGCCGGATTGCAGGGGCCGGGCATGCCCGGCCCGGAGCGCCTCGATTTTTCTGAACCGAAGCCTCAGACGTTTAGCGTCTTCAGGTAGGCCACGCTCTGGACCGTCAGATCCCAGTTCTGCTCGATGAAGTAGTTCTTTACCCCGCCCGTTTTGGCGGCGGCGAAGACCTTTGGCCAGTCCACGCTGTCCTTGCCTACCGCCAGTTGCGGACCTCCGCGCCCGGCGCGTCCTCCGGCGGGGGCCGGGGCCGCTTCGGGCGGGTTCAGATTCACGCCTTGAAGGTGAAGCGACACGAATCGACCCGGGTACTTCGTGAAGTACATGACGGGATCGCCGACCACTCGCATGGCGGACATCTGAAACTGCATTTTCACCAGTTTCGGATCGAGCAATTCCAGCAGCACTTCATATACCAGGCGGCTGTCTACCTTGGCCATCTCGAAGTTCTCGTCATGCAGAAACTGCTGCATGCCCGCCTTGGCCGCCGTCTCGCCGATCCTGTTGTATTCGTCCGCGACCCGCTTGACCACGTCCATCGTAGTGACGCCGTTCTGCGCCTGCCCGTTCAGGCTGGCCGTGCCCATCTGCGTCATGCCGATGTCTCTGGCCCAGGCGATCGCCTGTTCCTGGCGGTTGCGCAGTTCGCCCAGCGTGAAATGAGCGCTGGGGCACTTCAGCCCCTGGTCTTCGATCATCTTGCGGGTCTGCTTCCCATCCGCAAGGCTGGCGAACTCGCCGTACCCTGGCGAGCACAACTCCAGGACCCCCACCCCGAGGGCAGCCATATCCTTGCACAACCCGGCGAAGTCGCCATCTCGAATCCTCTGCCGGTGGGGATAGGTCTGGCTCCCGATCGGCAACCCCAGCGGATTGGCGTGAAGCTTCCGCGCGGCGGCGGACACGAATCCGGCAGCCGCAGCGGCGGCCGCCGATTTTTCAAAAAACTCTCTTCTCGAAATTGCAGGCATGCTTGTCTCCTAGACGCCAGTCAGCTTCCACCCGTCACGATATTCGCGCGTCAGGTATGGATTGGCTTCGGGGGCGTTGGTGAACTTCATGTTCTCTTTGTCCCACAATAACGCGGGCGCGCAGCGGTTCTCGTTGAAGATCTTCCGGCTGTAGCGCATGGCCGCTCCCGCCAGGGCAATGGCTTCGGCGCAGTTCGCCGCGTTGAGGAAGCTTCCCGGCGCGGCCGGCCCGCCCCGCACCGCCGCAATCCACGCGGACTCGGCTCCGCCGCCCCCTGCCCCTCCACCGCCGCCGCCCCGTCCTCCCCGCCCTCCCTGCGGTTGCGGAAGGCCCTTGGCGGCGCGGTAATCCTGCATCTTCTTCGCCGGAATGATTTCGTTGTTCAGAATCACTCCCTTATCGCCGATAAACAGGCTTCCGGTTGCGGGAATCGACCTCCCGTCCTCCAATAGTTCGTCGGGCGTGAAGGGCCGCATTCCTCCGTCGTACCAATAAAGCTTCAGCGCCGGCCACCGGCCATGGGCTGCGAACTTAAAGCACAGGCGGTTGGCGTAGGGGAACGCGAAATCGTTCATCTTGATCGCGCTTACCTGGTCGTTGATCTCGCAACTGGAGCTGGATTGCGCCTCGATGCTGTACGGAACCGGCAGGTCGAGCGCCATGAAGATCGGCCAGAGGCTGTAGTTCCCCATATCCGCGATGCTACCGCCCCCAAATTCGTACCATCCCCGAAAGACGGCGTGGGTGTAGCTGGGGTGATAGGGCCGGTCGAGCGCTGGCCCGAGCCACAGGTCCCAATCGAAGCCTGCGGGAACCGGCGGCCGATCCGTCGGAAGACTCAGGACCTGGGGCCAGAATGGCCGGTCGGTCCAATTGTGCACCTCCCTGAGCCCGCCGATGGCCCCGTCGAGGATCATGTCCCGCACGGCGTCGATCGGGCTTCTCCACGCCAGCAGATGGGTCGCGACTCCCGTCTTCCTGGCGCTCTCGACCACCATCCGGACCTCCGCCACACGGTTGGAGAGGGGCTTGTGGATCAGCACGTGCTTGTGTTTCTTCATGGCGGCGATTGAAATGGTCGCGTGCAGGTGGTCGGGCGTCATGATCTTGACGGCGTCCAGGTCTTTCTCTTTTTCCAGCAGTTCACGGAAGTCCGCGTAGGAAGCGACGCCCTTGAAGTTCTCCGCTCCCCGCTTCTTCGCGTAGTAAGCGTCGATGATCTCCCTGGCCATGTCGCGGCCGGCGCGGATGCCACTGCCGCCGGCGCCCCAATCGGGCTGCTCCAGAACTCTGCGCACGCTGTCGCGGATGCCGTTCTTGTCCCAATCGATATAGTTCGCGCCGTCCTTGACAGGGTCGCATACGGCCGTAATCTGTATCTCCGGCGCGGCGATCAGCCGCAGCAACTCTCTCGTCCCTTGAGTGCCGCACCCGATGTAAGCCAGAGTGATCTTGTCGCTGGGAGCGACGTATCCCGGCCCACCCAACACGTGCCTCGGCGCCAGCGTCAGGGCGAGACCCGCGGCCGCGGGGGCCAGGAATTCGCGGCGGTTTACAGCGTCTTTGGGAATCATTGCGTAACTCCTTTTTGAGCGCATTCGGGATTTTGGACTCCAGGCTCCCGTTCAGTATACTCCCGGCCTCGGCATAGTACCGCCAACGGTTTTAGCGCGGTTCTTGGGCGTCCAAAAAGAACCAGTGGCAAAAACCGACCACCGGCGGTACTCCGTATAATCGATGCCGCCGCAAGGCCCAATGCATGTTCGGCCTTCGGCAAAAACGGGAAGTTGAGGCCAAGGGGGTGGTCAGGTCATGTCAATTCGACGAGTGGCGCAGGCGCTGTGCGCCGCAGCGCTGCTTTGCGGCCTTGCTATCGGCCAAACAACAACGGGGTCCCTTCTCGGGACTCTCACAGACCCCGGCGATGCCGCCGTGCCGGGGGCGCAAATCGAGTTAAAGAACACGGCGACCGGGGCCGTCCTCAAGACGACCACCGGCGTGGAAGGCATCTTTAGTTTCAACAGTCTGGCTCCCGCGACCTACACTCTGACCGTCAAACCCGCCGCGGGGTTCAAGACATACACCCAGTCGGAGATCGCGGTAACCGCCAACGAGGTTCGCGATTTGGGCAGAATTCAACTGGCGCTGGGCGCGGTAACCGAGCAAATCTCAGTCACCGCCGTGGCGACGCCCGTCCAGACCGGATCGAGCGAAAACTCCAAACTGATCGATCCGCACCAGATGATGGATATCACCTTGAAGGGGCGCGACCTATTCGGCCTCCTGGTCATGCTCCCGGGCATCGCCACCACACAGGGGGACATGACAAACGAGAATTCCATCAACTCGGTTCGGATCAATGGCGGCGCGGCGCAAACGACGAACTTCGCGGTGGATGGAATTACGAACCTGGACACCGGATCGAACGGCACGACCCACTTCGAGCCGAACATGGATTCCATCGCCGAAATGCGCGTGCTGACCAGCAACTACCAGGCGGAATACGGCCGGAATTCCAGCCAGATCACCGTCGTGACGAAGGGCGGCGGCCAGGATTTCCATGGCAGCGGCTGGGTCAACAAGCGCCACGAGATGTTCAATTCCAACAGCTTCTTCCGCAACTACAACAGGCAGGAGAAGAGCCAGTACCGATTCTTCGTGTGGGGCTACAGCCTGGGAGGGCCGGCGTACATCCCCAAAGTGTTCAACACGTCGAAAACGAAGCTGTTTTTCTTTGTATCGCAGGAGTACACCCGGCAGAAGCCGTCCACCCAGAACGGGTGGTACAACATGCCGACTGCGGCCCAGCGCCAGGGCCACTTCCAGGGCTACACCGACGGGAACGGCGTGCCCTACAATCTCACCGACCCCACCACCGGCGCTGCGGTGCCCAACAACGACATTTCGGTGCTGGCCGCGCTGAACCCGGCTGCGGCGAAGGCCGGCCAGGCGATGCTGAACTTCCTTCCATTGCCGAACGTTTGCGGCCACCCGGGCGTCGCCGCCTCAGGCTGCATCGTCGATGGCGATCCGACCCAGTTCTACGCGCGGAACTACTATTGGAGCTTCAACGAATCGCACCCGCGGCGGAACGACACGGTCCGCGTGGACTACAACCTGACGTCCAAACTGACCAGTTGGGTGCGCTACATCAACGATTACGATCTCGACCAGACCAACGGGGACTACGCCATGCTGAACGGCGCCGGGCAGTGGGCGCCCTTCTCCACCGATCACCCCAACCCCGGGCACGGCTATGGCGTGGGGATCACCTATACCATCAGCCCGACCATGGTCAACGAGTTCACCTTTGGCAAGAGCTACAACACCTGGGATTACTACCCGCACGACCAGACCCAGCTCGATCGCGCCCGGATGGGCAATCCGCCTTCGTTCAAGGACTTCTCGAAGGACCAGAATTTCGTCGCGGACCAGAACAAGCCGCGGCCCACTTTATCACCGGGCAGCCAGTTCTTCCAGACGGGCATCCCCAGCGTCGACTTTCAAGGAAACTCTCAGGAACCGAACATGGCCTCCTTCGGGGCACCGTGCAGCGGCATATGCCCGTACACGAACTGGAACGATATCTATAGTTTCAACGACGCCCTGAGCAAAGTCTGGGGCAAACACAACCTCAAAGCGGGCCTCTATTTCGAGCGCACCGGCAAGGTGGAGGTGGACCAACTCGGCGCGCAGTACCTGGGCTATTACAACTTCGGCGGAGCCACGGCGATGCCGAACAACACCCAGGACGGTTACGCCAACGCGTTCCTCGGCAATTTCAACACCTACAGGGAAGCCGGGCGCGTGGTAGGCAACTACTGGTATACGGACGTGGAGGCTTTCCTCCAGGACAACTGGCACGTCAGCCGGCGAGTGACCGTAGATCTGGGCATGCGACTGTATCACCAGGTGCCCACCAAGAACTACAACAACAATACGACCGACTGGATCCGCTCGGCGTATAACGCCACGCAGGCGATGCGGCTCTACTATCCGTCCTGCACCGTGTCCACGGCGGGCAAGGCCTGCCCCACGGCGAACCAGAAAGCCTACGATCCGGTAACCGGCCAGCTCACTTTCTTCGCTCTCCAGGGCACGTTCGTGCCGGCCACGGCGGGCGGTTACAGCGGAACGCCGACTCCCTACCCGGGCATGGTAAGGGCCGGAGAGAACCCTGACCTTCCGGACACGCTATGGTCGGTTCGCACGATCTCGCCCGCGTTCCGCCTGGGCATCGCGTGGGATGTTTTCGGCAACGGGAAGACCGCCATCCGAGCGGGCCTGGGGCAGTTCCTGGACCAGGTCTCGACGCAAACGGCGCAGAACTCGTCCGGCAATCCGCCGGACATCATCACCCGGTCGATCTACTACTCCAGCGTCGAGCAGATTCCGAACTTTGCGAACTCCGCGGCCATCACGCCGATCGCGCCGCCGGGAACGGTCGGCAAGCAGCACATCCAATCGTCGTACAACGGGAGCTTCATGATCCAGCAGAAAGCCCCCTTCGAGACGGTGGTGGAAGCCTCCTGGGTGTTCAACCTGGGCAAGCACCTCATGATTACGCGCCAACTCAACGCCGTGCCGATGTACTCCCAATACAACCCGGCGAACTTCAACCCGAATGTCGCCTACCTGCCGCCGAACGTCTCGGGGAAACAGCTCAGCGACAACTATTTTCGTCCGATGCAGGGGCTGGGCGCGCTGACTTACGTCAATTTCTCCGGGAACTCGGCGTACAACGCGCTCCAGGTAAGCGCGCGGCGCAACATGACCAGGCGCCTCTCGTACGGTCTGGCGTACACGTTCTCCAAGGTCATGACCGACACACGCAACAGTCCGTACTTCTCCGATAAATTCCGGGACTACGGGCCTTACTACTACCCCACGCCGCAAGTCCTGGCGATCAACTACGTGTACGAGATTCCGAATCTCGGCCACAAGTTGAATCTCCGGCCACTGGGCTGGGTGACGGACCATTGGACCGTTTCCGGCATTACGCAGTTTCGGAGCAACAGGAAAACAACCGTACCCGGCATCTCCTTCTCCGGAACTACGTCCAGCAACCCGCAAATGAACTGGACCGGCGGTTACGAGGGAGCGCGCATGCTTGTCGTGGGAGACCCGGCGCTTCCGGCCGGCCAGGCATCGTTCGCCGGGCCGACCCCGCTCATTCAGGCCCCCGGCGCCAATGCCAACGGAACTCCCGGCAACCAACTGCTGAACGAGAGCGCGTTCGTGATTCCCATGCCGTGCAGTTGGACCGCGTCGGCCGATCCGCACTATGGGGTGGGGCAGTCGATGTCGTGCTTCGGCAACGCGGGACCGGGAAACATCATTACTCTCCCGAACACGCGTATGAACAACTGGGACATGACCTTCAGCAAGAATTTCCCGCTCTGGAGCGAGAAACGGGTGATCATGTTCCGGGCGGAGATGTACAACATCTTCAACCACACGCAGTTCACCGGGGCGAACATCGGGCCTCAATACAACTGGCCCCTGTGGCAGAAAGGCACGCTGCAGCAGACCAACGCCAACCTGGGGCGCTACACCTCGGCCGCGAACCCGCGGCAGATGTCAATGTCGTTGCGGTTGCAGTTCTAACCGATCCCGTGGGGCGGGCTCCAAGCCTGCGGCGAGCTTGAGCCCGCCGCAGGCTCTCCATGAACCCGCTATCCTCTGCGTGAGTGGGACAGGCGATCTCACCTCGCGGTGCGCTTCGCTCGCTCGACAGGCGAAGCCGCCTGTCCCACCAGCTTTCATGCCGGCATCATGCCGCTCCACCTCCGGTCACTTTTTCGCGGGCGCCGGCTCCGGCCTCTCCGCCGAGGCCAACACCGGACTCACGTTCCAACCGTCCACCTTCACGTGCGCCGCGGCGCCGCCGAGGGCCTTCTTCGGAAAAACCGCCGTAACCAGCCGGCGTTCGCCGGGCATCATCTCAAAATAGTTGTCCTCCCAGATCACCGGCGCAATCTCGGCCCCATCCTTGCCCTTCACAACAGAAAGGTGGACGAAAAAAGCGAGTTGCGAAGACGGGTTCCGGACGGTCACATGCTCCACCTGGTCGGCGCCCCGCTGTTCCGTGCGCGTCACGGCCGTGGTCTTGGCCGGCGGCAGCTTCTCGAGACCGGTCAGGTCCGCGTATGTCGAAATCGGCGTGTAGCGCCCGTTGCCCGCCGCCCAGTTCGAGACGTCCGGCTGTGTGGAAAGCCAGTAAAAGTTCGAGCTCACCTGTCTGCCGGCCCCATCGTGCAGCGCCAGTCTGACGAAATAAGTGGCGCTGAGCCCCTCGATCTGCGGCAGATTGAACACCCGGGTTGCGCTGTCTTCGCCGATGTCCACTGTCTCCGCCTTCGAAAACTTCTCGGCGAGGTCGAGGTTGTAGACGTTGGCGGTCACCCTGCACCCCGAGAACGCGCGGTAATGCGAGTTCACCACGACGATGGACTGATCGTCGTACGAATACTGGACGTGCAGGAATTCGTTCGCCTTCTTGGTCCCGAAGTAGCCGCCGCCGGGCCTGAGATACCAGTCATAGAGGTGCCAGATGATCGACGGCCAGGCATTGTTCAGCATCCACTGGATCACGCCCGTAGCCTGGTACTTGTTCCGGCCGAAAGCTTCGAACATGGCGCGCTCGCCCTCATAGGTCATGACCTGGCTTTTCCTTACGTAATCTTCGAGGTCCTTCGCTTTCCCGTACCGGCCCTCCAGCGCGGCGGTAAAGACGTTGACATTGCGGTATCCGCCGCCGCCCGCGTGGAAGTTCCAGAAATCGTCGATAGGCCAGAGATGCTCCTTCGGCAACATCTCTTTCAAGCTGTCCAGGACCGGTATGGCGGGGCCGGGGCTGGTTTCGGTATTGAAACTGAAGGCCCCGCCGCGCTGGGTATCCTGGAGCCAATAGCTCGGCGCGACGTATTCATAGGGGCCGGTCATCTTGACGCCGGTCGGCCCGGCGCCCGGAGTGGTTCGGCTGGTGGCCGAGGAGATGTACGGATTCGGCCAGTGCTCCTCTTCCAGGACTCTCAGATATGCCTTTTCGGCCTCTTCATTCGGCGAATTGTCGCTTCCGTAGAGGAACACGAACACGCTGGGGTGGTTTCGCAGGCGGCGGAGCTGGTCCCGCAGCGACTCGCCCGCAATCTTATAATCCTCCGGCTTCCAGTTCCGCCAGCGCTCCCAATACGAGCAGCAGCACCAGCCCGGCATTACGAGCATCCCGTAGCGGTCGGCGGTGTTGAAGAAGTGCTCGTTCATCATCTTGCCTTCAAGCCGGATGGTGTTGAGGCGCATGTCGCGCGCGTAACGAATCTCGTTTTCCTCGCGCTCGTCGTCGTAGCGCATCATCATGTCGGGAGACCAGCCGCCGCCGCGGATCAGGATGTTCCTGCCGTTGAGCTTGAAGACGCGATGCTGCTGCGCGTCGATTTCCGAAGTGAACTCCCGAATGCCGAACTGCGCGTCTTCCCGGTCGGAGACGGCTCCGCCCGCGACGAACTCGAGCCGCATCCGGTAAAGGTTCTGCGGACCGAGCCCGTGCGGCCACCACAGCTTCGGGCGCGAGATGGTCAAGCCCGGGCTGTCCTCCGGAGCGATGGTCACGCGCGCCGATTCGCCGGCGGCCAGCTTCACCTTTTTCGAGATCGGAATTACCCCGATGGACCCCCGCAGGACGCCTTCGATATCCTTGCCGGCCGTGTTCCTGAGATCGGTGTAGACCGTCAGGCGCGCCTTCCCGGCCGCCATGTCCAGGCGGCTGACGACCTGCGTGTTGCGCAGGGCCACCGGCCCGCTGCTCCGGATATACACAGCGCGCACCAGGCCCATGTCCTTATCGGGCGGCATGGGGTTCCAGTCTACAAAAGTGATGGTGAGATCGTTTTCCGAAGGCGGGAAGACCTCAACCGCAAGCACGTTGACCGCCCCGGGCAGGGCCGTGTCTGTGATGTCGAACTCGAACATCCGGTACATGCCCACCGCCTGGTCGGCTGTCGCGATCTGGCGGCCGTTCAACCAGACGTTGGCGCGATAGTTGATGGAGTCGAAGTTCAGCCAGAGCCGCTTGCCTTTCACCGCGGGGGGCAACTTGAACTCGGTGCGATACCACCAGGACGCGGTGAACGGGCTGTCCGCCGGCATGGCCGTGTTGGCAAAGTTCCCGCCGATGTTGTAGCTCGTCCCGGGAAGCGACCTCAGGTTCATCCCGAAGTAGGGCTCGGGGTACGCCTTATTGGCGACAAGCGCCGCGACGACGGTCGTGGGGACGCTCGCCTTGTACCAATCGGCAGTTGGGAACGTGCGCGTGGAGATCGCGCCACCCTTCTCCGCGACCTTGGCAGACGATTGGATGGTCCATCCCCTCGCCAGATCGATCCGCGCGCCGGCAACGGCCGCGGCGGCCTGGACCTGAGCCTCCGCGAGGCGAAATGGCGCGAGGCAGGGCAACAGGATCACTAATAGGCCTATGCGATTCCGTATCATACAGCCTCCGGAGCGCTCATTGTACAACCGTGGCCACAAATTCGGGGTTTTTTATCTTCAAAGGCGAGCCCCACCTCCGGGCGCACCGTGGACTAAAATGGCGCAATCGAGTCTTTCATGTCCAGTCCGGCGAACCAGCAGGTGCGCCTTCGGCGCGCACTAGGCCTGTGGGATCTCATTCTCTACGGCGTAATCGTGATTCAACCTACCGCGCCGATGTCGGTTTTCGGCGTCCTCAGCAACCGCGGCCGCGGGCACGTGGTCACTACCATCCTGATCGCCATGGTGGCGATGCTGCTCACCGCGATCAGCTACGGCCGCATGGCCCGCGCGTACCCCAGCGCCGGGTCGGCGTTCACCTACGTGGGCCAGGAACTCAATCCCGCGCTGGGTTATATCACCGGGTGGAGTATGGTGATGGACTACATGCTCAACCCCATCATCTGCGTGATCTGGATCAGCAGGCAGGCGCACGTGTTCGCTCCGGGCATACCGTACTGGGGCTGGGCGGTTGTCATTGCGCTGCTCTTCACCGGGCTGAACATCCAGGGCATCCGCACGTCGGCCCGGATCAATACGGCGCTGGCGGCGGGGATGGGAGTGGTAATCGCGATCTTTTTCGCTTGCGCCGCCCGCTTTGTCCTGGGACATCCGCATGACGGGCTGGGGTTCTTCACGCGGCCCTTCTACGATCCGGCCAGCTTCAGCGCCGGCGCGGTCCTCGGCGGGTCGTCCATCGCGGTGTTGACCTACATCGGATTCGACGGGATCTCGACGCTGTCGGAGGAGGTCCGGAACCCGCGGCGCAACATCCTGCTGGCGACCGTGCTGACCTGCGTGGTGATCGGACTCCTGTCGGCGTTCGAGGTATACGCCGCGCAATTGGCGTGGCCGGCCTCCGAGCCTTTCCCGGACGAAACCACCGCGTTCGTATACGCCGCGGGCCGGACGTGGGCGCCGCTCTTCGCCATCGTCGGGTTCACCCTGGTCGTGGCCAACTTCGGTTCCGGGATGGCCGCCCAACTCGGGGCGGCGCGCCTCTTGTTCGGCATGGGGCGCAGCAATGCGCTTCCCAAGTCGTTCTTCGGGGTCCTCGACCCCAAGCGGTTCATCCCGCGCAACAACGTGGTGTTTGTGGGAGCGGCGAGCCTCCTCGGCGCGTTCCTGATGGATTACGACCTGGGCGCCCAGATGCTGAATTTCGGGGCGTTGATCGCGTTCATGTGGGTGAACGTCGCCGCCCTGGTACACTACTACGTCCGCCAGAAGGAAAAGAAGCTCAGAAACCTGATTCCGCCCGCCGTGGGCGCCGCCGTCTGCCTGCTGCTGTGGTTCAACCTCAGCCGCACGGCGCTGATCGCGGGCAGCATCTGGATGGCGGCCGGGATCGCGTTTGGCGCTTGGAAGACCCGCGGCTTTCGGGGCGAGCTGGTGAACTTCGAGATACCGGAGTGACGAGCCGCCGGCGGTCGGTTTTCGCCACCGGTTCTTTGGCCGCCCAAAAGAACCGGTGGCAAAAACCGACCACCGGCGGTACTCAAGCCGGCGGGGGTATCCGCCGCTATCTTTCCGCCTGTGAATACAGGCGCACGGTGGATGCGGCTTTGCCGGCCAGCGGATCGGCCGTGAGGGCGAAGGCGCCATTGCGGCGCGCGGCCGCGACCTTCCGCAGGATATTGTCCGACGGCAGGCACACCAGGCCTTGCGCGTTTTGCGCCGTAGCGGCGAACACCACCATTTCGATGTTGGACCAATTCATCTGCGAGGTGGATTGCGCCACCGGAATGCGCGGAATGACGGCCCCTTCCCGCACCAGCATCACCACGGGGATCTGGCCGGCGTCGATCTTCGACCACCCGCCGGAATAGGTCTTCCCGGTCTGGTAATCGATCCACTGGCCGGGCGGCAGATAAACGTCGCGTCCGGCGATCCCGGATTCCATCAGCGGCGCCACCAGGATCTCCGATCCGAACAGGTACTCGTCATCCACCTGCCAGGAGCCCGGATCGTTCGGATATTCCACGAACAACGCGCGCAGCATGGGGAGGCCGCGTTCGCTGGAGTCTTTGGCCTGCGCGTAGACGTAGGGCATGAGCCTGTACTTCAATTCGTCCGCGCGGCGGAAATCGTCCATAAAGGCGGCGCTGTACTCCCACGGTTCTTTGGGCGGCGTGCCATGGCAGCGGCTATGTGAGGTCAGCATGCCGAACGGCATCCAACGGCGGTAGAGTTCCTCCGGAGTTTTCGCGGCGAAGCCGCCGATATCGTGGCTCCAGAAAGTGAAGCCGCTCAACCCCAGGGAGAGGCCGCCGCGCAGCGTGGCGGCCATGCCCCCATCCTGCGCGCCGGCGTCGCCGCCCCAGTGCAGCGGATAGCGCTGACTGCCCGCCCACGCGCTCCGAGCCCACATGATGTTCTCCCCGCTGACCTCCTTCGTGACGTCGGCGACGGCCTTGTTGTAGCGCAGCGGATACAGGTTGTGCTCGTAGAACCCGGTGCGTCCGTTGGCATAAACGCCGTTGAGGGGCGCCGCTTCTCCGAAATCGACCTTGATAGCGCCGACCCCCATCTTGAGCAGGCCGGCGATCTTGTCCTGGTACCAGGCGACCGCCGCGGGGTTGGTGAAGTCCAGAACGGCGTCTTCGTACGGCAGATTGCCTTTACCATCCCGAATTGCCAGCCCCTTGGAAAGGATCTCCGGGAACAGCGAGTTCTTGGGGACGAAGTAGGGAAGCTGCCAGAGGGAAATGTGGAACCCGTCGCGCTTCAGGTCGGCGATCATCTTCGCCGGGTCCTTGAAGCGGGTGGTGGAGAACTTGTAGTCGCAGCGCCAGTCGGTTTCGAACCAGCCGGTATCCAGGTGGATCACGTCGGCGGGGATGCGGTTCTGACGCAGTTTGGCGGCCACGCCGCGCGTCTCGTCCTCGGAGAAGTACGTGATGCGGCTCATCCACAGGCCAAACGACCACAGCGGCGGCATGGCCGCCCTGCCGGTCAGCGCCGTATACTCGCCGAGGATGTCCTTCGGAGCGCCCAGGAAGACGAACAGGTCCAATTCGTCATCGCCCAGCAGCAACTGGTTAGCGTCGGCCACGGTCGCGCCGAAATCGAAAGTGGAAGGCGCCGAGGTGTGGACGAACATGCCATAGCCCCGATTGCTCAGGAAGAAGGGGATGGGCTTGTACATGCGCCCGGTCTCCACGCCGTTGGCGTCGTTGGTCCACAGGACTACTTTTTGTCCGCGCTTGTCGAGGCGCGTGAAGGACTCGCCACAGCCGAAGAGCTTTTCTCCCGGGAAGAGCGAAAAGACGGCCGCGACGCTGCGCGAGTAATCGGAAGACCTCCGGATAAAGGAGAACGGCAGTGCGGGCTCCAGTTGCGCGGCGTAGTCGGACGCGTGGTTGGTCCGGGTAAGCAGGCGGCCGTGGGCGTCGCGGAATTCGATGTGCCAGGGGTTTTCCAGAATGGTGACAGACCCGGCCGCGCTGCCATACCGGTAGCCGCCGGTGATTCGCGTCATCTTCCAGGAGTTGTCGCGCGGCGGTTCCCCGACAAGCATCAGCGAAGGTTCCTCGGGTTTGACCTGCGGTCCGGTCCGGATGCGGATGCGGACCGTGCGCGGCGAAACGAACTGGATCGAAAATGGCAACGCCGGATTGACGGCGTACTCGCCCTCGGGGAACGTGACGCCATCGAACGGCCTCAGCACGTTTTCCATATTGCTGAACGCGATGCGAGGATAGAGCTGGTTCCGCGTCCAGGAGATCGCGCCGGCGCCGGTGGCGGGGTCGAAGCTCGCCAGCTTGTCCGCCAGGAAGTAGGTGTTCCGGTACTCGTGGAAATCGGAACTGATATCCACCAGGTCGCTTAACAGGCCAGGAGGCTGGTCCACAGGCGCGGCCTTGGATGCCGGACTGGCGAGGAATGCCACCGCCGCGCATAGCGCCAGGAGCGGGCGAACTCTGTTATGGTTCTGCATGTCGTTTATTGCCCCACGCTGATGGTTCGTTCCAGCTTCGTATCGGCCGAAGAAGCGCCCGCCATGAACTTCACGTGATCCGCCTCGACGACCCATCTGTTCTGCTTCTCATCCCAATACGCCAGGTCCTCCGCAATCTTCTCGTCCAGCGTCATCAACGAGATGATATTGTCCACCCTCTGTTGGATGGGAAGTTTCGGATCCTGGAACGGATACTGCGGTTGTGGCTGCGGCTGCGCGCAGAGGACGGCAACCGCCAAAGCCGCGGCTCCAGCCGTGAATGGGATCAGTGCAAATCGTGCCCGCATTGCGATCTCCTTGTGAAACGCGCCGGCCCAGGGTGGTAACAGCCCATATTAAGTCCATTGGCTTGCCGTGGGGCTGGGCTTCTGTCCCGCTGCTCGGCGGAGGCCGTGTTGAACTGCGCGTACTCGTTGATTTGCCGGCTCGGCAAGCCCCGCTTTTCGCCGCACCCGCGAATCGGTTACTCTGTCCTTGAACATCATGCAACTACTACGCGTCCTTGCGGTCCTGGCGCCGGCGGTCTGCGCCACGGCTCAGGCTCCCGACACCGCCCGGCCGTGGGAGCCCTTCGAGCTCACCATGACCGCCAAGTCCCAAATGGCGGACCCGTACGTGGAAGGGCTCCCCGGCGAGGGCAGGCCCTACGTCGTGGTCACCTTCAAGGGCGCCAGCGGAGAGGCGAACGGGACAAGCTACTCCGTTCCCGGCTTTTGGGATGGCGGCCAGATCTGGAAGGCCCGGTTCGCGCCGCCCGCGGCCGGGGACTGGGCGTACGCGTCCGCCTCCGCCGATCCGGGATTGCAGGGCGTCAAGGGCAGCTTCCGCTGCGCCGCCTGGACTGACGCCGAAAAGGCCGCAAACCCCGCCCGCCACGGGTTCGTGCGGGTGGCCAGGAACGGACCTCGCCCCGGCCGGTATTTCGAGTATGCGGACGGCGCGCCGTTCCTGTGGATCGGCGATACATGGTGGCCCTGGGCGCGCCGTGGGATGCCGAACGCACGCTCCCAACAGGTGATTGACGACCGCGCGGCCCGGGGTTTTACGGTGGGCCAGATGATGTTCGGAGCCAACAACGCCGTGCGCCTCGCCGGCCGCGACGCCGCCGCTCCGGATTTCGAAGCCATTCACGCCGCCGAGCGGTTTATCGCCTACGCCAACAGCAAGGGCATCACCCTGTGGATCATGCCCTGGTGGAGCGCCAACAACCTCACCAGCTTCGGCCCGGAGAAAATCCGCCGCTGGACCCGCTACGTGGTGCACCGCCTTTCCGCCTACAACGTGCTCTGGAACGTGGGCGGCGAATACAACATGTACAACTACGGCGGGCTGGGACTTCCGTTCTGGAAGGACCTCGGCGCGATGATGCGCCGTGAAGATCCGCAGGGCCACGCCATCGGCGTCCATAACACGCCTCCCGGATGGGCGGCAGGGGAGATGGGCGACTCCGCACAGTGGTCCACCGGCTCCGTGCTCCACAACGAGCCGTGGCTCGATTTCAACGGCAGCCAGGTCGGCCACGGCAAGTGGAGGAACGAGCTGATTCCGAAGGTCATCGCAGCCGACTACGCGCGCACGCCGGCCAAACCCACGCTCATCACCGAACCCTGGTACGAGTTTGCGGAGGGCAGCGCCCCGGCGATGGACGTGCGCTTCGCCGCCTGGTCGGCGATCCTTTCCGGCGCCGCAGGCCACACCTATGGCGGCGGCCACCAGTGGTGGGCCGATATCCCCGATCCCCAGGCGCCGCCGCGGAAGGACTCCTGGCCGCGGCCGCCCAACACGGTCGACACGCTGGACTTTCCCGGCGCCGTCTCCATCGGCTTCATGGCGCAGTTCCTCAAACAGATCGAATGGTGGAAGCTGGAGCCTCATCCGGAACTGGTTTTGGAGTACGCGGAACCGCTCGCCGCGGCCGTTCCCGGAAAAGAGTACCTGGTCTACGCCCGCTACGGCGGCTGGTTCAAGCTCGACCTGAGGTCCGCGGCGCAATCCGACCAGTTCCGATTCACCTGGATCGACCTGGTGAATTCGAAGGAGGCGCGTGGCGGGACGGTCGCCGGCGGCGCGATCCAGGTATTTCACGCGCCGGAGGACTACCCCGGAACCCGCGAGTATAAAGACTGGCTGCTGCGCGTAACGAAGATGTAGACGGTGGAGTGGACCTCCGGCATGGCAGGCCGGAGGCCCACTCCACCTTTATCCCCACCAGGTCTCGCCGGGAACCAGGTTCGCCTTCAGGTACTCCTCATTGAGGTCCAGGCCAAGACCGGGGAGCGTCGATACCTTCATCCGCCCATTTCGGATCACGGGCGCGTTGCTGGCTGCCACCTTGGTCTGATCCGCGTTGCGCACGCACTCCATCCAGGGACAGTTGAAATGCGCCGCGGTGAACTGCTGGGAGGCCATGTTCAGCACGTGGCCGCTCACGTTGTGCAGGCAGATGGGGACGCGATAGTGGGCGGCCGTGTCGGCCAGGATCTTGACGCCGGTGATGCCGCCGGAATTGATCAGATCGGGCTGGAGCATATCGGCCACCTGATTCTGAAGGTAGGGCATGGCGCCTTCGAGCAGTTCGATGTTTTCACCGGTCGAGAGGGGAACGCGGGTGGAACGGCGCAGGGCCAGCCAGGACTCGCTGAATGCTTCGGTGAGCGGATCTTCGAAGTAGAGCGGCTTGATCGGCTCGATGGCCTCGGCCACCTTGACCGCGGTGGGCGCATCCAGTTCGCAGTGGCAGTGGACGATGATCTCCCACTCCGGGCCGAACGCTTCGCGTGCGTTGGCGTAGGCTTGCTGGACGACCCGGATTTCCCGCGGTCCGAGGCTGGGCACGACCTGCTGCATGTTGCCGCCGAACGCGGAGTGAATATCGATCTTGAACGCCCGGAAGCCGCGTGGGTCCTGCGACCAGCTATCGACGATGCGCTTCCAGCTCTCCTTCTTGAGGAACTCGGCGCTGCCGCTGCAGTGCGAGTATAGAGGGATCTCCTCGCGAAAGTTGCCTCCCAGGAGCTTGGATACGGGTTGGTCGAGTATCTTTCCCGCGAGGTCCCAGAGCGCAATGTCGATCCCGCTCAGCACGCGCATCTGCCGTCCCCGCTGAGGGTAGGCGTAGAACATGTTGTGGAAGTGGACCCGGATGGCGAGCGGGTCCTTGCCGATCAGGCCCAGGTGCGGCAGCCGGCCCTGGTGGAGCACCCTGATGGCGTCGCGGGCGGCCGGACCGCTCGCGCCGCAAGGTCCGATGCCCGCGATCCCGGCATCGGTTTCGACCTTGATCAGCGTACCCGGGTCCCGCACCTGCATCACTTTGATATCGGTGATCTTGATCTGGTCCTGGGCGGGCGCCGCCAGCGCCTCATAGTAAGCGAGTGAAATGCCGGTGGGAGCCGCCAGGGCGGTCCGAAGGAAATTGCGTCGCGTCATGATAGCCGATCCTCGGTGAGAAGGTACCACCGCACGAGGTTTCCCACAACGGGGGAAGAATGAAAACCCCAAGGCAGCTTCAGCCTGCCGTTTCCGCAGTCGTGTGACCACCCGATCCCGGGATTCGCTGGGACCGGGCGTCGGCATGACTGCCGACACGGC
>JAIQFU010000059.1 GCA_020073115.1 Terriglobia bacterium
GCGCCGTCACCGCACACGACCTGACGGAGACCGGATTGACCGAGGTCCTCGACGATGCCCGTTCTCTCTCGCTGTTTGCGGCAGACCGCCTCATCTGGGTAGTGAACGCCGAAGCGGCGCTGCCGCGCGGCCGCGCCTCGGAGGAGGACGGCGAAGGCGAATCCGGCGCGGGCGACCCCTCGCCGCTGGCCGCCTACCTGGCCGACCCCACGCCCGGCGCATCGCTTGTGTTTGAAGCCGCGCGGTTCGATTTCGAAGGCGACGACAAGCGCAAGCTGGACCGTGTCGTGAAGTTCTATGCGGCCGTGCGCGAGGTGGTGGAGCTGCGGCGCTATTCCGCCCAGGATGCCCGGGCGGAGGCCGAAGCGCTGGCGCGGCGGGCCGGTTTCCGCATCGAGCCGTCAGCGCTCGATTTACTGGTGGAGGCGCTGGGCGCCGATATCGCCCGCATCAGCGTGGAAATCGAGAAGCTGGCGCTCTACGCGGGCAGCCGCGTGGTGACCGTGGACGATATTGCCGCCCTCGCGCCGGAAGCCCGCGTGACCACCATTTTCGCCTTGGTCAACGCCCTGGGACGGCGGGACCGGTCGGGGGCCCTGGAGATCCTGGATACGCTGACGCGCGAAGGCGAGTACCTTCCGCTGGCGCTGGCTTTTCTTTCGACGCAGTTCCGCATGGCGCTGGCCGCCCGCGAAGCGGGGCTCCGCAGCCCGCAGCAGATTCAGGGGCACTTCACGCGCGCCGGCGTACCGATGTGGGGCTCCCGCGCCGAACAGGTTTATCAGACGGCAGGCAAGTTTACGAAGCCCCAACTGGAGCGGGCCCTCAGCCTGATTTTCGAAGCCGACAGGGGACTGCGCGACGCGCGGCCGGACGACCGCGTCGTCATGGAGCAGTTTGTTCTGAAGCTGACGGGGTAGGGGATTACGCCTGGAGGGCTTTCACCCGCAGGTGCAGCCTCGATTTGTAGCGCGCCGCGGTGTTCTTCTTGATAATCCCCAACTTCGCCGAGCGGTCGATCACGGAAAACGTGGCCGGGACCAAGTCGAGCGCCGCCTTGGCGTCCTTGCTGGTAATGGCGCGCCGCATGGCGCGGATCTGATGACGCAGGCGGGTCTTGTTCTTCCGGTTGTAATTCGTGCGGCGTTCTGTCTGGCGCACCCGCTTCAGTGCGGAATAAGTATTAGCCATCGTCGGTAAATCGAATCCTTACAGGGTAGTGGAGTTCCCAGGATAGCACAGACTCTACGCTCATAGGCGCGTTCGTGGCAGGGCCATGGTTCCCGCCGAGTTGGTGAGCTTTACCTCGAAGGCCGCGATCTGCGAGGAATCCCCGGCGACCGGGAACAGGGCTTTCAACAGGAATACCCCGCCGGCGGCTGAGCCGTTGAAGTAATCACGGAAACTTGCCGAGGCGTCGGCATTGATCGAGCCGGGCGCGATGGCGTTTCCCGCGGCATCGAAGAACGTAAAAACAACCGGACCGGCGGTGCGGGTATTGTCCAGACCGGTGATCCGGATCTCGATCCCGTTCGCCTGGCGCGCCGCCTCCGCGAGAGTCAGTTGCACGGGGGCGGAGGGAATGACGATGCTCTGGCGGTAGGTTGCGCCGCCGAGTTCCACGGTAAAGACGAGCGTCCCGGCGGTCGAGCCCGTCTGAAATGGCTTTGCCGGGACCTCCGTGTCGCCGGCAGAGAATGCGAACGGAACCACTCTCCCCCCCTGGGCAAAGGCGATGGTGGGGTCGGTTACGCCGGAAGGCCCGGGGAGAAAGTCCAGGGTCAGCCTGCCCGTCCCGCCGGTCCTGGCCGGGGCATCGAAAAGGACGTGAACGGCGCCCTGCTGCGCGCTGGCCGATGTGGGGAGATCGGCGGAGAGGGTCACGCTCGGCAGCGGCGGCTCCTGCCCGGTTCCGGCGAGGGGATAGCTCCGGTCGCCGACGATCAAAGAGCCGGAATACGGGCCGGCAGCCACGGGACGGAATTCCACTTCGAACCCGGCCGTGTCGCCGGGCTGCAGTAACCGGCCGGCCGGCGCGACGCCGGCGAGGGCGAAACCGACGCCCTGCACCGAGATCGCCGGGACGGTCATCCCGAACTCCATCTGGTTTTCGATGGTGAACCGGCGGGTGGCAGAGGCGGCGCGTTCCACCGCGCCAAAATCGACTGGCCCCGCCAGATCCCGATAGCCCGATCCGGTGTCCACCCTGTACGTCAGGCGCGGCAGTACGGCCGCCGTAAGGAGCGCCGAGATGCCATTGGACCGCAGAGCCGCGCTATACGAACCGATCGCGGAGGATTCGAAGCGCACCGTGAAATCCACGGCGGACTGCGGTTGGAGCGAGACGGGAAGCGTGGGATGCGCTTCCAGGGAGAATCCCGAACCGGCCACTTCGAGGAAATCCAGCGTGGCGGGAGCGTTCGACGGATTGCGAATGCGGAACAGGGCGGAGGCGGCTTCCCCGGGGTAGATGGAGGCGATGGCGGCCACGGGCGGCGCGGGATGCTCGCCGGTGGAATCCACGATCCGCAACTCGAACTGGCCGTACGCCAAGGGAAGCGATACGGCGGCGAAAGCCGCCGCGCGCCACACAAGCGAAAAGCGCGCCCTCATGGCTTGCCCACCGTAATGGAAGGCGGCCCGATCGCCGGCGGCGCGGGCGGGGCGGGGGAGGGGCCGGATCCCGATCTGCCGGCGGCGAACACGCCGGTGGCCGCCCCCACGCCGGCCAGCGCCACCACCGCAATCCACTTCCGCCGTCCCGCACGCGCTTTGGCCGCAGTTCCGCTCCGCGGGCCCGCAATGTACTGGTTGCAGAGCGCCCCGGCGCGCGCCTGTTCCTTCGAAGCCAGAATGCGGATCTGAAACTGCCCGGCAACCCGGTTCGGGCGCAGGCCCCGCAGCGTCGCCATCCCGTTCGCTCCCGTAAGAACGACCTCTGTCCGCAGGCCATTGGAAAACACACCGCTGGGGCCGTCCGGCGGCAGGTGAAAACTGACGGCTGCGCGTTCCACCGGTCTTCCGGATTCGTCGGTCACCCGGACCGTGAGGGCGCTGGAACTCCGCGCGCCGGGCGCGTGTACGGCGCCTTCGCCTTCGACCACCTGGATGTTGAGAAGGGCGACTTGCGCCGTCGCCGAGCCAGAGAGCGCCAAGACCAGCGCCGCCAAGAGCCGGGGTCCTGGTGTTTTCACCGCGGCATCACGCGAATCCCGCTTTTCTCACCAGTATCACGGTCACGTTGTCCGGACCGCCGGCGTCTTTGGCCGCCGCGACCAGCCGCTGGCAGCGCTCCTCCAGAGATGCTCCTGGCTGCCCGTCGCGGAGGATGGCTTCGATGTGCGGCGTTTCCAGCACGCCGTGCAGCCCGTCGGTGCACATCAGCACCATGGAACCGGTGCGCATGGGGACGCCATAGCAGTTGACGGTAAGGGGGGAACTGGCGCCGATGGCCATGGTGAGCACGTGGCGCATGGGATGGTTCCGCAGGCTCTCCTCGTCGAGTCCGAGCGGCCTCCCCACCTCGTTGACCCACGTCTGGTCGTCGGTAATCGCGCGCAGGCCGGCCTGGTCCATGAGGTAAGCGCGGCTGTCCCCCACGCTGGCAATGGAAAGTTCCTCGCCGGTTTCGAGCGCGGCCACCAGGGTGGTACCCATACCCTCCAGGTTGGCATCGGTTTGGGCCGCGTCGATCACGCGGCGGTTGGCCTCCTCCACGGCGGCCAGGAGCGCCTGCGAGTCGCGATTCAGGGAGAACAGGACGACTTCCGCCACGGCGTCCACCGCGATGCGGGAAGCCCGCTCGCCGGCGCGCGCTCCGCCCATGCCGTCCGCCAGGACGTATAGCCCGAGGTCCGGCTCGATCCGGCAGCAGTCCTCGTTATTCGTCCTGACGCAGCCCTTGTCGGACAAGGCGAAGGCTTCCAGCATGCACCGACTCCCTTCAAAAGTCCGGCGTACGCTCAAAATGTAGCACGATGTAGGGGTTGTGGGCAGGTTGGACCCAACTCCCCGGCGTAAAATAACGGTAGTCCAGGATGATCCTGAAACGTCTTCGCCTCACGCTCGAGATGATCAAGTTCGAGCACTCGGTTTTCGCCCTTCCGTTCGCCCTTACGGGGGCGCTGCTGGCATTCCGGGAGGCCCCTTTCCCCGGCCGCCTGGTCGCACTCAAGCTGGCATGGATCGTGGCGGCCATGGTGGGGGCGCGGTCGGCGGCGATGGCGTTCAACCGGCTGGTGGATGCCGATCTCGACGCCCGAAATCCGCGGACCAAAGGCCGGCATCTTCCGACGGGGCTGCTGAGCCGGGGTTTCGCCTGGGCATTCGTGACGGCGTCTTCGGCCGTCTTTCTTTTTGCGGCCGGCGCGCTGAACCGGCTGTGCCTGCGGCTTGCACCCGTGGTCCTGGTTATCCTCTTCGGCTACTCCTTCACCAAACGGTTCACTTCGTTTTCGCACATCGTTCTGGGTTTCAGCCTGGGCATCGCGCCGGCGGCGGCCTGGATCGCGGTCCGCGGATCGCTCGACCCGCGCATCCTCTGGCTCACGGCCGCGGTGACATTGTGGACGGGCGGCTTCGACGTGATCTACGCCTGCCAGGACTACGAGTTCGATTGCGCGGAAGCCCTGTGCAGCGTGCCGCGCGCGCTGGGCGTCGCCGCCGCATTGCGCATCGCCCGGCTTCTGCACGCCCTCATGGTGGGCTGCCTGCTGGCGCTGGTGTTCGCGCTGCACCTGGGCGCGCTGGCGCTGGCCGGCGTGGCGGCGGTGGCGGCCTTGCTCTATTACGAGCACACCCTGGTGAAACCAAACGATCTTTCGCGCGTGGATGCGGCCTTTTTCACAATGAACGGGTGGGTGAGCGTGCTATTCTTTGTCTTCTGGGCCGCCGATATTTTCCTCCACAAGCCGGGCGCTTGAACGATGCCAGTCGCGTTTGAAGACTCCCGTCTCGTCCCCATCCGCGCGAAGGTGGAAGCGGGCGAGCGGATCTCCTCCGAAGACGGCGTCGCACTGTATCGCACCGCCGACATCCTGGCCTTAGGCTGGCTGGCCAACCTGGCGCGTGAGCGTCTGCATGGGAATGTCACGTACTTCAACGTAAACCGCCATATCAACCCCACCGACGTGTGCGTGGCGAGCTGCCGGCTGTGCGCTTTCGGAAAGCGCGTGCGCGATCCCAAGGCCTACACCATGTCGCTCGAAGAGGTCTGGCAGCGGGCCGGCGAGGGTTGGACCGAAGCGGTCACCGAGTTCCACATCGTGGGCGGCTTGCACCCGGAACTGACGCTCGAATGGTACGGCGAGATGCTGCGCGGGCTGAAGCAGCGGTTTCCGGGCGTGCACCTGAAGGCCTTCACCATGGTGGAGATTGCCTATCTGGCGCGGCGGGCGAAAATCTCGATTCGCGAAACGCTGGAGCGGCTGCGCGGCGCCGGCATGGATTCGCTGCCCGGCGGCGGCGCGGAGATCTTCAACGAGCGCGTGCGCCGCATCATCTGCGATCACAAGATCGACGGCGGCGAGTGGATCGAAACGGCGCGCGTCGCGCACCAGTTGGGGCTGCGCTCGAACTGCACCATGCTCTACGGCCATATCGAGAACGACGAGGACCGCGTGGATCACCTGGTCCGGCTGCGCGAGTTGCAGGATGAAACCCACGGGTTCGTGACCTTCATCCCGCTGGCCTTCCATCCCGACAACACCCCGCTCCAGCATATCCCCAGCACCACCGGCTTCGCGGACATCAAGAACATCGCGGTGGCGCGCCTGATGCTGGACAACATCCCGCACATCAAGGCTTACTGGGTGATGATGACCCCGCGGATCGCGCAGATCGCCTTGCGCTTCGGGGCCGACGATATCGACGGCACGATTGTGGAGGAGCGGATCTACCACGACGCCGGGGCGACCACCACGCAGGGTCTGCGGCGCTCGGAACTGCTGCAACTGATCCGGATGGCGGGGCGGGAACCGGTGGAGAGAGACACGCTGTACCGGCCGGTGCAGCGGACGGAAACGACGTTCACGGTGGTGGTGTAGCGGGGCTGAAGCCCCGCGCAGGCTGAAGCCCGCCCCACAAAATCACGGCAGCGGTTTTTCGCGGTGGAGCAGGTGCAGGATGTTGCCCTCGGGATCGGTGAAGAAGGCGGTGGTGTTTCCACCGGCGGTGGCCGGTTCGGTCAGGAACGCCACTCCCTGCGTTTTCAACGCTTCGTAAGCCGCCGCGAAATCCGTGACCGTGAGGGCCAGGTGCCTCAATCCTTGGGCCTTCATGTCCCCAGGAGGCCGGGGCGCGCCGCCCGCTTCGATGATCTCGATCATGGACCCGTCGGGCGCTTTCACGAAAACCGTCTTGCTCGTGGCCGACGTGTAGTTGACCGCGAATCCCAGGCGTTCCACGTACCACCGGGCCAGCGTGTGCGGATCTGAGGAGGCGATGGCGGTGTGCTCGATCCCGCGAATCATAGAAGGATTGTAGCAGCCAGCTAATCCAGCCAGCCGGCCGCGGCCGGCGCCGGGGTCCGCGGTACAGCCCCGAAGCGCCGCTCTCTTCCGCGGAATTCCCGCACGGCTCCGGCGAGGTCGTCCGCGCCGAAATCCGGCCACATGCGGCGGGAGAAGACCAGCTCCGCGTAGGCGGACTCCCACAAGAGGAAATCGCTGAGGCGGCGTTCCCCGCCGGTGCGGATCAAGAGATCCACGGGCGGGCCCAGGGCGCGATCCAGGGACTCGCGTGAAAGGTCGAGCAGGGTGCGGGCGGCGGCCAGGCTGGCGTCGCGGCCGGAGTAGTCCACGGCGATGCGCAGCCAGAGCCGTGCGCCGCCGGCGGTGGCGGCTTCCGCGCGCCCGATGGCGGCGCGCAGTTGCGCGTCCAAGCGGTCTCTCCGGCCCAGCGCCTGAAGGCGAATGCCGTTCTCCACGGCGCGCGGGGTCTCCCGCTCCATGTATTCCGCCAGCAGCGCCATCAGGCCTCCGACCTCCGACTGCGGGCGGCGCCAGTTGTCCGAGGAGAAGGCGAACAGGGTCAGCGCGCCGATTCCCAACGACGGCGCCGCTTCCACCGCGCGGCTTACCGTCTCGACTCCGGCGCGGTGTCCGGCCTGCCGGGGGAGGCCGCGGGCCAGCGCCCAGCGGCCGTTGCCGTCCATGATGATTCCGACATGAAGAGGACTTTGCATTTCAAAGTTGTTAGGCATAAAAAAAGACCTTACTTTTCGCGCATGGCGCGGATGAGCGCCTCCATGTGATCGAGATACCGGTCCAGCGCTCTGCGCCCCGCGGGGGTGAGCCGGTAGTCCGTCCTCGGGACGCGTCCTTCGAAACCCTTGGTGCAGGCGACATATCCCGCTTCCTCCAGCTTCCGCGCATGCACGCTCAGATTTCCATCGGTGGTGTCCAACAGCTTCTTCAGCTCCGTGAAGGTGAGGGATTCGCTGACGGAGAGGGCGCCCAGGATTCCCAGCCGCAGCCGCTCGTGAACCAGGCGATCGAGTTGCTGCGCCGTGCCGACCGCCGGCATGCCCGACAATTCCGGTTCTCCTTTCCGCTCGCGCCTCGCCGCGTTCGATCTAGCCGCCATATTTCACCGCAATGACAATTCCGAAGACCACGTGCAGGCCGCCGAAACCGGCTGCCAGGAGGGCCGGTCCCGAAACCGGAGCCGCGAGCGCGACCGCTCCGGCGACCATGAAGCAGGCGCCCATCAGCGGCACCACGCGGACGGAAGCGGCGCCTCCGGAAAGGACGCCCGCGCCGTAGAGCAGCAGCCACATCCCGGGGAGATAGACCGGGAGCCCCGCTCGAAACAGGACGGCGGTGAGCAGGGCCCCGGCCAGCATGGGCGGGGCGAACCCGGCGACGAACTTCCGTCCCGGCCCGCACAGCAGGGGCATGTTGGCGCGCCGCGATTTCAGGGCCGCGCCGGCGATTCCGATGGCCAGCGCCAGGCAGGCTTCCACCAGCCAGACCGCGAGCAGCCAGCCGGCGTCCGGCCTTCTCCCGGCCACCCAGGCGGCAGCCAGAGCAGTGGCTCCCATCACCGCGCCGCCCACGCCCGGCACCGCGGTGAACGACCCCGCGCGCTCCATGGCGCGCCGGATGTACCGCAGGTTATCCATGGCGTGGACATCGATCTGAACCGGCAGCGGCGCGGGCGGGCGAATCGGGCGGAGGGACGCCATGAAGCTATAATACGGCAGGCGAGGAGATATTTCAAGTACTTTGCGACGAAGAGTGTATTGGCTGGGGAGCGGACCTCTGCCTGCCAGGCCGGCATGAATCCGGCCTGGCAGGCCAGAGGCCAGGCGAGAGGCCCGCTCCACACATTACTTGGCTACGGCTTCGGCCACCGCGGCCTGGTCCTTCAGCGCCGGGGCTTTGTCGGTGGCTTCCCAACTGAAGGTGTCTTCGGTGCGGCCGAAGTGGCCGAACGCGGCCGTCTTGCGGTAAATCGGCCGGCGAAGCCTCAGGTGATCGATGATCCCCCGCCGCGTCAGCGGGAAATTGCCGAGGACGAGGTCGGTGAAGCGCTCGTCGGCGATCGTGCCGGTCCCGAATGTGTTCACCGAGACGGAGACGGGTTCCGCCACGCCGATGGCGTACGCCAGTTGCACTTCGCACCGGCGGGCCAGTTTCGCCGCCACGATGTTCTTGGCGATGTAGCGGGCCATGTAGCAGGCCGAACGGTCCACTTTCGTCGGGTCCTTCCCGGAGAAGGCGCCGCCGCCGTGGCGGCCCATGCCGCCGTAGGTGTCCACGATGATCTTGCGGCCGGTGAGCCCCGTGTCTCCATGGGGGCCGCCCACAACGAAACGCCCGGTGGGGTTGATGTGGTACTTGGTCTGGGAATCGACCATCGAGGACGGAACCACGGCGTCGATGATGTGTTTTTTCACCTCGCTGCGCAGTTCCTCGGTGGTCACTTCGGGACTGTGCTGGGTGGAGACGACCACCGCTTCGATGCGCTTGGGAGTTCCGCCCACGTACTCCACGCTGACCTGGCTCTTGCCGTCGGGGCGCAGGAAGTCCAGAACGCCCTCGCGGCGCGCGTGCGACAGGCGCTGCACCAGTTTGTGGGCCATCATGATGGGAAGCGGCATCAACTCGGCCGTTTCATCGCAGGCGTAGCCGAACATCAAGCCCTGGTCGCCCGCGCCCCCGGTGTCCACGCCCATGGAGATATCCGGCGATTGGGACTGAATGAGGTTGTGCACGCCGCAGGTGTGCGAGTCGAATCCGTACGTCGCATCGTTGTAGCCGACGTATTCGATGGTGCCGCGCGCAATCCGCGGGACGTCCACATACGTCTTGGTGGTGATTTCGCCGGCCACGATGCAGGTGCCAGTGGTCACCAGAACCTCGCAAGCCACCCGCCCGGTGGGGTCGTCCGCCAGTACAGCGTCCAGCACGGCGTCTGAAATCTGATCCGCGATCTTGTCCGGATGCCCTTCCGTGACGGATTCAGAGGTAAAGAGATATCGTCGATTGTCTGCCAAAGGTTTTTTCCTCCCGCGGGTGCAGTCACTCCAATTTATCACGCCAGCAATCAGCCATCGGCCGTCAGCTTCAGCCAACCCGCGCTCGCCCGTCCGCCGCCTCTCCCGGTCACCCGCGGCGGCCAGTTGCGCGAGCGAAAAGCTGACAGCTGAGAGCTGACAGCTTAATACCGGTAATGGTCCGCTTTATACGGCCCTTCCACCGGCACGCCCAGGTACGCCGCCTGTTTTTCCGATAGCTTCGTCAGCTTCACCCCGATCTTCTCCAGGTGCAGGCGCGCCACTTCTTCATCGAGCCGCTTGGGGAGGGTGTAGACGCCGGGCTTATAGGCGTCCCGGTTCTTCCAAAGGTCTATCTGCGCCAGGGTCTGGTTGGAAAAGCTGTTGCTCATGACGAAACTGGGGTGGCCCGTGGCGCAGCCGAGGTTCACCAGGCGCCCTTCCGCCAGGATGAAAATCGTGTTGCCGCCGGGGAAAGCGTAGGTGTCCACCTGCGGCTTGATGTTGGTTCTCTTCGCGGCGGAGGCGTTGAGGCGGTCCACCTGAATCTCGTTATCGAAGTGGCCGATATTGCAGACAATCGCCTGGTCCTTCATCCGCTGCATATGCTCCAGGGTGATGATGTCGCAGTTCCCCGTGCAGGTCACGTAGATGTCGCCGCGGCCCAGGGTGTCTTCGATGGTCGTGACTTCGAAGCCTTCCATGGCGGCTTGCAGGGCGTTGATGGGGTCGATCTCGGTTACCACCACGCGCGCGCCCATGCCGCGCAGGGAATGCGCGCAGCCCTTGCCCACGTCGCCGTAGCCGCAGACCACCGCCACTTTTCCGGCCACCATCACGTCCGTGGCGCGTTTGATGCCGTCGGCCAGCGACTCGCGGCAACCGTAAAGGTTGTCGAACTTCGATTTCGTGACGGAGTCGTTGACGTTGATCGCCGGAACCAGCAGCGTCCCGGTCTCCTGCATTTTGTACAGGCGGTGCACGCCCGTGGTGGTCTCCTCGGAAACGCCGCGCCAGTTCTTCACGACCTCATGCCAGCGGTTCGGGTTCTGCGCATGGATTTCCTTCAGCAGGCTCTTGATGACGTCTTCTTCGTGGCTGAGCGAGGGGAGGTGGACCCAGTCGCTGCCTTCTTCCAGCTCGTATCCCTTGTGGATGAGCAGGGTGGCGTCGCCGCCATCGTCCACGATCAACTGCGGCCCTTTCCCGCCGGGATGGCTGATGGCCTGGTAGGTGCACCACCAGTAGTCTTCGAGCGATTCGCCCTTCCAGGCGAAGACCGGTCCGCCCGCGGCGGCGATGGCCGCGGCGGCGTGGTCCTGCGTGGAAAAGATGTTGCAGCTCGCCCACCGGACCGAGGCTCCGAGATCCGCCAGGGTCTCGATGAGGACCGCGGTCTGAATCGTCATGTGCAGGGACCCGGTCACGCGGACGCCCGCCAGCGGCTTCTCCGGGGCGTATTTCCGCCGGATGGCCATGAGGCCCGGCATTTCGTGCTCGGCGATGCCGATTTCCTTGCGGCCCCAATCGGCCAGCGCGAGATCGGCTACCTTGAAATCGGTCTGGACTATCGTTTCAGCGCCCATTTGTACTATTCCTCGCATCTAGAAATCTTGATATATTGATGTTAGAACTTTTCCGGTATGGCGTCAATCCTGAAATCGCTGCGTCTGGCGGCCGATCCGAACCGCATGCGCCTGCTGCTCCTGCTGGAGCAGGAAGAGCTTTCCGTGGCCGAGCTTCAGGAGATCCTGGGCAAGGGCCAGAGCCAGGTTTCAACCAGCCTGGCGCTGCTCAAAGGCGCGGGCCTGGTGGACGACCGCCGCACGGGCAAGAACGCCTTCTACCGCCTCACCGCTCCGCCGGACCTGATGGGCTTGCTGCGCGAGGCGGCGCGCGAAGTCCCCGAGGCCGCGCAGGACCGTCATGCCCTGCGGCTGACGATCCGCAAGCGCCAGGACCGGATGCGCCGCTACTTCGACGAGCTTGCCGGGAAATTCGGGCGGCAGTATGTCCCCGGCCGGTCCTGGAAGGGCATTGCGGAAGCGCTTTTGAAGCTGATGCCGCCGATGATCATCGCGGACCTCGGCGCCGGCGAGGGGACCCTTTCGCAACTGATGGCGCAGCGCGCCAGGAAGGTGATCGCCATCGACAATTCCGAGAAGATGGTGGAGTTCGGCGCGGAACTGGCGCGCAAACACAAGATCGCCAACCTGGAATACCGTTTGGGCGATCTGGAGGAAGTGCCGATTCGCGCCGGCGCCGTGGACCTGGCCTTTCTCAGCCAGGCGCTGCACCATGCCAGCCACCCCGACCGCGCCATCGGCGAAGCCTGGCGCATTCTCAAGCCGGGCGGCCGGATTGCGATTCTGGATCTGAACCGGCACCACTTCGAGGAAGCGCGCGAAATGTACGCCGACCTCTGGCTGGGCTTCACGGAGCTGGAGATCGAACGCTATTTGAAAGCGGCCGATTTCAAAAACGTGGAGACAGCCATCGTGTACCGCGAGCCGGACCCGCCGCATTTAGAGACGCTGCTGGCGACGGGGGAGAAGTAGTACGGTTTTTGCCACCGGTCGTTTTCGGCGGGCGGCGGCCACCGGCGGTACTCGACGCTATCCCCCTGCGATTGCGCCCACCACCAGCAGCGGCTCCGCTCCCCTGGCCACCGCCTCCGGCAGCGGCGTGTCCGGCGATTCGTGCGACAGATCCTGCTCGCAGGCGAAAAAGCGGACGTACGGCCGGCGCTGCCCGGTGACGTGGTCGCGGATGGTACCGCGCAGCGCCGGATGCCGCGCTTCCAGCGCGTCCAGTACGGAGCGCTGCGTCACCGGGCCTTCGACCTCGACCTGTACTGCGCCCTCCACGCGCGCCAGGGTCCGCAGGTGCGCCGGAAGCTCGATCCGGATCATGGCAGCGTTTGCACCTCCACGGAGAGGACGGCGGGAAGATCCCGGACGATGGGCGCCCAACTGTCCCCGGCGTCCGCCGATGCGTACACCTGCCCGCCGGTGGTGCCGAAGTACACGCCGCACTCGTCCAGCGAATCGACCGCCATCGCGTCCCTCAGCACGTTGACGTAGCAATCGCTCTGCGGGAGGCCCCTGGTGAGCGGTTCCCACTCGTTGCCGCCGGTGCGGCTGCGGTAAACGCGCAGCTTCCCTTCCGGCGGAAAATGCTCCGAGTCGCTCTTGATGGGAACGACGTAGATCGTCTCCGGCTCGTGCGCATGGACATCGATGGGAAAGCCGAAATCGGTCGGCAGATTCCCGCTGACCTCCCGCCACGACTCCCCGCCGTCGTCGCTGCGCATCACATCCCAGTGCTTCTGCATGAACAGCACGTTGGGGCGCGAGCGATGCATGGCGATGCGGTGGACGCAATGCCCCACCTCGGCGTTGGGGTCGGGGATGTATTGGGACCTCAGTCCCTGGTTGATGGGGCGCCACGTCTGGCCGCAGTCGTCGGTGCGGAAGGCGCCCGCGGCCGAAATGGCGATATACATCCGGCCGGCATTTGCCGGATCCAGAAGGATGGTGTGCAGACACATCCCGCCCGCGCCGGGCTGCCATCGGGGCCCGGATCCATGGCCCCGCAGTCCCGCGAGTTCCTCCCAGGTCTGCCCGCCGTCGGTCGTGCGGAATATGGCGGCATCCTCCACCCCGGCGTACGCCGTGTCCGGATCGGTGAGCGATGGTTCGAGATGCCAGACCCGCTTGAACTCCCAGGGGTGCGGCGTGCCGTCATACCACTGGTGCGTGCCCGGAACGCCGTCGTAGACGAACTTGTTTCCCACCGGCTCCCACGTCTTGCCGCCGTCGTTGGAGCGCTGAATCTGTTGCCCGAACCAGCCGCTGGACTGGGACGCGTAGAGCCGGTTCGGATCCGCGGGCGATCCCTTGACGTGGGAGATCTCCCAGCCGGCGAAGTGCGGCCCGCTGACGTCCCACTTTTTCCGTTTGCCATCCGATGTCAGGACGAACGCCCCCTTGCGCGTACCGGCCAGAACACGTACGTTGCTCATTCCCTCACTCCTCTATGAATTTTCCGCCGAGGCTATTATTTTGTAACGGGAGACGCCGCGCTACCGTACGACACCGTACTTTCGCAAAATTTCCAGCGTGCGCCCGAGCGGCAGCGCCTCCACGGTATGCCCGTTCCCCGTCGCCGTCTCCGCGCGCAGCAACGAATTGTAGATGGCCTCCTGGGTGGCTTCGATCACCGCCACGAACAGGGGCGACATCTCGTCATTAGGGACCACCTTCGTCGGGTTGCGCGTGGTGGAGAAGGCGATGCCGTAGTCCCCGCTGCCGTTCGACCCGGAGGAACCGGTGCGGGCCAGCCCGAACATGGTTCGCGCGGCCATCCGCCGCAGGTTGCGCGCGTCCACCGGGGCGTCGGTGGCCACCACCATGATGATGGAGCCGTTCCCCGAGTTCGGGCCGCTCCGCGCCAGTTCCCGCCCCACGGGCGCGCCGCAGATCTCCAGAGATCCCCCGAAATTCGACTGCACCAGCACGCCCACGGTATATGCGCCGGCTTTGCGCGAAGCCGTCCCGATGCCGCCTTTGAAGCCGAAGGCCACGGTTCCCGCGCCCGCGCCGACGGCGCCTTCCCCGACCGGTCCCCCGCGAGCGCTCTGGAGGGCCGCCATCACTTCCGCGCGTCCCACGTGGCGTCCGCGGATGTCGTTCAGGTAACCGTCGTTGGTCTCGGCCACCAGCGGGTTGAGGGAGCGCACCTGCTCGTTGCCGGGAAGCGCCAGCATGTAGTCGAGGAGCGCATCGGCCACGCGCGGGACGTTGAGCGTGGAGGTGAGGGCGATGGGGGTTTCGATCTCCCCCAGTTCGTCCACCTGGGTGGACCCCATGAGCTTGCCGAAGCCGTTGCCGACGAACACAGCGGCCGGGACCTTCTCGCGGAACAGGTTGCCGCCGTGCGGCAGCACCACCGTGACGCCGGTCCGCGTCCCTACGACGATCCCGAGATCTCGGGCCCGCGGCCTAGCCGGGGCTTGTTGCGCCGGAAGCGCGTGAGCGAGGGCGAATACCGCTGCCCATAGCCGCAACATACGCTCAGTGTGGCACGGGAAGATCGTGGGGGGATAAGGCATCGCTTTTTGTGGTCTGTCGGCGCTCGGGCTGGAAGCCCACTCCGCATTCTGCGACAATGGCGTTTCCAATATGAAAGTCGTCGCATTCAACGGCAGCGCCCGGCGCAACGGGAATACTGCCATCCTTCTGCGCCACGTCCTGTGCGAACTGGAAAAAGAGGGAATCGAAACCGAGCTCGTCGAAATGAGCGGCGCCAAAATCCACGGGTGCCTCGCCTGCCGCAAGTGCTCCACCCGGAAGGATCGCCGCTGCTCGCAGACCGACGACATGGGGAACGTCTACATCGAAAAGATGGACGCCGCCGACGGGATCCTGCTGGGCTCCCCGACGTATGTCACCGATGTTTCGCCCGAAATCAAGGCGCTCATCGACCGCGCCTGCCTGGTGGGGCGCGCCAATGGCGGCATGTTCCGGCGCAAAGTGGGCGCGGCGGTGGTGGCGGTGCGGCGGGCCGGCGCCACCCATGCCTTCGACACGCTCAACCACTTCTTTCTGATCAGCGAGATGATTGTTCCCGGCTCGTCCTACTGGAATATCGCGATCGGGCGCGAGCCGGGAGACGTGGAGAAGGACGCCGAAGGGATCGAGACAATGCAGAGGCCGGGCAGTGCAGGTCGATGGATTCCTCCGCCATCGTGCTCTCGGCGCGGCAGGCGGAGCACCACACGACCACCGGCGTTTGTTCGATCACCAGGCGGGAGCCGGCGATCGGGCTCTCTTCGCAGGCCAGTTCCCAGGAAAACAACAGCGCGTCCTTGACGACCCCGGAGAGCGGCCCCAGTTTCAGATGCACGGCATCAACGCGGGCGCGGCGTTTCTGCGCTTCCTCCGAAGCGATCTCAACGATGCTCATGGCGATGGAGAGTTCGTGCATCCTCTTGCATTATGGCGCCCCTGATGAGCGCTCCCTTCGTCGCCGCTCTGTTGCCATACAGAGCCGCGGCCGAAGGGAGCGGTCATCAGCGGTTCACGCCGCCTGGGCTTCGGCCGCAGCGCAGGTCTTGGAGAACGTCAGGCACGAGTTCTCCGCGTCGAAATCCACCGAAATGCAGTCTCCGCTCTGCGTCTGCCCGGTGGCGATCAGGTTCGAGAGCGGATGCACCAGTTCCCGCTCGATGGCGCGTTTCAAGTGCCGGGCGCCGTACTTCATGTCCGTGCCTTCGCGCAGCAGGAAGTCTTCGGCGCCGGGCGTCAGCTCAAAGGAGAACGGCGCCGCGGTGGCGGAAGCCGCGATGCGCTGCGCCACCAGTTCCAGTTCGATAGCCAGGATGCGGCGCAGTTCCTTCGCGCCCAGCGGCCTGAAGACCACGGTTTTGTCGATGCGGTTCATGAATTCCGGCGTGAACCGGCGCCGCGCCGCTTCCACCCGAGGCCGGGGCGCAGGATCGAGGACATTTCGGCCGCGCCGAGATTGCCGGTCATGAACACCACGGTCCGCGAGAAATCCACGCGGCGGTTGTCGCCCAGGGTGAGCGTCGCCTTGTCCAGGATGCCCAGCAGCAGGTTCCAGAGAGCGTCGCTCGCCTTTTCGATCTCGTCGAAGAGTACGAAGCTCAGCTTCACGGTTTCGGTGTGGCGCTGGTCGAGCGTTTCCTGGCTGAACAGCGGGCGCGTCTCGCGGTGGCCGAGGTAGCCCGGAGGCGAGCCGACCAGTTTGGCGATCTCGTGGCTGTGCTGAAACTCCGCGCAGTCGACCTTGATCACCGCGTGCGCATCGCCCACCAGGCTCTCCGCCATGGCTTCCACCATGCGGGTTTTTCCCGAGCCGGTGGGGCCGAGGAACAGGAAGCTCCCGACAGGCCTTCCCGGAGTCGTCATTCCGGCGAGGTAGGTCTGGTACACCTCGATGATTTCCCGCACGGCCTCATCCTGGCCGACGACGCGCTTGCGCAGCTCGCTTTCGAGGCGCGCGGCGTCTTTTCCCGTCCGCGACGGATCCAGCAGAACCCTCATCCGAGTCATCCCAGTTCCCCTTTCCTACTGTTTTGGACGCGCTACGCACAGGGCCCGACTCATGGGGTTCTGTAAAGGTTCTGTAGAGTTCTATGTAGGGAAAATCGTCAGCGCACCGTTTCATCCAGCACGCTGCGGTATTTCGGGTCCGCTCTCAAGCCCGCCAGCGCCGGCTCGTTGCGCACCTCGTTGCGCGGCTGTCCCAGGCGGATGGCGGCCGCCAGCGCATCCATCGCGAGGTCCCGGCGCCCGCACAGTTCGTAGGCCAGCGCGGCGTGCCACTGCACCGCGCGGCTCGACTGCGCCAGGGACAGCGCCTTTTGAGTGAGCGGCAGGGCCATGCCCCGCTCGCCCAGACGGGCGCGGTACAGGCCCAGGGAGCCGATCAGCTCGGCGTCTTTGGGGTTTACGGCCAGGCGATCCTCGGCCAGCCGGACGGCCCGCTCATACGCCTCCCCGGCCTTGTCCGCCGAGCCGGCGCAGGCGTACGCGTCCCCCAGATTGGCCCACACGGAGTCGTTGCTGGGTTGAAGATCGACGGCTTTGGCCATGAACCCCGCCGCCTTCAGGCACTCGCCCTGGAAGAAGTAAGCCGTGCCCACATTGGTGTATGCGCTGGCGGAGGGACGAAGCTGGAGCGATTTCTCCCAGCTTGCGGCGGCCTGCTTCCACTCGCCGGCCATCCAGTGCACGGCGCCGAGGTTGGTGTACAGCGAATTGTTGTCCGGCGCCAGTTCGATGCCCCTGCGCAACAGCGGGGCCGCTTCCGCATACCGGGCGTGGCGATAGTAGAAGAGCGCCAGGTTGTTCAGGCTCGACCAGTCGCCCGGGTGCAGATCCGCGGCCTGGCGGAAATACTTCTCGGCGTTGTCGAGCAAGCCCATGGCCTCGCACGTGGCCCCCAGCTCGATGTAGGTGGCGGAACTGGCGGGGTCGAGCTGGAGCGACCGCTGCAGCGCCTGCATGGCCGCATCGTGCTGGCCCGAACCGCTTTCGATCATGCCCATGGTCCGGTAGGCGGCGGGGATGCGGTCGCTCAGCTCCAGGGCGCGCCGGCCGTTCGCGCGCGCGGGCTCGACGTAACGGGCGTCGCGCGTGGCGCGGTAGAGCCGCCAGTAGGCTTCTCCCAACCCGGCATACGCCAGCGCGTAGCCGGGGTCCCTGGCGACCGCCTCTTTGAAGAGAGCGGCGGCGCGTTCGAGGTCGTTCCTCTCGCGGCGCTGCAGGTGCCCTTCGGCCTGGAGGTACAGATCGTAGGCGCCCGGCGTGGATGTGGCCCCTCCGGCGAGCGCCTGGCGCGCCTGCGGCCGCAATTCCACATCCAGCATTTCGGCCGTGGCCTGAATCACCCAATCCTGCAATCCGGCGAGTTCACTGAGGCTGCGCGAGACCTGGCGTGAGCGCAGTTCCTTCAAGGTGCGGGCGTCGATCAGATCGCTGGTGACCCGCACGGAGTCGCCGTCCCTCTGCACGCTTCCCGTGATGGCCAGGTTCACGCCCAAGGCGCGCGCCGCATCGTGCGCGCTGGTGATGCTTTCCCGGAGCACCTCACTGGCGGGTACCACCCAAAGCGCGCCGTGGAACTGCTCCATCTGGGTGAGGCTGCTGGAAACGGTTTCCATCACGCCATCGCAGAACGCCTGGTTGGCGGGCTGATTGCCGATGTTGCGGAAGGGGAGCACGGCGATGCGCTGTTCCCCGGGCGGGGCGTGAAACCAGCGCCAGGACAGGCCGCCCAGGACAGCCAAGGCCACGAGGGCCGCGAGAGCGGCGAGCGCCGCCCGTGGCAGGCGGTTTCGCCTGTCTTCCCGGCCCGCAGGCGGAACCGCCTCTCCCGCCAATTCGACCGTATTGTCCCCGAGCCGGGCGGCGCAGGCTTTCAGATCCGCCACGACAGCGGCCATGGTTTGCGGGCGGCGGGCGGGGTCTTTCTCGAGCGCCTGGTTCACCACGTGCGCCAAACTGGCCGGCGCGCGCGGGCAGATCTCCGCAAGCGGCGGGGGCGGGGCATGCGCCACGGCGTACATCCGCTCCAGCGTGTTCGCGCCGTCGAACGGGATTCGGCCGGTCAACATCTGGAACAGCACGGTCCCGAAAGAGAAGATGTCGGAACGGGCATCCAGCGGCAGCCCCTGCGCCTGTTCCGGCGACATGTACGCCACGGTCCCGACGATCTCTCCCGCGGAAGTGTGGATGGTGCGCGTGGCGGCGGCCTCGTCGTCCGCGCCGGAGGGGATCAGTTTGGCCAGCCCGAAATCCAGCAGTTTGACCCCCCCGGAAGGGGTGATCATGATGTTCGCGGGTTTGAGATCGCGGTGGATGATCCCGGCCTGGTGAGCGGCCGACAGCGCTTCGGCGACCTGGATGGCGTACCGCAGCGCTTCCCCCAATTCCATCGGCTTCTGTGCGAGCCGCTCCCACAGGGTCCGCCCCGGCACGTACTCCATGGCGATGAAGTCCTGCCCGTCGGCGGTCTCGATCTCGTGGATGGTCACGATGTTGGGATGGTTCAGGGCGGAGGCGGCCTTGGCCTCCCGCACGAACCGGCTGCGGCGCACCGCATCGGAGGTCTTATCCGGCGGCAGAATCTTCAGCGCGACGGACCGCTCCAGCCGCAGGTCCACGGCGCGGTACACCACGCCCATCCCGCCCTCGCCGAGCTTCTCCTGGATTTCGTAATGCGAGATGCGCCTTCCCGGTTGGGGGACGGGATCCGCCGTGGCCGACATCGCACGCTCCTTTCCGCGCTACGGATCCACAATCACGTCGGGATCGTGCAGCGTGGATTGCGAAGACAGGGCGGAACTATATTTGTACGATTTGCAGGCCGGGTCTCCCGTGTTTCTGCACGCTACCGCTACGGTGCAGGTGGTGCGGCCGTTCTCGGACCCGAACACGTCCCCTTCTTTGCAGGGAGACTGGGCGAATTTCACGTACCAGGATCTCTGTCCAGTGGTCCGCCGGCTCCAGTTGACCGTCTCGCCGTTCTTGCGGTGGATGGTGCGGTGGGCGGGAATAATGGAGCCGTCGTCCGCCATCAGCACCGGGGATTGGGCCGGCCTCTGGGCGACGAGCAGTCCCGCCGCCGACAACAAGAGGGCCGTGCGCAGCAATTTCCTTTTCATTGTCCCTCCTAGGGCCTGAGTAGGCGTTTAGTATATCAAAACAGGCGGGGAACCGCTCCGCTGGGACACGCTGGTGTCGCCGCTGGGAACACGCTGAGAGCGCTGGGAGAGCGCTTGAAGATCGCGTTCATACGGCCGGATGGCTAGTGCGCCACCTTGATCGCGGCCAGTTTCTTGACGGACTCCGCGTCCCTGGCGGTGCGCACCTCGAGCCGCACGCCCGTGCCTTCCGCGTACCGTTTGGCCTCGGCCAGGACGGACAACACCTGTTTGGGCAGTCCGGCCTCGCGCGCTGCCTGCATGGCCCGGTCTCCGAGGGCGAACGACGCCACGAAACAGCCGCGACACGGAGAGAGGTAGACGATGGCCCGTTCCCCGCGCTTTAGCCGGAGCAACCATCCGGTTTTCCGGGAGGAAGATTTCCATTCACGGAGATCGGCCCCCACTTCCCCGGCCAGATCATCCACCAGCGAGTCCCAAAGCGTCTTGGCCCGGCCCAGTTGCGCGCTCAGTTCCGCCTCGGTGGGGATTTCCGGTTTGCCGATGAATGCGTTTTCCGGCATCCGGACTCCTATTGCGGCGCGGACCAGTGTGTGTGGATCACTTTCCAGCCGGCGCTCTTTTTTTCGTACACCTGCGTCCCATTCCAACGGCTGACCGTGGATCCGTTATGGCGCACCAATTGGTACGTCAGGAGCGCGAGGTTCCCGCTGACCACTACCTTCGCTTGCTGCATCTCGTAGCTGTCGAACAGGGGCGTCCCGCGGTATTGCTCGACCAGCGCTTTTACCGCGGCGAGCCCTTCGAGTCTCTTTTCCGTCATCACGTGGATATAGGTGATTTCCGGATCCAGGCTGGCGAGCATGGGATCGGGATCTCCCTTCAACCAGCCGTCCATCGAGGCGCGCTCGATCCGGAGAATCTCCCGGGCGGCATCCGCCGTGGTGTCCGCCGCCATCGCCGTGCCGCCCAGCAAAGCCGTGGCGGCGCAGAGGCCGAAAGTATTTAGGACGGTCATATCCGATATTATGCCATTCTACCGGGCCAGCAGGGCCATGATTCCCAAAGCGGCCGCGACCACGCCGACGTATGAGTACGGGCTGTGGGCGTTGAGATACGCCGCGCTTTGCATGGCGGCCTGTTGCAGGGCCTCGCGAAGGGCAGGAGAGATGAGGACGAACCCGCCCGCGAATCCGAAAATTCCGATGGTTCGAATCATTACGCTCGAAATCCATGGTCCTCGGAAATCATATATTGACGAAAGGTCTACAGGTACTACCGTAGTACTATTACCCCGGCCGGCGGGCTCGCCCCTGCTGCGCTGCCGGCGCCGGGCGGACGCCCTGCCCTGTGTATCGGCACAGGTTGCCAAGCGGGGACTGGCTCGAATTTCGCCGTCTCTGCGAAGCTTCGCGCCTGTACCCGATTGGCCCTTTCACGGATCGTACGGCGTGGTATCTGCGCCGGAAGGACCGGGGCGTGGGCCGTGCTACCCTGGATAATAGGGGCGCTTCCAGCCGCCGGATATAACAATGAAATCGAAACTCCTCCTTCTCTCGCTTGTGATCGCCACGGCTTTGGGCCTGCTGGCTTTCTATGGGCCCCACGTGCGCGTTCACGCCGCAACCGCCGCGCCCGACGACCTGGATTCCGGCGTGCGCGCGGTGACGGATGCGTATGCCCTGATCGAGAAAAACTTCGCGGATCCGGTCACGCCCGAGCGCGCCATCTACCAGGGCGCGATTCCCGGCATGCTGGGCACGCTCGATCCGCACTCCGGCTTCCTCAATCCGTCCGAGTACTCCGACCAGCAGCGCAAGCAGCGGGCGCAATACTTCGGCGTGGGGATGTTGATCCGGATGGATAAAGGATGGGTGGTGGCCGACGAACCCTTCCCCGGTTCGCCCGCGCTGCAAGCCGGCTTGCGCCGCGGCGACATCATCGCCAACGTCGATGGCCACGATACCAAGGGGTTGGACACCGCCAAGGTGGCCGACCTGCTGAGAGGGCCGCGCGGCACCCAGGTGCGCGTTACCGTGAAGCGCGAATGCGCGGCGGAACCCATCACGGTGACCGTGACTCGCGGAGAGATCCAGACCAGCCAGGTGGACGCCTACTGGCTCAAGCCGGGCTTCGCCTACCTGGGGGTAGCCACATTCGAGGCGCAGAACGTGGGCAGCGATGTGGAAGCGGCAATGAAGCAACTGGGCGAGAAATCCGTTACCGGGTTGGTGCTGGACCTGCGCGGCAACCCGGGCGGCCTCGTGACCGAAGCCGTCAAACTGGCCGGCCGGTTCCTGAAAGATGGGCAGGTGGTGGTCTCCGACCGGGGGCGCGCGGCGCCGGAGCAAGTCCTCCGGGCGCGGGGAGTCGCCACCGCGCAGGACTATCCAATTGTGGTGATGGTGGACCGCGGTTCGGCTTCGGCTTCGGAAATCGTCTCGGGCGCATTACAGGATCACGACCGCGCCTGGATTCTAGGCCAGACCACGTTCGGCAAGGGCTTGGTGCAGGCGCAGTTTCCGGTCTCCGAAGGCGGCGCCCTGCTGCTGGTGATCGCGCACTACTACACGCCCAGCGGACGGCTGATCCAACGCGATTACCGGAACCGCTCTTTCCTGGACTACTACACGCACCAGGGCGATACGCAGTCGCCTACCGACGTCAAATCCACGGATAGCGGGCGCCAGGTTTTCGGGGGCGGGGGAATCACGCCGGACGAGAAGTGGACGGGTCCCCACGGCAACACCTTTATGGGCCGCGTGCTGAACACCTCCTCGGTATTCCATTTCGGCTCGGTCTACTTCTGCAACCACCCGCCGCAGTTGCCGTCGCCGACCTGGACTCCGGACGATGCCGTACTCAATCGCTTCAAGGAGTTCCTGAAGAGCCAGCAGATCCCGTTCACGGACGAGGAGTTCAATTCCAGCCGCAAGTGGCTGAGCGACCAGCTTCGCTTCGAACTGATCGAGCGCGCGTACGACCGCAAGACCGCGCTGCGCGCCATAGTTGGGGACGATCCGGAAGTGGCCAAGGCCATCGACAGCATGCCCAAAGCGCAGGCGTTGCTCACCCGCCGCAGCCCCAGCCAGCGCGCGGCCCGGTAGCTTGGAATCCCGCCGGTGGCAAAAACCGGCCACCGGCGGTACTACATGTACATCCCGCCGTTGACGGCCAGCACGTGCCCGGTGATGTAGGAGGCTTCCTCGCTCACCAGGAACTTCACCGCGTTGGCGATATCCGCCGGGTTCCCCATGCGCGCCAGCGGGATCGACGCCAGCATTTTCTGCTTGAGTTCCTCCGGCAGGCCGGCGGTCATGTCCGTCTGAATGTATCCCGGGGCGACGGCGTTGACCGTGATTCCGCGGCTGCCCACTTCCTGCGCCAGGGACTTGGTCATGCCGATCAGGCCGGCCTTGGAGGCCGCGTAGTTCGCCTGTCCGGGGCTGCCGGCCTGCCCCACCACGGAGGCGATGTTGACGATGCGGCCCCACCGCGCTTTCATCATTCCGGGGAGCGCCTGCTGCGCGGCGAAAAACGCGCCGAACAAGTTGATGCGGAGCACCAGGTCCCAATCCGCCTGCTTCATCCGCACCGCCAGGCCGTCGCGCGTGATGCCCGCGTTGTTCACCAGAACGTCCACCCGTCCCTTTCCGGCGAATACCTTGGCGAAGCCCTCTTTCACCGCCTCGGGCGAGGAGATGTCCAGGTCCAGCGTCATGGCCTCCCCTCCTCCGTCCCGGATCTCCGCGGCGACTCTCTCGTTGTTCTCCACCTCGGGCGAAGCTACCACGATGAAGAACCCGGTGCGCGCGAGCGTGAGGGCCGTCTCCCGGCCGATGCCGCGGCTGGAGCCGGTGACGAATGCGACTCGATTGGACATTCCTTCTCCTTGAGATGTATGGTTTAAGTTTCAATCATAACGTATGGCCTATCGCGACCTGCGCGAATTCATTCGTGCGCTGGAACAACACGGGGAACTCAAGCGGATCCCGTTCGAGGTGGACCCGATCCTCGAGATCGCCGGGTTCGCCGACCGCGCCGTGAAGGGCGGCGGCCCCGCGCTGCTGTTCGAGCGGCCCAAGGGATACGGCGTCCCGGCGCTGATCAATTCATTCGCCTCCATGCGCAAGATGGAGATCGCGCTCGAAGTGGATTCGGTGGAGGACGTGGCGCGGCGCATCGCGGAGTGGCTGGAGATGCGCGTCCCCGAGGGTCTGATCGGCAAGGTCAAGATGCTCCCGAAGCTCGCGGAAATGGGTTCGTTCTTCCCCAGGACCGTGTCGAAGGCCGCGTGCCAGGAAGTGGTCCTGACGCAGGACTTCTCGCTGCTGGACCTCCCCGTGTTGCAGTGCTGGCCCGGGGATGGCGGCCGCTTCATCACCCTGCCGCTGGTGTTCTCGCGCAATCCCGACACGGGAAAGCGCAATTGCGGCATGTACCGCATGCAGGTGTTCGACGCCCGCGCGGCGGGCATGCACTGGCAGACGCACAAGCAGGGAGCCGAGCACTATCGCCGCATGCGGCATCACGGCCAGACCCGCATGGACGTGGCGGTGGCCATTGGCGCCGACCCGGCTACCATGTTTTCCGCCATCCTGCCCCTGCCTCCGGATCTGGACGAGATGATCGTAGCCGGGTTCCTGCGGCGGAGCCCGGTGGAGATGGTGAAGTGCCGGACGTCGGACCTGGAGGTCCCCGCCAATGCCGAGTTCGTGCTGGAAGGCTATGTCGAGTTGGGGGAACTGCGGACCGAGGGACCGTTCGGCGATCACACCGGCTTCTATTCCCTGGCGGACGAGTACCCGGTGTTCCACCTCACCTGCCTGACGCATCGCGAGCAGCCGATCTACGCCACGACCATCGTGGGCCCGCCCCCTATGGAGGACTACTACATGGGCAAGGCGATCGAACGCATCTTCCTGCCGCTGATGCGCATGCACCTTCCCGAAGTGCGCGACATCGCCATGCCGGCCGAGGGAGTGTTCCACAACCTGATTCTGGTGTCGATGCGCAAGTCCTATCCGGGGCACGCCCGCAAGGTGATGCACGCCATCTGGGGCCTGGGGCAGGCGATGTTCTCGAAAGTCATCGTGGTGGTGGACGAAGACGTGGACGTGCAAAACGTGCGCGAGGTGGCCTGGAAGGCGCTGAACAACATCGACCCGGAGCGCGACATTCAGTTCGTGATGGGCCCGGTGGACTCGCTCGACCATGCCAGCCGTCTGCCGAACTACGGCTCGAAAATGGGTGTGGACGCGACCCGCAAGTGGTCCGGCGAAGGTTTCACGCGTCCGTGGCCGGGCGTGATCGAGATGTCGGCGGAAGTGAAGACCCGGGTGGACGAGTTGTGGAAGCGGGCGGGGTTGCCGTAGCCTCGTCCGGGACAGGCCGCGGCCGGAGGAGCGGTCATGCGGCGGTCCAGCCCCGATTTTGCGGCGGCCGGACTCCTTGATAAGATAGAGACGTCCCTCACGGTGGGTGTAGCTCAGCTGGTAGAGCGCTGGATTGTGGTTCCAGTGGCCGTGGGTTCGAACCCCACCACCCACCCCACTCTAGGCTGATCGGCTGGGCTGTACGCCAAAAACGGGGGCAACCCCGATCGGCTGTTCCCAGCTCACCGGCCCGTAAACCAGCTCACCGGCGCGGTGGTAAACCAGGGGACATACGTGATCAGCAGAACGCCCCCCAGAAGGATCAGATAAAACGGAAGCGTCGCCCTGTAGATCGCCGTCATGGGCTGCTTGAAGCGGTAGGCCGACAGGCACAGGTTCATCCCGATCGGCGGCGTCAGGTACCCGAGTTCCAGGTTGGCCAGGAAAATCACGCCCATCTGTACGGGATCGATACCGTAGTGGACGGCGATGGGCTGGATCAACGGAACCATCACAATGATCGCCGAGAAGACATCCATGAACGAGCCCTTGATCAGCAGCACGACGTTGAGCAGCAGCAAGAACAAGTATTTGGAGTGGATGTGGACGTTTACCTAATTGGTCAGGATGCCCGGCACGTCCTGGATAGCCAGGTAATAGGTGAGTCCCTTGGCCACGCCGATGATCAGCAGAACCCCGCCCATCACGGTGACGCACTCCAGGGCTACCCGCGGAAAGTCCCTGCGTAATGAGAATTCGCGAAGGATGAAGCACTCCGCGACGAACGAATACACGGCCGCGACCGCGCCCGCCTCCACCATCGTGCCGAACCCGCGAAACAGCCCGATAATCACGATCACCGGAACTGCCAGTTCCCACTTGGCCGCCCATAACGCGCGTCCGGCTTCCGCGAACGAGAACCGCAGCCGTACCGCGCCGCTCTTGCTTCCCTGCAGCACGCCCCACGCCGACACCATCGCCACCATCAGGAGTCCAGGCAGGAACCCGCCGACGAACAGCGTGTCGATCTGCACCGTCTTTGCGTACACGGCATAGAGGATCACCGGCAGGCTGGGCGGGAAGAGCAGGCCCAGCGAGCCCGACCCGTTGATCAGCCCGATGGAGAACCGCTCCGTGTATTTCGCTTTGAGGAGCATCG
>JAIQFU010000681.1 GCA_020073115.1 Terriglobia bacterium
ACGGGGCAAGTCACGCAATTGCACGTTCTTTTTCAGAGCGGAGGTGGGTATATCGCTGACGGCATCTGCCTATACAACTTCTTCCGCGCCCTGACGCTCGACCTGACGCTCTACAATGGCGGCTCCGTCAGTTCCATTGCGGCGATTGCGTTTCTTGGGGCACAACATCGGAAGACGAGTCGGTTTGGGACTTTCATGATTCACCGATCACACTCCAGTCCGCAGAATGCCACAGCCGCAAAACTCGAAGACATCGTGCGCAGTTTACGCATCGACGATGCGAGGACGGAAGCCATTCTGCGGAACCACATCACTTTGACACAACAACAATGGAACGCGCTGAATTATGAGAACCTTACGTTCAGCGCAGAAGATTCCGTACGGTGCGCATTCCGAGGGATGCCGATCAGCGTTCCGAACTGATGTCGATCACCATTCCGAAGTGATGCCGATCAGTGTTCCGAACTGAAACCGATCGGTCTTACGGTTGTAGTTCGGAACGCTGATCGGCATGAGATCGGAACGAAGCGCAGGGTAGCCGTGGCGGCTGGATTCCACTGGTAAGTGGAGACCCCCAGTTGCCACAGAAGAGGCTGACCATGCGCAAGTTGAAGGAAGTTCTGCGGCTCCGCTCCCTCGGACTGAGCCAGCATCAGATCGCCCGCAGTTGTTCCATTTCCCAGAGCACCGTCCATGAGTACGTGTCCGCCGCCGAAGCGGCTGGCGTGACATGGCCGTTGCCGGAGAACTGGTGCGACCAGCAGATCGAGCAGGCGCTGTTTCCGCAGCGGCCCGTTCTCGCCGTCTGGCGCAAACACCCGGAGCCGGATTGGAAGCAGATCCACCAGGACTTGCAGACCCACAAGAACCTTACCCTGCAGCTGATCTGGCAAGAGGGACGTGAGAGCAACCCGGACGGCTATGCCTATAGCCGCTTCTGCGATCTCTACCGGCGGTGGTTGAGGAAACTCGACCTGGTGCTGCGGCAGGAGCATCGCGCCGGCGAGAAGATGTTCGTGGATTACGCCGGGGCCACGATCCCCATTCACGACCCTCAGAGCGGCGACGTGCACCCGGCGGCCGTGTTCGTCGCGGTGCTGGGCGCCAGCAGCTACACCTTCGCCGAAGCCACCACCGGACAGGACCTGCGGAACTGGATCGGCTCGCATCAGCGAGCCTTCGAATTCTTCGGCGGGGTGGTCGAGATCTTGGTCCCGGATAATTTGAAGTCCGCGGTCACGCATCCCAGCTATTACGAGCCGGATCTGAACCCCACGTACCGCGACTTGGGCGAGCACTACGGCGTGGCGATCATTCCGGCGCGGCCGTATCGAGCCAGGGATAAGGCCAAGGCGGAGGTGGGCGTTCAGGTAGTCCAACGCTGGATCGTGGCAGCGTTGCGTAAACGCAAGTTCTTCTCCCTGGATGAAGTCAACCAGGCCATTGCCGAACTGCTGGCGCGGCTGAATGAGCGGCCGTTCCGCAAGCGCGAGGGCAGCCGCGCCACGCTGTTCGCGCAGTTAGACCGGCCGGCGCTGAAGCCGCTGCCGGCCTCCCGTTTCCAGTTCGGGGAATGGGAGACCGCGCGCGTCAATATCGATTATCACATCGAGGTGGAGCGGCACTTCTACAGCGTGCCGCACGCGCTGGCGCATCAGAAGGTGGACGTGCACTTGACGGCGGACACGGTGGAAGTTCTCCATCGGGGAGTGCGCGTGGCCTCGCATGTCCGCTCCTATGAGCCGGGAAAAGCGACTTCGTTGAACGAACATAGGCCCAAGTCGCACCAGAAGTACCTGGGGCAAACGCCGTCGCGGCTGATCGAAGAGGGCGAGCAGGTCGGCCCTTTGACCGGGCAACTGGTGGAAGCGATCCTGGCGGCCAAACGCCACCCGGAGCAGGGCTATCGGTCCTGCCTGGGGATTCTGCGGTTGGCGAAGACTTACCCGGCCGAGCGCATGGAAGCGGCTGCCCGGCGCTGTCTGCGGGCGCGCGCCTACAACTTCCAGAGCATGGACTCGATTCTCAAGAACCAACTCGACCGGCTGCCGCTGCCTGGCGACCCGCCCGCCGCCCAGCCTGCCGTGGACCACGGCAACATTCGCGGCGCCGGTTACTTCGATTCCCCGCCGGAGATCGATCCTCCGGCAATTCACTAAGTCACAAGGAGAACCATGCTCAACCAACAAACGATTGAGAAGTTGCACGCCATGCGCATGCGCGGCATGGCCGATGCCTTTACCCAACAACAGGAAGAACCGCAGACCGAGCAGCTCAGCTTCGAAGAGCGCTTCGCGCTGCTGGTGGACCGGCAGTGGAACTGGCGCCAGAACCGGGCGCTGGAGCGGCGGCTCAAAGATGGGCGTTTGCGCGGCCCCGCCTGCATCGAAGACATCGACTTCCGCGCGGCGCGAGGCTTGGACAAGCAGGTGGTCCGCTCGCTGATTCACGACTCGGATTGGGTCCGCCGCCATCAACACATCTTCCTGGTGGGACCGACCGGGATCGGAAAGACCTTCCTGGCGCGGGCGTTCGGCCAGAAAGCCTGCCGCGACGGGTTCACGGCCTACTTCGCTACCGCCGCACAGTTGTTTCGAGAACTGGAGCTGGCGCGGGCGGACGGCAGCTACGGCAAGAAGCTGCGGATGCTAAGCCAGGTGGACGTGCTAATCGTCGATGACTGGGCGATGGCGCCGATGGCGGAGACGGAACGCCGCGCCTTTCTGGAGATCTGCGATGAACGCTACCTGACGCGTTCGACGCTGCTGACCAGCCAGTTGCCGGTGGCGAAGTGGCACGGGCAAGTCGGCGACCCCACGGTTGCCGACAGCATTCTGGATCGGCTGGTTCACGGCGCCCACCGGATCGAACTGCAGGGAGAATCCATGCGGAAGAAGAAGGCCGGACGAGGCGGGAAAGATGCCGAATAGGAGGGGAGTCGCGGATTGTTCTTGGGCGCTAACTCCAGTCGCCCTACGGGCTCCTTCCGTCAGCGCCCAAGAACACCGGCCGGCAAAAGAGCTGCAAAGCCCCCGCGCCAAAGCAAAGAAAACCGGCGAAACTCTTGACGGATGTCGATCACTGTTTCACACTGAGAAAGCCCTGCGTCGCTTCGCTCCGCTCTGATCGGCATCAGATCGGAATGACTGATCGACATCATCGGAATGCGCAC
>JAIQFU010000583.1 GCA_020073115.1 Terriglobia bacterium
AGCAGTCCCAACATGGAAAAGTACAGCCGCCGCTCGGCGAGCGGGTCGCGGATGGGCAGAATGGACGATGTGGGCGCCATCAGGACGAGGTAAACGAAAAATCCATAGGTCGCCAGGGGGAACCGCCGCCGGTAATGCCACGCGGCGGCAGCCAGCGCGATCAAGGCCGCCAACCCCACGATCGCCCCGCGGTCCAGGATCGTTTTGGAGATCCCAAAATCCCAATCCGCCGTGAGCCTCGCGGGAGCCGCCAAAATCACCGGATAGACGAACAGGGCGCGGCACTGCGTGAAGAAGTACTGATACCAGGTCAGATCCTTGAGATGGAAGCCGGCGCTCGCCGAATTGAGAATCCGGGGGAGGAAAAGCGCCACGCCCACCGCGGCCCCCGCCAGGATCGGCCCATACAGCCGCCAGTTGGCGCGGATGCCCTGGAAGCCGAACCCCGGGTTCCACCAGTAATCCGTAAGCAGCAGCAGGGCCGGGAGCGCCACCGTCTGCTCTTTGGCCAACACCGCGAGGCCGAACAGCAGCAACACGGCCGCCACCGGGCCCCAGGATGCCTCCGCTTTCCGCCGGTAGAGAAATACCGTGAATGCCCCCAGCGCCAGGGCCACGCTGAGCGATTCCGAGCGGCCCGACAGATAGGCGACGGCTTCCGTTTGCACGGGATGCAACAGAAAAACCAGCCCTACAAACCCCGCCAGGATATTTCGGCGGGAGCCCTCGACGCGCGCCCATTCCAGCAGGCGCCGGCCGATCAGAAATACGAGCCCGGAGGCAATGCAGTGGATCGCTACGTTCAGGACGTGGTACGAATACGTTTCTTCGCCCGACAGCCGGGCGTTGATCCAATAGCTGAACATCAGGACCGGCCGAAGGCCTTTGAGCCACACCCCGAGCGGATCGTCGAAGCCGTGGATCGACGGCCGAAGCGCGGTATCGTCGAACAGAAACGGCCCGCGCAGGGCCGGCGCATAGGCCCAGATCAAGGCGATCAGCGCGCCCGCCGCCGCCACCGCCGGCAACCGCCATCGCGGCGGCGGGCCGGCTTTGGGGAGCGGAGCGCTCTTCCGGGGTTCACGCTTGTTGCTTTTCATTCAGGGTCTTGAGGTGGTATTCGAGGATGGCCACGCGCTGGGCGAGCGCAATGTTGTTGTCCTTCAGCCGCGAGACGATCACCGAGAAGCGGAAGGACATGATCAGAAATCCGCCGGCTCCGGCCAGAAAGAGGGCCAGCGGAGTGTCGGGCAGGCCGAGCAGATTCCGCAGCGATTCCAGGAGGCGCCAGGAGCGCGAGAGCGCCAGCAGGGCCAGCGCGGCCACGATCCACGTGACGGAGTACTCCACCCGGATGTGCGCCCGGCGCACGGAGATCAGCACCAGGATGAGGAGGAGCACGCTCATCCCGGTGGTTACGTTCAAAAGGCGGTCCATTTAACCCTCATCGCCGCCGCGGTGCAGCCGGCGTTCGTACTTCAGGACATTGACGAATACGCCCATGAGCACGTGAAAGATGTAGAAGAGCGATTTCACGGCCGTGATGGTGGAACGCCCGGCCATGCGCGGCCGCATCTTGCAGGGCTCCTCCTCGAACCGGAACCGTTTCCGCTGCAAAACGACGAGCGCTTCGATTTCGGGATACTCGAGCGGAAAACTGTGGCTGAACAACTCCAGCGCGCGGCGGTTGACGCCGACGAACCCGGAGGTGGGGTCGTGCACGGTTCTCCCCAGAATGGGCCGGAGCACCGCGCGGAAAAAGAGGATGCCCAGGGAGCGCACGGCGCCCGTGGCCGAGCCGTTCGCCAGGACAAACCGGGAGCCGATCACCATCTCGCACCCGGAGCGCTTCAGGCGGTCGAACACGCGCGGGATATCGCGGGGGTCGTGCTGGCCGTCGCCGTCCACGCGGATGACGTACTCGAATCCCAGTTCGTACGCCAGTTTGTAGCCTGCCTGTACGCAGCCGCCGAGGCCCAGGTGGTGGGGCAGCGGCAGGATCCCGGCGCCGGCCTCGCGCGCCGCCCCGACCGTGCCGTCGCTGGAACAATCGTCGATGACCACCACCGGCGCGCCGGGCACGGACTCGCGGATAGAGCGGACCACGCGCGCGATGGCGCCCTCCTCGTTGAAGGCCGGAACGATCACCAGCAGCGAATCGGGACGGGGGAGAGGCATCACAGCCCGGCTATCCTCCGCGCACTGATCGAATGACTCCGCAGCAAACGGCGGAAAACGGCGGGCGTCACGCGCGCTCCGGCGCGGATCCGCCGCCGCTCGCGCCACAACCGGCCGGCGTGCGCCAACAAGGCCGCGTGGGCCCGGATGACGTACCACGCCATCTTCGGCCCGGCGTTGCCTTCCGCCCGGAAACGCGCCGCGCTACCGCGGCCCCGCGCCAGGTACGCCGCATGCCAGAAATACCGCGCCAGGGCGAACCACGGCGACGCCAGCAGCATGGGCGCTGGAAGGTTCTTGGCGGCCACGAACAGCCGGTTGCGCTCCACGTAATACGCCTTCAGCCCCGAAGCCCGTCCCGCGGAGTGCGAATAATGGTGCTCCACCACGGCGTCCGGAACGTACAGGCACTTCCAGCCGGCCCACCGCGCGCGCAACCCCAGGTCCGTGTCCTCGCAATACAGGAAAAAGCGTTCGTCGAAACCGCCAAGCTCCTCCAGCATGGCGCGCCGGTAGAGCGCCGCGGAGCCGCTCGGGAAGAGGACCTCCTCCAACGCCGGAAAGTCTTCCGGCGGCCGGCCGTGCCCGCGTTGTTTGCTGCTGCCGTCCCGCGCCATCAGCATACCGGCGGAATCCAGGCGCTCCTCCCCGTAGAGCCGCACGGCCGAGGCGCACATGCCGGCATCCGGCCGCTTTTGCGCGGCCCGCACCAGCGCCTCCAGCCAGCCCGGATGGGCCGCGGCGTCATCGTTCAGCGTGGCCACAAATGGGGCGGAAGATGCGCGCCACGCCTGATTGATGGCCGCGCCGAACCCCGCGTTGCGGCTGTTTTCGATCACGCGCGCTCCCGCCGCGCAGCCTTTCCGGCGCACCCGGCCCTCTCCGCTGTTGTCAATGATGATCACTTCAAAATCGCGCTGCGTCTGCCGTCCGAGGGATTCGATGCATTCCAGGAGCCTCGAATCCGCAGTTAGGGTAGGGACCGCC
>JAIQFU010000060.1 GCA_020073115.1 Terriglobia bacterium
GCTCAGAGGCGCTGTCCCATTTGCGGCGGGGCAGTCGAGGTAGTCGAGATGATCATCCCGCGCGAGTTATCACGTCCGAGGCCAAGCCGAAGACGTGAGCCGGACACCTCGTAAGACCCATCTTCTCCTGGCTGGCCACGCGGGCCGGGCGGCCCGGATGCTGGAAGTGTGCCTGCATGGCGACGCTGTAGCGCCACGCGACGTTCCGGCGGGCTTGCCACCTGGAAACGGCGCCGCTGAGTCACCACAAAACAGGATCCGGCGGGCCCTCGACGCCCACACCGAGCTACCCCAGCAGTACCAAAAGGCCATTCAAAATACATACTCGCGGCTGCCGCGTCCGCCGCAAACGCGGGCGGCTCACTTCAAACGGCTCTATCGAAAGTGACGCGGCGGTCGGCTGTCGCGTGCTTTATCGACAGTGTCTCGCCGCGTCACTTCCGATAGAGTGCTAACGTTTACCAACCGGAGTGATGCCTCACCCCAAAGTGAACGTAGATCGAGCCGTGAGCGTCAATAACAAATCACCGGCCAAGGTCCCCGCTTGGGCTTCGGAACGCGTATCGGCGAAAAAACAACGCGGTCACCATGCTCTGTCGGCACAAGCATGCTCCGGAGTTCCGTCCGCCCCAGTCTCAGAATTCGCAGTTGAACAATTCCCGCCGCAGGCAACACCAGGTGAAAGCGGCCCTTGCTGTCGGTCGGTGTGGAACGGGAGACGTCGAAATCAGCGGCCATTACTGATGCAGACACGGTAGTGTGCTCTTTAGCAGGAGGAATGATCTGCCCCAAGACTTCCACCTCTCTACTGGCACCCCTTTTCACTTCGTACGGTGGGGCTACAGGATCATACCAACAGCCCGCGTGCCCTTCGATTCCAAGAAGGATCGGTGATGGCAGGTGAAGGTCCTCGCCGACCGCCAGTTGAACGAGCCGACCTTTCGATCCGATGAACCCGTCCGCCTCAACCCGGATTGAATAGCCGCCAGGTGAAAGTCCGAGAAACGTGAAACTGCCATCTTCACCAGTGGTGGCGCAGAGCGATTTTTCGTGACCACTTTTGGGGGCCAGCAAGACGTAAGCCCGTTGGACCGGCTCGTGCGATTGGTCATGGATGAGGCCGGTCAGTGAAGCCGCGCTCACGCCGACTGCTTGCAGTAGCATGGAAGCAATCATCCAGATTGGGCACCCAACGCAGATCACCAAGGCAATGATAGCCTGCCTCATAGAACGACCGCACCATGACGGGCCAGAGTTGAACCTGCAGGGCAACCATGGCCGCCTTGTCGTCCAAACGGGTGTCCATCCACGGCGGCCTATCTGCGCTCCCGGGCCGGGTGCTGTCGCGCAGGTCCGGCTCCTGGCCCGCCAGAAAGCCGACCTCGTACGCGTGCTGTATCGCGGCGGTTATGGCTTCCCTGAGAACGCGTCGCGTGCAGATAATCCGGTCGCTCGGTGGCCCAAACCCTGCTGACTGCGGTGGCAACAATGTTCTCAGCAATCCTGGGATCGATGTCTTCCCGCATGGGGAATCGCCTCGCTCCAGGGATAGTACCATTCGGCGCTACCGGGATCGTCTGGCACCGGTTCTCTGCACCTTCGGGCGGCTTGTTTTACTGGACCGCGGCCGTCTCAGGAACTGCCTCGACCAGTTGCCGCTTTTCTGCTTCTTCCCGCCGCCTTTCGTCGGCCGCCGTTTCAACACCGGCCTGCAAACACCGAATGAGAAGGATATCTTCGCTACGCTCTTTCGAAACAGGGGACGCTACGCGTAGTGCAACGGGGCGCCCAGGGATGAAAGCGCTGCTCGCACCCTTTCAGCAGACAGCGCCGCATCCGCGGCCGACAGGGCAATCGCCGCCGCCGTCCCTCTTGATTTTCGGGATGGGCTGTAGGATTCTCCGGAGGGCCCATGGCTGGTAGCGGCTGTTAAGTCCCAATGCATATAGGAAAGAGAGGGGGTAGGCTCGCTGCGCTTCGCGCTGGCGCCGGCTTGGACGCGACAGCGCAAGCGAACCGAGCGTGGAGGGTCGTGCGTCCCCGCAATGCGCGCCGGTCGTCAAACCTTCACTCGGATGCTGTGCAGGAAGGCTATATCCTCTGGAAGAAATTCGCACTCTACACGCGCCGGGTCGGTCTGCTCCTTTTGCGGGCGGGTCCGGCAGGAATCCGTCATGGGCATAACGAATTTGGCGTGCTTTCGGCACGCGGGACACGTCCAATGAACGACCAGTTCGCGTGCTGCGGTCAAACCCACCGAGTTCACGTTCGAGGGAGCCCGCCCGCATTTGCAGACCAGCGGCAATCGGTAGAATCTCATGGCTCAACTCATCGGGCAGTTTCCGTAATCGCCTGCGGAACGAAACCAACCCACCACAATCTTAAGGGCTACCTCTCCATTCGGCCAATACGACCTTGGGCAGTCGTCCTAAATTATCTTTCGACGTAGGGGATGCAACCCCGAGTCCGAGCTTCCGAAGCCCGGCAGCGCAAGGTAGCGCCGGGCGCCGCCGCGCACCGCGCCTCGATCCAAGCCCACGGCGCGGTTTCGCCTACACCGTCGCCGCCGTTGAAGCCGACGCAGCCGCATCATCGCCCTGCTGTTTGGCGCGCAGGACAAAGTTCTGCTGGTTGCCCGCGATAGCCACCATCCCCAGTCCGAGCCGCTTCACGGGACTGTGCCAGCGCGGATGGGCAGCGAATCGTCTGGCGGTAGCGAGCCGACGATGACGACCACGATGCCGGTCATCCAGGCAAGCCGTAGCAAACGGTGGAAACGCGCAACGCTCACGCTTCCTCGATCCGTTCGCACGTAAGTTCCACCAGATCCATCACCACGTCCCCGCCTTTCGCGTTGAAACCGGGGCCAACCCATTTCGAGACCCGCCCGCCCTGGAACCTCCACCGGCCCCTCTCCGCGCCGGAGGCGTCCAGCATCACGAGACTGCCGTCTTTCGGCGGCACGTTGCCCTGGCTGCGCCACGTCCAAAGTGTAGGTCCAGTGGTCACGCCGCGCCGCAATATGATCGTCCTTCGGGGCGCCCCGTGCGGCACGTCCAGGCCGGCGGCGTCCTGAAAGCGCGCGCATATAGAGCCGTCGATCTCCAGGCGGAAGCTGTAGGGGCTCGGTTTGGCGGGACGCTGGAATCGTTGTGGCACGCCGCCAAGATAGCACGGTAACGGCGGAACTTCGCCGCGCGCCTGTCCTATAATGGCCCTCCATGAAGCCCGTAAACCTCACCGCCGTCTTCTCCCGCTTCTCCGGCCACTGGAGTCCGAAGGTCCTCGGCGATATCAACGACATGCAGATCAAGGCCGTTAAACTCCAGGGCGAGTTCGTCTGGCATCACCACGACGAAGAGGACGAATTGTTTCTAGTGCACAAGGGACGGCTGCTGATCCGTTTCGCGGCGCGCAGCGCCCATCCGCAGGTCAACCCAAGGCCGATGCCCGCAAATTCACGGACACTCGCCCCCGCTGTAATCGAATGATATTCTCATGTTGAAAGGCGGGTCAGTTAGATGGTCGAAAAACGACTCAGCCATTTCGGCATAGGCCCCGTGATCGCGGTGCCGTCCCTGGCGTACACCATCGCTGCCCTGTTCGCCGGTTCCAGGTGGCCGGGCACCTTCATCCTGGACTGGGTCCCGCAGATTATCCGGGGGATTGGCGGCATCCTGATGATCGTCGGCTTGGCCTTGTGGCTCGCGGCCATCCCTACGGTGATGCGAGCGTACAACCGGGACCAACTGGTCACGTCGGGAGCCTACGCCCTGGTCCGGCATCCTATGTACGCCGGTTGGATCGCGTTGGCGTTTCCCGGATTCGCGTTGGTGATGAGATCATGGCCGATGCTCGTTACGCCGTTGATCGCGTACGCGATTTTCAAGCGCATGATCTACCGGGAAGACAAGTACCTGGAGCAGCGGTTCGGTCAGCCATATTTGGAGTACCGGCAGTGCGTGAATGAGGTAGTGCCGGTTCCACGGTTCTGGCGGAAGCGCGTGCGGACCAAGGCGGCGGGAGCCGGGAGATGAGGCCGTTCGTACCACACAAGGCGCAGCGCCCGGCCCGGCCGGGACTTCGCGCCGGATCATCAGGTTCGTGTGGCGGATGTTCGCTGCCAACGGGCAAGATTTTAGTGCGGCGCCATACCACCCGCTTTGGCAAGCTCTTACTTCCCCGTTCCAAACAGGAACTCCAGCGCGGGCCCGACTCTCCTGCTCCACGCAGCTTCGTTGTGCGCCGCGCCTTCGGCTTCGAAATAGCGAAGGTCTACATCCAGCTTCCAGCCCTTCTCTACCAGCGCGTCCCGAAGCGCGCGCGCGTCCTCCACGGTTTGCTGCGGCGTGTTCCCTTCGGCCGTGCCAATATCCAGCCAGATCTTCGGCCGCGCGGCATTCCGATATTTCTTGAGTTCTTCGAGGATCACACGACTGTTCCAAAATACCGAGGGCGAAAGGATCGCCAGCTTGCCAAATACGTTCGGATACTGGAAGGCGATCGCCAGGGAAATCAGGCCGCCAAGGGACGATCCGCCGAGTCCCGTGTCGCCTGGTCCCTGGAGCGTTCGGTAATGAGAGTCGATAAACGGCTTGAGTTCTTCGACGATCAGGCGGGCGTATGTGGGCGGATTGTTTTCTCCCAGGCCGGATGTGTACTCCCGAATTCGGTGGCCGCCGGTATTGTAGACGCCGATGATGATCAGAGGCGGGATTTTGCCGGCTTCGATCAACTGCTCCGCGGTCTCATCCAGCCGCCACTCCTGTCCGGCGAACCCGGTGGCGGGGTCGAAGAGGTTCTGCCCATCGTGCATGTAAAGCACGGGATACCGCCGGTCGCTGCTACGGTACCCTGGCGGCAAATAGACGATCACATCTCGCGGTGTGGGCAGTATTTTCGAGGCGAAATTGCGGTGAAGCTCGAAATCCCCCGTCATGCCGGGCCGGGGCGCCGCCAGGACGTATCCAACTCCGCATAGAAACAAAGCGGCAGTTGCCAGCGGACGTTTCATTTGGCTCTCCTCCTTCCACGCTCGAAAAGCAGCCAGTATGGCGCTGACCGCTCGGGCAGCCCCTTGTTTTTCGGCTTTGAGAAACTATTCTACCTGAATCTATTCCAATGGACCCAACCCAGGGGCGCCGAACGCGCCGGACGCGGACATGTGCTGAGATCGCGGCCGACCTCGAATCTCCACGTTTCCCAGCGCCGCAGTGTTCGCCTTCGTCGGGCGGTTGTCGCAGTCCAGAGTGAAATGTTGGAACTGGAGATCGTTGGTATGCGCGGCAACCACCGCGTATTCAACCCGGCCGCAGAAATTCCTGATACCCCTGCCTCAACGGCTGCCCCGGCTGGTAGCGGCTGTTAAGTCCCAATGCATATAGGAAAGAGAGGGGGTAGGCTGGCTGCGGCGCGACGATCTCCCGCAGTAACGCCTTGCGTTCCAGAAGCGGCAACCTGCGCAGATCGCGGCCGTTGAGCCACAGCAGGTCGAACGCGAAGAAGTGCTGCGGTGAACGGCGGCGCATCAGATCGTAGAACTGCGGTACGCCGTCCGGTCCCAGATGCACGATTTCGCCGTCGAGAACGGCGTCTTGCACTTCCAGCGCCGAGCCGATCGCAGTCGTCAGACGGGGGAACGACTTGAACCTGTTCCCGTGGCGCGAGACGAGCCGCGCCTTGCCGTCCTCCACGTACGCCAAGGCGCGGCCGTTCTGAGCTTCGTGTCCGGTTCACGGAGCCGAAGGTGAAGTCCTCGCGGAAGCGTCGCGCAAAGGTCGTTCTGCAAATGCCAGCCGCAGTCCGGCGCACCCGCCGTGCTGCTGCCTAGCCATTCTCCGCCGGGCCGCAGTGGCGCGAGTGTGACGGGGCGCCGCTGGCGCCTCGTGGCCATCCTGTGCAAATGGCGTGAGCTGGCAAAGAAATCGCCCACTGCATCAATGGTCGTAGATGCGGAAAGCGTTCCCCTGGTGACGGATGCGACGCTCACGGTCCCGGTATTGTAAGCATTCAACTCGGCGCCGTTCAGCAGAATGGCGAACCTGCCGCCGTCTACATTATTGAGCGCTGTGTTACCTTTTCAGCAACCCCATGGCGAATCCAAAGAGCTTGTTTCGTGAGCGGCACCGACTCTTCGTCGCGGTGACAGGACTACTTGCAGTCTCATGCAGCACCGAAAGGGACTCCTTCCTGGGGATCACGCTGCGGTGACTGAACACGTGTGGTGTATGGACTCGAAGGAATCGCTCGCCCAACTCCAAAGTCTGGCCGTTCAGAAGGACTACAAGGGAATGGAGTCGCTGTTTCGGTTGAACGGTGTAGCCGATCTGGAGCCCGGTACGGATGTGGCCGTGCTGGACGGGACGATGGGTGGAGCGGCGAGTGTGCGAGGTCCCGAAGGTGGACCATGCTGGACCGTCATCAATGCTCTGCGCAAACAGACCTCAAAAGAAACCGCCGATCTCAAGACCCCGGGGCAGAGCAGACCCTTCTCCGCGCACTGGGCGGCGTCCAGGCGGTCCAGCGGACAGTGGTCGCACCGCTGGCCATCGTCCTTCGGCGCGTCGGGGCACAGGCCGGGATCGCACAGCTCCTCGCGGCGCAGGGCCCAATGCACCAGGAATCGGAACGACGGATCATCCGGCCACTCCCCGGCTAAACTGGGTGTGCAGTGGCCACTTCCCCGGGAGGCTTCCGGCTCGTCATCGGCCTATCCCCAACGGCGGGCGGAATCGCATTCCCGGCCTCCGAACTCGGATGTAAGCGTCCGATGAACCTTTCATTTACCCACAAGTTTGGCTTGGGTCCAACCGAAACCATATGGAATCACGGCGTTACGCCCTCTCGCAACTTTGCCATGGTTAATAGCCTACGCCTCGCCGCCCCCACCCCTATCGCGGAGCGTTCCGAGCCACTTTCGACACTTGCTCTGGACGTTCCCCAGCATCGATAATTCGGGCATGAGCCTCAAGAATGCGGCGTTCCTGGCGCTGATTGGAATGCTGTTGTTGACGATTTTGGTGGCGGCGCACTTCCTAAACGCGGTTGTGGGCTTGGTCCGCAACCTCATCCCGGCGGTGGCGCTTTTGAAATCCGCCATATACCTGTTCGCAAGCGTCTGCGTGACGGTGTTTTTCTACGTTTTCAGCAGATCGCAGGCGCGATAGCGGCCCGACGCTCTATCGCTAGGGCCGCGCGCGGGTCGCGTGGTTGCCTTGGGTGTGTCGTCCACCCGGAGTGCAGGCGGCTCTATATCGATCCGTTCGCCTACCCTCGGGGATATCGTCGCGCGCATGGCGGCTCACCGAATCCTGCGCGGCGTGGCACGCGAATCGACTTGTTCGGTTTCACGCAGCCCAGCATCGGCGGCTCCCTTTACGCTCCTCGGGGAGTTGACAATTTAGCGGGCCGTCTTGAGAAGGATAACCCGGCCGGCTAAATCGGAATCTTCAATCGACGTTGACAGCTACAGCAGATCAGTAAAGACTACTCATGTCGCAACGCCACAACAGGCGTTACGCGCAAAGCGCGCCGAACCGGGATCAAACACGCAAGTAGGGCGACAAGGCCCAGGAACAGAGTCACCGCGAAGAGAATCCGAGGATCAGTGGGCTTCACCTCGAAGAGCAGCTTGGTCAGAAACCTTGTCGCGCATAAGGATCCTGCCAATCCCGCGGCAAGCCCGGTGATAATCAGGAAAACTCCTCGCCGCATAACGGCTCCAACCACATCAGGCGGCCTCGCGCCAAGCGCCACGCGGATACCGATTTCGCGTGTCCTCTGTCCGACTGTGTAAGACATGACGCCAAAAACCCCCACCGAGGCGAGCATCACTGCCATGACGGCGAACACAGTCAGCAGGGATGCGTACAGGTTGGACCGCTGCACTCGCAATGACCGGATCTCGTCTATGGTTCGCAAATCGATAACAGGTACGTCTCGCGCTGCCTCCGATACCACGCGGCGCATGACAGGCTCAAGATTCGACGGCTTCGTGCTCGTGCGCACCAGGTATACAATATCGGTCCGTTCGCGGGTGTGTGCTCCGCCGAAGTGGGCGGACATTTGCGAATACGGCAGGTAGATCGCAGCGTAGGTTCGCCGGAGCAGGCTCTGCCGGAGGTCAGGCACAACGCCGACAATCTGGACCGACGGCTCTCTGTCACCCTCTTCCCGCATGAGATTGAGAACCTTGCCGATTGGGTCCTCTTTCGGGAAGTACCGGGTTACTAGCCGCTCATTGACGACGACCGCCGGCGGGGCTCTCTGATTATCTTGTTCCGTGAACGGGCGACCCCTGACGACTGGCGTCTGCAGCGTTCGGAAGTACTCTGTGGTGACTGGCTGGAGACACACCCAGGGAGTATTCACACCAACGGACGGAAGCGGATCGTTTTCCCTGCTCACATATCGGATTGAGCAGCCCTCCAGTGGGGAAAGTGTTGACACGCTCACGCTCTGCACTCCGGGCAGGGCTTGCAGGCGTTCGTGAATCCGTTGTCGCACCAGGACGGCTTGTGGCTTCAGCGTCCTGCTCTTCCCGTCGTCCACAAGGTACTGAAACATGGGCAACGAGATGCGCATCATCACCAGGTTCCTGGAATCGAAACCGAGGCTTACATGCAGCAGGCGCCGGATATCGTCGATCAGCAGACCGGCCCCCGTGAGTAACACGAGTGAAAGCGCGATCTCCAGAACAACCAGCGCGCTGCGGGCTTTGCGGCCTCCGAAGCGGGGGGCGGTCCGCCCAGCTTCCTTTAGTGCCTCATTCAAGTTCGGCTTTGAGGCTGACACGGCTGGCGCCAGGCCGGTCAGCAAGCCGGACACAACTGCAGTGAAAGCGGCGAAGCCGAGGACGCGCAGATTGATCCGAATTGAGGCGGCCCGCGGGAGCAAGGTCGGATCGATGCCGGAAATGAGTCTCACTGCCATAAACGCGATTAGTACGGCCATGCCCAAGCCAAGTACGATGATCAAGAGGTTCTCGGTGAGTAATTGTCGGATCAGTCGCGGTTGGCCGGCGCCCAAAGAAGCGCGGACGGCCATCTCCTTCTCCCTAGCAGAGGCGCGCACCAACATCAGGCTGCCGACGTTTATGCACGCGATCGACAGGACCAGAACCACCGCCCCAAAGAAAACGAGGAATCTTGTCTTCCAGTAGCCGTACATGTAGTCACGGAGGGGCTCGACACGGGCTCCGAAGCCCTTCTGGTCCGGGTACTGGGCAGCGAGCCGGCAAGTGGCGGGCGCGCCGATTGTCCGTCCTCCACGTAATCGGGGTCCACAAATCGGCATCCGGGTAAATCGAAGTGAACTCAGGCGACAAAACGCCAATAACAGTGAAAGTCCTCGTCTCCAAGCTAAGCTGCTTGCCCAGAATGCCTCGATCGGAGCCGAACAGCCGCCGCCACAGACCGTAGCCTAGGACTACGACGGGCGTCCCCCCTTTTTCGTACTCTTCGGGCAGAAAGAGCCTTCCATAGAGGACCTTGCCTCCGAAAATGTCAAAGAACCCCGGCGTGACCCGCTGCGCCGTGATCTGCTCGGGCCGCTCCCCGCCAATCAGAATCTGCTCCCAATAGGCGTGAATCAGGGCCAGATGGTCAAACGACCCGCTCTGCGCTTTCCAGTCGGAGTAGTTTGCCAGGGCCACGTCCCAAGTGGTGCCAGGCTCGTCAAGTTTCACCTCCGACACAGCGACCAGTCGGTCCGCGTGTTCATATGGCAACGGTCGTAACCAGATCGCATCGAAGATGCTGAAGATAGCGGTAACGGCGCCTACGCCCAGCCCAAGAGAAAGGACTGCCGCTGCGGTAAATCCCACGCTTCGACGGAGCGTCCTACTGCCGAAGCGAAGGTCCTGCTGAAGACGTTCGAAGAACCTGAATATTGGGAGCTGTCCGGAAATCATGCGTGGTTCCTTTCGGGCTCCAAAGTTTCACTACGGATCGTAGCGCCTAATCGCCGATGATTGCACCGGGGATTTCCACCGTAGCTATGGCGCCGCCGAAAAGTCGTCTACCCGGACGACAACGGAGGGTGCAAAGATCCCAGACGCGACGACCGCTCGGGCCACGTGGAATGCCAAACCGGCGCGAGGTTGAAGTCCACGTGGTTATCACAGCCTGTGCCGCCGGGTGAACCATGTCCGGCTGCGTTGGTAGAACGTTGCTCCGGCTGCGCGGATCAGGTCGGCCACCTCCAGCGGTGTCCGCGATATCTATTCGTCTGTAGCGATGTGTTTTGCTGTGGCAAACGTATCTCTTGGTTGGAGAGCGATATAGACCAAAGCCCGGATGATGTGCTCTGAGGTGCGGGAGAAAAGCGCGATGTCCAAACTCCCGGGACCGGCTTACGCCCGTCGGCAACCCCGCCTTGTGGAATCAGAATGACCAGAACCGGCCGACGCTGGCGCAGACGTTCCAGCCGGCCGCGGGGGCGAGAGCATCCGCCCAGACGTTCACCTTCGTGGTGAACCACCTGCGCTCGCCAAGCAGCGGATGCGGCGACGGCAGCGACGACCCCTATCAGGGCGGCTGCAACGGCATGCGCCTCAGGATGGCGCAGAATGTCACCACGTGGCTGGCCGGCAACCCCACGGCGGACCCGCTCAGCGCCAACCGCCGGCTGCTGCTGGTGGGCGATTTCAATGCGCATTACGGCGAGGATCCGATCCAGCATTTCAAGACGAACGGCTACGCCAACCTCATCGATCTGATCCTCGGGGCGGGCGCCTACTCATGCAACTACGGCTCGCAGGTCGGCTACATCGATCATGCGATGGCCAACGCGCCGATGAACCTGCTGGTCCGGAGCGCCGCCGAGTGGCGCAACAACGCCGATGAGCCGAGTTCGCTCGAAGCACTGAACTCGTCCAGCAAGAGCGCGGCAGCGCAGATCGCATATTACGGCGCCGACCCCTGGGCCGCCGCCGACCACGACCCCGTCGTGGTCGCTTTCAACCCGCTGGCCGGCGACTTCAATGATGACGGAGTGGTGGATGCCGTCGACCAGAAGCTCCTCGCCGCGGCAATCGGCAAGAACGCCTCCGCGGTGGACCGCCGCATGGATCTCGATGGGGACGGAAAGGTTACGGCCAACGAATATCGCCTGTGGACCGCTCTTTACCGGGCCTTCATTCAATAGGAACGCTAAAATGAAAAACCTACTGACACTCACCGTGGTTGCACTCGCCGCGGCTGCGCTTCCGGCGCGGGCAGGGATCCTTTCGCTCGACCCGCTCTCTCCGGCCACGCCCGGCAGTTCCTTCGACGTGGCGCTGAAGCTCTCGAACGCGTTCGCCGGGCTCTATGTGGGCGATTTCATCACCGTCACGTCGGATTTGAGCGACGCCAACCAGGGCTCTACTATTTCTCAGCCGGGCAGGCGAGCATCTCCATCCTGGCGGAAGCATCGGGCGGTGGGACCGGACATCAGACGCTCATCAACGCCGCGCCGCGAGGATATCTTGACGGTAGAGCGCCACGATTACATCCAGGCCGGGCGCATCAATCCTCCGCCGGACCCGCCGGCTCCGCTCCCTGCATTGACTCTGCAACTACCCTCCGCGTACTGAAAGAGCATTCGACTCCGCCGCGCCAGGCTCGTCCATGCCGGAAGCGAGCAGGTCGAGCACGAGGTAAGCGTCCCGGCCGCGTGTGTCTGGGATATACTTGGCCGACAGTGAGGCGCGGCCGCCCTTCAACTAGCCGTCCACGAGGGCGCCCCAAGCGGTCTACGGTAGGGAAATCCATGAAGAAACCTCCGTTGCGTTTTTCTCAGATCTGGAACATGAACTTCGGATTCTTCGGAATCCAGTTCGGGTGGGGACTCCAAATGGCCAACATGACCGCCATCTACGAATATCTCGGCGCCCGCCCGGATCAGATCCCCCTGTTGTGGCTGGCGGCCCCGCTTACCGGGTTGATCGTGCAGCCCATCATCGGTCACTTGAGCGACCACACATGGGGGCGGCTCGGCCGCCGCAGGCCCTACTTCCTTACCGGGGCCGTCCTCAGCTCGCTGGCGCTGGTGTGGATGCCGGAGTCCTCCGCCCTGTGGATGGCTGCGGGACTGTTGTGGATTTTGGACGCCTCGATCAACATCAGCATGGAACCGTTCCGGGCCTTTGTCGCGGACATGCTGCCCGATTCGCAGCGTACCCAGGGCTTCGCCATGCAAAGCCTGTTCATCGGGCTGGGGGCGGTGATCGCCTCGGCGCTTCCCTGGCTGCTGGCCCACACGCTCCGGGCGCCGAACGCCGCGGGCTCGTTGCATGCCATACCGGCGACAGTGCGGCTATCGTTCTATGCCGGCGCCGCGGTATTCCTGGCCGCGGTGCTGTGGACGGTGTTCACCACAAGCGAGTATCCACCTGAGGACCTGGGCGCGGTGCGATCGAAAGGCGGCGGCATCTCGGCGGGCGCCCGGGAAATATTCGCCTCCATCGCGCAAATGCCGCACGTCATGCGCCAGTTGGCCTGGGTCCAGATCTGCACCTGGCTGGGGCTATTCTGCATGTGGCTCTACTTTCCGGTGGCGGTAGCTCACAACGTGTTCGGAGCCGCCGGCCCGCAGTCGCCGCTCTACGCCGAAGGAACGCAATGGGGCGGCCTTTGTTTCGGCATGTACTCCGCGGTGTGCTTCGTTTTCTCGTCCGCCCTGGAGCCCATGGCGCGCGCCCTGACCCGCCGCCGCACCCACGGCCTGTGCCTGCTGGCCGGCGCGCTCGGGTTGGCATCGGTGGCCGTGATCCATAACAAATACCTGCTGCTGCTTTCGATGACCGGGGTCGGCGTCGCCTGGGCAAGCACGCTTTCCATGCCATACGCGATGCTGGCGAGCGCGTTGCCGCCCACGAAAGTCGGCGTGTACATGGGCATCTTCAATTTCTTCATCGTCACGCCGGAAATCGTGGCTTCGATCGGTTTTGGCTGGATCATGAGCCACCTGCTTGGCAACAACCGCATGGCCGCCGTGGTATGCGGGGGTGTGTTTTTGGCGATCGCCGCGCTGCTGGCCCAACGCGTGAAAGAAGTGGAAGCCGCTCCCGAACGCGCTGCCGGAGAACTGGCGCTTTGAGGGCGGTTATCTTCACGGACCGGTGGCGGCTCAATCGCCTATAATCGGATGGACGCCTCCTGAAAAGCCTATGACTCTCACCAAACTCCTTCGCCCCTGCGCGATCACGCTCCTGTTGTCCGGATTACAGGCTGCCACACCTCCGGACTACAAAGGCAAACCGTTCGGGGACTCGCAACACAAGTCCGGGCCGGCGGTTATCCCGGGCCGTTTGCAGTGCGCTCTTTACGATCTCGGCGGAGAAGCGGTGGCCTATCACGACACGGAAACCATCAACAAGGGCAGCGGCGAACTGAACCGTACCAACGGGCACTGCGAAGCCGGCGTGCCGGAATCGATCTGCTATTTCCGGGATAAGGAAGGCGCGGACATCTCGTACACGAAAGCCCAGGCTGATTTCAACCACCCCAATTTCTTCGTTCCCCCGAAGATGCAACTCTACCTCGGCTGGACCAACGACGGCGAATGGGTCAACTACACCGTTGACGTGAAGAAGGCAGGCACGTACCAGATCGTCGCTCTCTACGGGAAGCTGCCCACCACGTTGAAGTTCGAGGTGAACCATAAACCCGCCGGGGAGTGCAAACTGCCGCTCGATACAGGCGACTACCACATTTGGAACAAGGCGGCGTGCGGCCAGATCACGTTTCCCGACGCGGGCGTGCAACTTCTGACCCTGCACTACAACCAGGGAAACAACCTGGCATACTTCGACTTCGAGCAGTAGCGGTGGCGCGGGCTCAAACCGCGGCAAAGAGATCCGCAACCGTGCTTCGCGTCCGCAATTCGCGCAGACGAGATGTTAGCATCGGTTTATCCGAGGAGTTATCCATGGAAAACGCTCCATCTCGTCGCAACTTTCTGGCGGCCGGCCTGGCTTTGCCCGCTGCCGCGTCGGCATCCCGTTCCTCGGGGGCCGAACAATCGCAGACCCAACCGCCTGGCCGGCCGTCTTCCGGCGCGGCGCCGCAGTACAGGATTCTTGGAAAGACCGGCTTGCGAGTCACGACGGTGGGCTACGGCTGCATGATCACCTCCGACCCCAGCGTGATCGCGCGCGCCGTGGATATGGGAATCAACTACTTCGATACCTCCCGCAACTACCAGAACGGCCAGAACGAGCGCATGGTCGGAGCGGCGTTGGGCGCCAGGCGGAAGGACGTTTTTCTGGCGAGCAAATCCAATGACAATCCTCGTACGGGTCCGGGGATCCTGGCGGAGATCGAAACCAGCCTCAAGGAACTCAACACGGGTTACCTGGACGTCTGGCATCTGCACGGCCTCAGCAACCCGGCGGAGATCACGGATGAGCTGGTCGAGGCCGCATACAAGGCCAAAGCGCAGGGCAAGATCCGGTTTGTGGGTGTGAGCACGCACAACCTGCCGGCGATCGTCGACCGCCTGCTGGAGGCGAAAATCGAAGTTGTGCAGCCGCAGTATAGTTTCGCCTCGGCCAAGAGCTACGGGGCCGCCATCGAAAAGCTGAGCGCGGCCGGCGTGGGCGTGATCGCCATGAAAGTGATGGCTCGCGGACGCGGACCGTCGCGGCCCGCCGCTTTCGCCCCCGCGGCCCTGAAGTGGGCGATCAACAATCCGGCCATCGCCACCACGGTTCCCAGCATGACGGATATCGAGCAGCTCCAGCAGAACTTCAAAGCGATGGGCGAGCGCTTTACCGACGCCGACGCCCAGATCCTCTCGGCCCGCCTGGAAGAGATCGGGCCGTACTTCTGCCGGATGTGCGGCCAGTGCGCCGGACAGTGCCCGAAGGGGCTGCCGGTGCCCGACATGGTGCGTTTCGTCATGTACGCCGACGGATACGGCCAGTTCCCGTTAGGCCGGGAGAATTTCCAGCGCATGTCCGCCGAGCGCCAGAAGGTTCGTTGCGGCGATTGCGCCACCTGCGCGGTTCACTGCCCCAACGGAGTGCAGGTGGCGGCGCGCTTGAGCCGGGCCCAGCAGCTTTTTGCCTGCTGACGCCTCTCAGCATGACGCGGAAGGAAAGACCCGAAAGAAGAGACTGGCCCCGGATGCACACGGATAGAGACGGAAGAACAAGGAAAGGGTTTGGTTTTCATCCGTGTTCATCCGTGTTCATCCGTGGCTAATTATGTTTTGGCCGGCGGTTGATTCGTTGTTCCTCGGTGGCGAGTCGGATTTCTTTCCGTGTTCAGTCGCGTTCATCTGTGGCTGCATTAGCGCGCCGGTGGCGCCGGTGGCGCCGCTACTTCCGCGCTGCGATCACCCGCGGGATCCCCGCCAAATCCGGCTCGATCCGCACTTCCTTCCACCCGCCGAGCAGATTGGCCACGTAGTCCCGGCTGCCAAAACCCAGTTCCATGACTAGCCAGCCGCCGGGGCGCAGGACGCGCGGGGCGTCGGCCACGATGCGGTCGTAGATCTCAAAGCCGCTCTCCCCCGCGAACAGGGCCACGGGCGGCTCCCAATCGCGGACTTCCCGCTGGAGCCCCTCCTGCCGGGAGGTGGGGACGTACGGCGGGTTGGAGACGATCAGGTCCATGCTGCCGGAGGCAATCGCATCCATCAGGTCGCAGACGGCGATGTGGACGAGGGCTCCGAGGCGGCGCGCATTCTCGGCGGCCACCGCTGCCGCCGCGGGCGAGATATCCGTGGCCCAAGCCTCCGCGCCGGTTTCCAGTTGGAGCGTAACAGCCAGGGCGCCGGACCCCGTCCCGATGTCCAGAACACGCCCGGTAAAGCGTTTCAACGCTGTTTCCACCACGTGCTCCGTCTCCGGCCGGGGGATCAGCACGTCCGGGGTGACGCGGAATTCGCGGCCGTAGAACTCCTGCCTCCGTGTGATGTACTGGGTGGGCTTGCCCTGGAGGCGTTCGTGCAGGTAGCGGCCGTAGTGGAGCCACTCCAGCTCTCTCAGCTCCTGCTCGGGATGCGCGTAGAGATAGACGCGCTCGCATCCCATGGCGTGCGACAGCAGCACCTCGGCGGTAAGCCGCGGGACGGCGATACCGGCGTCCTCCAGCAGGCGGACGCCCTGGAGCAACGCCGTTCCGACAGTCATGTTCAGGCCGACGCGCCGCCTTGCTGCGTCCGGTAGCGCGTGACGAGCGCCTCGATGATCGCGTCGAGCTTCCCTTCCATCACGATATCGAGCTGATGGAGGGTGAACCCGATGCGGTGGTCGGTGACGCGGTTCTGCGGGAAGTTGTAGGTGCGGATCTTCTCGCTGCGGTCGCCGGTCCCCACCATGCTGCGCCGCTCGGCGCCCAGTGCGGCCTGCTGCTTCTCCAACTCCAACTCATAGAGGCGCGACCGCAGCACGCGCTCGGCCTTGGAGCGGTTTTTGATCTGCGACTTCTCGTCCTGGCAGGAAACCACCAGCCCCGTGGGCAGGTGGGTGAGGCGCACGGCGGAATACGTGGTGTTGACCGACTGCCCGCCCGGTCCGGAGGAGCAGAAAGTGTCGATGCGGATATCCTTGGGGTCGATCTTGACCTCCACCTCGTCCGCTTCCGGCAGGACCGCCACGGTGATCGCGGAGGTGTGGACGCGGCCCTGCTGCTCCGTCACCGGGACGCGCTGCACGCGGTGTACTCCGCTCTCGTACTTCAGCTTGCTGTAGACCTTTTCGCCGCTCACCAGCGCGATGACTTCCTTCAGTCCGCCCACGGGAGACTCGCTCGAAGAGGTCAGCTCCATCTTCCAGCCCTGCGATTCCGCGTACCGCGAATACATCCGGAAGACCTCGCCGGCGAACAGCGTCGCCTCGTCGCCGCCGGTGCCGGCGCGGATTTCGAGCACCACGTCCTTTTCGTCGTTGGGGTCTTTGGGCAGCAGCAGGATCTTGATCTCTTCCTCGATCCGCGCCACCTCCGGCGTCAGGCGGGCCGCCTCTTCCTGCGCCATAGCCTGCATCTCGGGATCGCGGTCCTGGAGCATGCCGTGCGCCTGCGACAGCTCGCCGCTGGCCTTTTTCCAGGCGCGGTACTTGCCGACAACCTCGGAAAGACCGCGCTGTTCCTTGGCGATTTTGCGGTACTTGTCCGCGTCGGAGATCACGCCCGGGTCGGCCATCTGCCGGGTGAGCTCGTCGAAGCGCGTTTCGAGTTGCTCAAGCTTCTGAATGAATAGCATGGAGCGTTAAGCGATGACCAGTTGTCCGCCCTGCTTCTCTTCCAGCGCCATGGCGCCTTCGAGAGCGCGGATCGCCACCACCGTCTGGTCGTCGGCGGGCGGCTTCGTGGTAATGCGCTGCAGCCACAGCCCGGGGGCGGTGAGCAGCGCCAGCACGGAGCCCTGCCGTTTGGAGGCGAAGCGGATCAGCTCATAACTCAGGCCCGCGATCACCGGCAGCAAAACGATGCGCGCCGCGAATTTCGCTGCGAACCCGTCCACCGGCACCAGGGCGTACACGATCATGGAAACTACCATCACCACCAGCAGGAAACTGGTTCCGCAGCGGGGATGGAAGGTGGTGAACCGCTGCGCGTTCTCCACCGTAACCGGCTGGCCCGATTCGAAATTGAAAACTACCTTGTGCTCCGCACCGTGGTACTCCCAAACGCGCCGCATGTCCTTCCAGGAGGAGACAAGAAGAAGAAACCCGAGGAAGATCAGGATGCGCAGCACGCCGTCGGCGGTATTGAAAAGCAGGCGGTTGGCCAGCTCCGGGTAAAACCTCTCGAGCTTGGTCACCACGAACAGAGGGACGAACTTGTACAGGAAGATGAAGAACGCGAGAGGGAACAGCATGCTGGCGGCCATAGCCCACTTGGGAGGCTCTTTCGCCTGTTCGCTGGTCTGTCCCTTGGCCTGTTCCGGCGCCTGGTCCTCCAGCGCGATATTGGCCGAGAAACGCAGCGCCTTGATACCCAGTTTCAGGGCCTGGTAGAGGATTCCGACGCCCCGGAAGACCGGCCACCTATAGACGGGGTATTGTTCGGACATGCGGGCCAGCAGCATCTCCTGGGTGGCGATCTGGCCGTTTGCCCTGCGAACCGCTACACAGTAGCTGTGGGGCGCCCGCATCATTACTCCTTCCATGACGGCTTGGCCGCCAACGAGGGTTTCCTCGCCGCTTTCCAAAGCGGGCAGCATCTGGGCGTGGGCAAAGAAGCGGAAATACGTTCGCAGGGACACGAATCCTCTCACTGTCTCTCTACATTATAGTCGAGTACCACCGGCTCCCGGGCTTCGGAGCCGGCCGGCTGGGCCTGAAGCAAAGGAACCGGCGCCGAAAGACGGCCAGCGGCGGTACTCCACTGGCCCGCCATGTGCACCGGAACTTTCGGATCTCGCATGGATTTCATCAGGAACGGCATCTTCATGGCGATCGTGGCGCACGGGCTCATCGGTCTTTCGCTGGTCTGGGACAAGGTTCTGCTGCGCAAGCCGGCTACGCAAAACCTGGTCTCCTACGTCTTTTGGATGGGCGCCATGAGCATTTTCGGAATCATCCTGGCCTTCTTCGGATTCAAGATGCCGGCCGTCCAGATCGTCGCCCTGGCTTTCGGCGCCGGGGCGCTTCAACTCTTCGCGGTGTTCTTCTATTACGAGGCGCTGAAACGCGGCGAAGCTTCCGAAACGCTGGCCGTGATGGGCGGGTTTTCTCCGGTGGCGACGGCCCTCATCGCCGCGGGCCTTCTCTCCAGACCGCTGGGCGGCGCCGGCATGCTGGGCTTCGGCCTCATGGTGGCCGGCGGCTTCGTCATGTTCGCCACCGAAAAAATGAACTACCGCCGCTTGCTGCCGCCGGTCCTGATCGCCTCCGGGTCGTACGGCCTGGTGAACGTTCTCCAGAAGATAGCGTTCAACAACACGAATTTCGTGAGCGGGTACGTGTTCTTCACCCTGGGCACCTTCGCGGCCGCCATGTTCCTGCTGGTCCGGCGCTCGTGGCGCGAGCAGATTTTCCAGAACACCGGCGAGGCCGAACCGCGCAGCAAGATCCTCTATTTCGCCAACCGGTTCTTCAACGGATTGGGTTCGTTCCTGATTTTCTACGCCATCAGCCTCACCAGCCCGGCCATAGTGGACGCGATAGCGGCCGAGCGGTACGTCATCATCTTCTTGAGCGCGCTCCTCATTACGAAGCTGCGGCCGGATTGGATTGAGGAGGAGTTCCATGGAATGGCGCTCTTCGGGAAGCTCGCCGCCACGCTGCTGGTTGCGGCGGGGCTGGCGACTGTAGGATTGCAGGGGAACGAAACCTCGCCGGGAGCGTAACCGGCGACCGCCGGCGGTGCTCACTGCAGCGATAGCAGGCCCACCCCGCAGGCCACGAGGACCGCCCCCAGCCAGCGCTGCCACCGCACGTCTTCCTTGAGGAGAAATTTCGCCAGGATCGTCTCGAACAAATAGCTTCCCGCCGTGGCCGGTACGGCGAAGCTCAGGTCGGCAATGGAAAGCAGGGCGAGCAGGGCGAAGAAAGCAACGGCCATGGCGGCGATGCCGCCGAGGACGAAGCGGTTGCGCGAGAGCGCCCGCAAGAGACGGCGCAACCCGGAGAGGTGAAGATCGCGGACCCTGCCCTGTTCGCGCATCCCGTAGGCGTTCAGCAGATCGCCCGTGGTGTTGCAGGCGATGATCACCAGCACCAGGACCCATCTCATGGCTCTTCCTCGCGGTCGGGAGTCGGCGCGGTGCGGGGCTTCGTCCGGCTCACCAGCGCTACCCCCCCGAAAATGAGCAGAATCCCGGCCCAGCGCGAGAGCGAAACGTGTTCGCCCAGCCAAATGGCGCCCAGCAGCGCGGCCAGCACGTAGGAAGACGCGGTAATGGGCAGAACGAACGTCAGGTCGGCCCAACTGAGGAGTGACAACTGGAAGACCAGCCAGGCCACCAGCAGCACGATCCCCACCATAACCCAGGCGTTCGCCATCGCGCGGAGATAGGCCAGGGGCGAGAACGATACCGTTTCGCCAACCGAGCGCATCCCCAAGCTGAGGAAATAATTGCCGCCGGCGTTACACCCCACCACCAGGAGGGCGAGTACTTTGATCAGAGATGACGGCCGCTTCTGCTCCACCTGTCTTCAGGATATCCGCCAGCGCCGGTCCCAATTGTGGAAATTGGAACCGGAAACCCGCGGCGTCGGCGGCTTTGGGGATGACCCGCTGGCTGCCCAGGAGCACCTCGGACATTTCCCCGAACAGCGCCCGCAGCGCGAATCCCGGGACCGGGAAGAGCGCCGGGCGGCGCAGGGCCGATGCCAGTTCCCGGGTAAAGACGGCATTCACCACGGGATAAGGCGCGACGGCATTGACCGCGCCGGAGACCGGGTTCTCCACAACGAAGCGGAACAACTGCGCCAGATCCTGGAGGGGGATCCATGACATCCACTGGCGGCCGCCGCCGATCCTGCCGCCGGCGCCCAGGCGGAAGGGGGTCAACATGCGCCGCAGCGCGCCGCCGCGGGAATCGAGCGCCACCCCGATGCGCATCCGGACCACCCGCACGCCCAGCGCCTCGGCGGCCCGCGCCTCAGCCTCCCAGGCGGCGCAGACTTCCGCCAGGAACCCGGCGCCGGGGGCCGCGGTCTCGTCCAGGATTTCATCGCCGCGGGAGCCGTAATAGCCGATGGCGGACGCGCACACCAGCGCGCGGGGCCTGGCTGGAAGCTTCGCCAGGGCGCCAACGAGGTTGCGCGTCCCCGCGATGCGGCTCCCGGCGATGCGCCGCTTCGATTCCGCGGTCCACCGCTGCGCCACATTTTCGCCGGCCAGGTGAACCACCGCGTCCGCATCGCGCAGCGCCGCTTCGGGCGCTTCGCCCTTGGCGGCGTCCCAGGCCGAGAGCCGGACGCCGCCCGGCAGGTTGGTTCCCGCATGCCGGCTGAGTACGTGCACTTTGTGACCTTCGGCCGTGAGGACCTTCATCACGCGCCGCCCGATCATGCCCGAAGCCCCGGTGATGGTGACGTTCATGCTGCGCTCCTTGGCCGTACCGCCGGCGGCCGGTTTTCGCCACCGGTGATTATCCCACGGGTACAATGGAACTACGCATGAGGGTCTGGAACCGCGCCAAGCTTTTGTGGGGCTACCTTGCGCGCCGGTCCAGGCTGGCGGCGCTGCCGGTGGAGTACATCGTCGAAACCACCGCCAAGTGCAACCTCTACTGCCCCATGTGCCCGCGGGAAACCCACAAGCAGCCCAAAGCCGATATGGCGGACGAGGTCTTCGCCCGTCTCGTCCGCCAGGCCGGTGATTCCGCCGAGCACATGATGCTCATCGGCCTCGGCGAGCCGTTCATGGACCCGCACATCTTCGAGCGCATCGAGTTCTGCCATCGCCACAGCATTTCGACCCTCCTCTCCACCAACGGAACGTTTCTCGACGAGCGGATCGCCGCGCGCGTGCTGGATTCGCCCCTGGAGCAGATCACTCTCAGCTTCGACGGCGCGAAGAAGGAAACCTTCGAGTTCTACCGCAAGGGCGCGAAATTCGAAAAGGTGCGCGACAATTTCGTCCGCTTCGCGCGCATGAAACACGAGCGGCGGTCGCGGCTGCAAGTGGTGGTCCAGATGGTGAAGATGGAAGGCAACGCGGCGGAGGCCGGCGATTTCCTGGCGTTCTGGAGCGCCGTTCCGGGCGTGGACCAGGTACGCATCAAAGAAGACGAAACCAACCTGATGCGGCCCAATGCCGGGCACGCCGCCGCAGACTGGAAACATCCCTGCCACTATCTCTGGCGCGGCCCCGTGTACGTCAAGCAGAACGGCGACGTTTACCCCTGCTGCCAGAGCTACATGCTGGACGGCGAACCGGTGGGGAACGTCGGCGCGCAGCCGTTATTCGAGATCTGGAACTCCGCCGCCATGGAACGGATGCGCCGCCTGCACGCGGAGGGGCGCGCGGGCGAGGTGGACATCTGTTCCCGTTGCTGCACCACCATCCCACACCCGATGCTGGTGGCCGGCAGCCTGGTCCTTCATGGAAAAACGGTGCGGCGGTTGCTGCCCATCGTGGAGAGGCTAGCGTATTTTTCGAAGCTGCCGGGGAAAATGCTACGCCCCCCGCAGGCTGGTTCCCAGGAGCGCCAGGGTTAGCCCGATCATCACCACTACCGTGATCCACGCCACCAGGTTGAACCAGCGCGGGTTCGACCATTCGCCCATCAGGTCCTTCTTGTTGATTAAGAGAACCATGAAGATTAAAACGAACGGCAGCAGCGCGCCGTTGAAGACCTGCGAGAGCACGATCATCCGCACCAGCGGGAATTGCGGGATCAGGACCACGCCCGCCCCCACCGCGATCAACAGCGTGTAGAGCCCGTAGAACACCGGCGCTTCGCGGATGCGCCGGTTCACGCCCGCCTCGAAGCCCAGGCCTTCGCACACGGAGTAAGCCGTCGAAAGCGGCAGAATGCAGGCGGCGAATACCGACGCGTTCAACAGCCCCGCGCTGAACAGCAGATAGGCGTACTGGCCGAACGGCTTCAACCCGAGCGCGGCCTCCTTGGCGCTCTCGATCTTGGTCGGATGCGCGCTCCAAATGGCTCCGGCGCAGGCCACAATGATAAAGAACGCGACCACGTCCGTCATGATGCAGCCCACCACCACTTCGAGTCGCGAGGCCGCGTACTCCTTTACCGTGACGCCCTTCTCCACCACCGCCGCCTGGAGGTAGAACTGCATCCAGGGGGCGATGGTGGTGCCGACCAGCCCAATCAACATGTAGATGTACTCCGAATCGAGCATCAGCTTGGGCTTGACGCTGTAAATGGCGGCCTCTTTCCAGTCGGGTTTGACCAGAATACCCGAAACGATGTAGGTGATGTAGATGGTACACGCCACCAGGAAGATCTTCTCTACGCTCTTGTAGTTCCCCTTGGCTACCAAGAACCACACCCCCGCGGCAGCCAGCGGGACGGAGATGTACTTGCTGACGCCGAACAATTCCAGTGAACTCGCCACCCCGGCGAACTCGGCCATCACGTTGGTCATGTTGGCCAGCACCAGCAGGGTCATGATAACGAACGTGACGCGAAGACCGAACTCTTCCCGGATCAGGTCGGAAAGGCCCTTTCCCGTGACGGCGCCCATGCGGGAGCACATCTCCTGCGTGACGATCAGCGCCAGGGTAACGGGCACCAGGGTCCAAAGGGGGAGATAGCCGAATTGCGCGCCCGCGGCCGAGTAGGTGAAGATGCCGCCGGCATCGTTGTCCACATTGGCGGTAATAAAGCCCGGGCCCAGGACAGCGAGGAAAACCGCGATGTGGTAGCGGAAACGGCTGAAGAATTTCCGCATCCGCTATCGGTTCCTCAGCACGGATATCACATCGTCGGCCGTGATTACCCCGGCGAGTTTGCCGTCCTCATCCACGACCGGCAGGGTCAGCAGGTTGTACTTGTCGAATAACTCGGTGATGCGGTGTTCTCTCTCGTCCACCGGGACCGTGATCAACATCTCCGAGGCGATTTCTTTCAGCCGCGCTCCGCTGGGGGCGATGAACAGCCGCGCCAGCGGCACCGACGCCGCGGGGCGGCCTTCGGCGTCGATGAGGAACAAGGTGTTCAAGCTCTCCAGCAGGTCTTCGTTC
>JAIQFU010000584.1 GCA_020073115.1 Terriglobia bacterium
GGGGTTCAAGTCCCCCTCTCCGCACCATACATTCTAAAGCTGATGGCCTCAAGAGGCCACCCGAAAGGGTGGCCTTTTTCTTGGAATGTACCCAAATTTGTACCCAATCTGCGGGGCTTCAGGGGCAATGCAGGGGAATCCTCTGGCGTGTAAAGCCTTAAAATTGGCAGATAGGGCTAAACAGGGGTGTACGGGGGCACTACACGCACTAGTATTCGAGGCTGGCGGGAGCAAGGTTGACGGAGTTCGGCGGCAGTCGAATCGCTCACTCCTTGTACCCACTTGTACCCGTTGACACTGGACACACAGAGCTAGACAGGGGCGTCTGATCGCACCAGACGCACTAGTTTCCAAGGCTTGTGGGAGCAAGGTTAACGGAGTTCGGCGGCAGTCGAATCGCTCATTCCTTGTACCCAATCTTCCCATTCAGCCGTTGACATCGGACTCGCAAGGCTAGACCGGGGCGTCTGATCGCACCAGACGCACCAGTTTCCAAGGCTTGTGGGAGCAAGGTTAACGGAGTTCGGCGGGAATCGATTCTCACCCGAAAACTCGATACCCTTCTTCGCGAATGTGGGGACTACCTTGCGTTGAGCCTCCGTTCGGCAGAGGCGCTCCAATCGGAACGCCAGAGCCTGAAGCAGCAGGCCATCGGCGAGCGGGAGATCATCGATGAGGTGAAATCGGAGATCGGGCTAGTGGTGACGAAAGCATCGTGCCGAGGCTCTTGGACCATTTCGGAAATTCGCTGTCAAACGTCTGCAACAGACCACCGAGACGGATATCGCGGTCGCTGAGCCATCCGCGCCGAACATACGGATCGGGCGGGTGTTCGATAGAAACTGGGAGCTGTTGTCTCCACTTCTCCCCGTGTGGATGATCAGAAGGCTCGTGCGGCGGCGCTTTGCGCATACCATTTCAGACACGGTTTGCCGGCATCTCAGCCGGCTCAGCGCGCAGTGGGAAGAGAGCGTCAACCATGCGCTGTCCCGCGTCGAGAACCGAAGCCAGGCGGCGGCTGGACGAACTGGTTGAGACCATCGAACGGCTGATGGAGAAGAGCGGCAACGAGCGCGCGGCGCTTATTCGCGCCGACCTGGAGCGCCTTCAAAGCGCCCGGAAATCGATGAGCTCCTGACGTCCGCGAGGGCCGGCTCGGGACCGCGCCGGGAAGGTGAGCCAGAGGTCGACGAAATGATGGACACCGGCATGATCGCCCCCTCGGACGTCGAATAGGTTCGGGTGCAGGCCTTCATGGCCGATTTGACTGCATGGCCCTAACCGCCGAGAGTACATCTCGCGCCTTCGTCCAACGAATGCCGGGATAGCGATCGTTGTCGAGCGGCTCGAGCTTTGCACGGCCGTCGAACATGTTACGCATGTACTGCATGCCCTGCCAGGCAGGGTAAAGTTCGTTCTCTCCGGGAGCCATCGTGCGCGCGATCTTGATTAGCGTGCCGAGCATTCCCAGACTTCCGGCGCGGAACACGCGGAACTTCTCTCCGGTCACCTCAGTTACGGCCACTGCCAGTTCCCGGGCGCTCAGTTGATCTCCGGCAATTCGCAAAAAGCGAGGGGTGGACGGATCCAGAGCCGCGCGCGCCGTGAATGCGGCCGTGTCGTCCATCGTCGTGAAATCCATGCGCTGGTCCGCGTCGCCCCAATACAGGACGCGCTTCAGTTTGAAGAGAACGAGCGGCATCTGACCGGTCAGCATGTCGGCAAAGGCGCCATTGAAAACTGTGGTCGCCGAAATCGAACTCTTGTCGAGGCCCTTGTGGAATTCCCGGCGGAGATCGAGATTGCGATTCTCACCGTACGGAAACTTGGTGAAATCGATCGAGTAGTCGGATGGAATGAAGCGCGGCACTTCAGCCTTGATCGCAGCGTCGAGCAGAGCGGTTTGCGTTTCCACGATCACGTCCCGCAATCCCTGTAGCGTGGACACCACACAAGACGCGCCCGAGCATGCCTTTGTCACCTCGGAAGTGTTGTTCAAGTCGGCACTGAGAATGGTCGCGCCGAGCTCTTGTAGTCGCTGAAGCTTCTCTCGCGCAGCGCCCTCGCGAACAAGGGCTCTCACTCTGGCCCCCCGTTCTCCCAGAGCTTTCACAATGCGTCCGCCGAGATTGCCGGTGGCGCCCGCCACGACGATGGTCGCGTCATTCATGATTCCGACATTAGGGAAAAGGCTTCGCGTTTCGAAGTAAACCGTGGCATGAAGATTCCTGTTTGCCGTGTCGGCAGTCGTGCCGGAATCCGGCCCCTGGTATAACCTACCGGACAATAACCTACCGGACCGCGCCGTTCGCCGCTCCAAGGCAGTACAATCGCCCGTCCTGCGCCCCGATGACAATCCGTCCCCCCGCAATCGCCGGCGAAGCCGTCACGGGCGCCCCCGCCTCGAACTCCCAAACCTTCTTCCCCGAGGCCAGATCCAAAACATACAACCGCCCGTCGCTCGATCCCACGTAGACCCTGCCTCCCGCGATCGCGGGCGACGAATCCACGCGCGCGCGCGTCGCGAACCCCCAGTTCTCTCTTCCGGTCCTGGCATTCAGGCAGTGCACGATTTTGTCTCGCCCGCCTACCACGATGCGGTCCCCGGCCGCGGCCGCCGAGGAGTAGAACGGAAACGCGGAGCGCGGGTTCCGATACCTCCAGAGGATACGCTTCCGGACCACGTCGGCCGCCAGCACCTCGTCGTCGAAGGTGCCGAAGAAGGCCACCGCGCCCAGCAGCGCCGGTGATGCCGCCGTAGGCCCGCCGGCCGGAAACTGCGCCACTTCCTTGCCGTCGGCCATGCGAATCCCGTGGAACACTTCGTCGCACCCGCCCACATAGGCGACCCCGTTCGAAACCGCGGGCGTTCCGTGCACATAGTTCGTGCTGGCGAATTTCCATTTGTCGCGTGTCCATCGAACCGATTCGAACGATCGATTCCTCGCGAATGACCTTTGGGAAGAGCATCATAAATCTTTGCACAAAGCACTGATAAGTGCCTGCGGGTCCGGTCTATTGCTGCATTTTTGTGAGCAGATGTACGACCTCAATATTCGTTATCGCCGGGTCGTCGGCTCGCCCGTCGAGAGCGCCTGCCCGGCATAGAGCGGCGCGGCGAACTCGAGCGCGCGCGCGACGAGCGCCTGTCCGGGCGCGAACCGTCCTGCTTCGGACGCCGACACCACACGATCAATACGACCAATAGACATCCGACGAGAGCGGCCGCAAACGCAGCAGCAAATGCCAAATTGCTCAATACCATGTTCGGCTTCCTCCACCATATTGATATCAGCCCTCCGTGTAGCACGGATCGACATCGAGCGAGATCCCGAACGGCACGCTCCCTGGGAAATTCGTATCAGGCTGCGTTCGGGCGCGATAGAACCATTCAACCATTTACGGTCGTGAGTGAATTGAAATAGGCTTTGCGTACCAGTCTTGCCAAGGAGTTTGCGATGCAGCCGCCGAAAGCCTTTATCGTCGAAGCGCAGGGCGCAAGAATGCCGGCGATCGGGTTCGGCACCATGGAGCTTCCGAACCGGCCGGCCGAACTCGTTGCCGCAGCGATCGAGGCCGGCTATCGGCACATTGATACCGCCCGCAAATACGGTACCGAGGAGCGTGTCGGCGAGGGTATCCGCGCGAATGGCATTGATCGCAGCGAACTGTTCGTCACGACGAAGGTCACGGAAGAAAATGCGCGTGAAAGGGATTTTCTGCGCTCAGTGGAGACCAGTCTGAAGGCGCTTCGTCTGGATTACGTGGACCTGCTGCTGGTGCATTGGCCGCAGCCCAAGGTGCCGTTCAGCGAAACGCTTGGGGCGCTCGCCAAAGCCAAACGCAGCGGCCTGACGCGGCACATCGGCGTATCAAATTTCACCCTGGCGATGCTTGATGAAGCGGTGCAGGTTTGCCCTGAGCCGCTGGTCACCAACCAGATCGAATATCACGCCTATCTGCCGCAGGATCGCATGATCGCCGCGCTCAAGAAACACGGTATGATCCTGACGGCCTATTGCCC
>JAIQFU010000585.1 GCA_020073115.1 Terriglobia bacterium
TTCGCTCTGGCCGGATTAAGCGCATGCCGTAAGCCACTCGAGAAGATCGTGCCGTACGTCCGGAAGCCGGAAGAGATTCAGCCCGGAATTGCGAACTATTACGCCACGACGGTGGGAGTTGGTTTGGGAGCTCTCGGCCTCGTGGTCAAGAGCGCGTCGAGCTATCTTTCGCAGTCCGAGCTGGCGCTGACCTTCGGCCTGGCGAAGCGCGACAGGGTGGACCGCGTGGTCATCGCGTGGCCCAGCAGCCGCGTCGAAGAGTTCAAAAACCTCGCCGCCGGCCGGCTGTGGGAGTGCACCGAAGGCAAAGGCGTCCGGGACACCGGCCGCTTCTAGATTAAACTCGGGACAGTATACTCATTCACCGATTTTCCGGATCGGCGAACCCGGTGTTCTCAAACAGCGCTATCACCCTTGTCTTCAGCACGTTACACAGGCATCCAGAGCATTCGCCGCTGTTTGCGTACACTGCGCGTTCACTGGGATCAGGCCATCGACAGATCCACCATTCCGAACGGCGGAAGCCCACTTTTCCATCTCCTCCGATGCCGGCGCCGAACTGAAGCTCCGCAACATCCTCGCAGCACTGAACCTGCGACAGGAAAAGCCCACACTTCCTCAACCCCAACCAACTTACCATCCGTCCGCAGGACACGCCGGAAATTGGTGAATGAGTATACTGTCCCGAGTTTAATCTAGAAGACGAACTTCACCGCTAGTTGCAGCAGCCGCGGCGGTCCCGCCTGCAGGATCTGGCCGCACGCCGGAGACTCCAGGTCGTTCTCGGGCAGGCCGAAATTCGGGTGGTTGGGCAGGTTGAAGCACTCCGCCCGAAACTGCACACGCCGGGTCTCGCCGAGGGCGAAGAACTTGAACAACGAAAGATCCACGTCTTCGATCCCCGGCCCCCGCACCACATTGCGGCCCTCGTTGCCGAACTGGCCCGCCTGCGTCTGCGGATTCAGTTGCACGAAGGGAGCGCGGCCCACCCATTCGTTCGGCGTGTGCGGCTGCCCCACGTTCGGATTCGAAATCAGGTCGGGCCGGCTGGAGTAGAAGCCAGTGATTTCGGGCGCGCTGCCCTGCAGGGAAACGTTGGCGCTGTCGTAGACCGTAAACGGCGTGCCCGTTGACAGGCTGGCGATGGTGTTGAGCTGCCAGCCGTTGGTAAAGAAACCCGCGGCCCTGGGAGCATTCCGCCAGCTCGGCACCGCCCAGCTTCCGCTGAACACGAAGCGGTGCGTGGCATCGAACAGTGAGGGGCCGTGCTCAGCCGCCAGGTTGAACGGGTTCTGCGCCAAATCGTTTTCGCCGGCCACCAGTGTGGGAGCCGAACCCGCGACGTTCAGCGTCGAGATATAGTCGAGGCTCTTCGAGTACCAGTAAGAGGCCAGGAAGCTCAGCCCGTGCGCGTACTGCCGCGAGAAGGCCGCTTCCAGCGCGTGGTAAGTGGAACTGGAATTGTCCGCCAGCAGTCCCACCGATCCGTAATTGCAGATACCTTGCGCGTCGCACGTGGTGTACTGCCGCATCTGGTTGTTGTTGTTTGGATTGACACCCGGCCCGTAGATGGTGGGATTGGCTTCTACAAAGCGCGGCAGGTGCGTGCCCTTGTTTCCGACGTAGCGAACGTCGAGCAGATAGTCCCGCGCGATCGTCTGCTCGATGGAGAAATTCCAGTTCTGCGAGTACGGCGGCCGCATTCCCGATTGCACCGTAAGCACGGTCGCCGGCGCGACGAAGTTCTGGGTGCCGAACGGGGGCGCGGCGCTGCCATAAGGATTGGCCAGATTGAATCCTGGCCCGGGCAACTGGTACGCCTCGGTCCACGGCAGTGCGCTGATGGCGGCCTGCAAAGGGCCTCCCGTGCCGTTCGTGAAGCCGTCGTAGAAGATGCCGTAACCGGCCCGCACGATGGTTTTGTTACCGCCGAATGGATCCCAGGCGAAGCCTAGGCGCGGCATGAACTCCTTATAGTCGATAGGCGCGATGCCGGCCGGCACACCAGGATCGCCCGGAAACAGCAGCCCCGCCGGCGCGTTCGGATATACCGTCGATTGCTGGCCCGGCGCCCACGCGTTCATGCGATTCCGTATGTCGACATAGGGCGTGCTTACCTCGTATCGCAGACCGATGTTGAGAGTCAGGCGCGAGTTGATGCGGTACGCATCCTGCGCGTACCCCGCCCCGATCCACTTACGAAGGCCCCGGTCGAACTGGCCACCGCCCTGGAAGAACTGCACCGATTGCCCCAGCAGGAAGCTGGCGTAGGAATCGCTCGCGGGGAACGGCGCGAACACGAAGAAGCCGTTGGTGGCGATTCCGAACAGAACATTTATCTGCTCGCGAGTAAGGTCGGCCCCGAGCTTGAGGTTGTGCCGGCCGCGGGTCATGGCCAGCGAGTAAGATCCCTGGAAATCGTTCTGATACGTATTCTGCGGGCCGGTAATTGGGTTGCCCAGCGACGCGTACCCGCTCACGATGAGATAGGGAACGCCCTCGTTCAAGCCGAGGGTGGGCTGGTATTGAAACCCGAGGTCGCTCCCCGGCGCGTGGTTTGTCGCCTGTCCAGCCTGGAACACATTGCGGAAGAAAGCCACGCGAGCGGTCTGAACGGTGTGCGGCGAAGTCAGGTGGACCCAGGAGGCGGTGGCCGAATTGGTGATTATGTCGTCGGCAACCGGAAAGCCGGGCACGCCCGCTCCGGCGATGGGCAGCGGGTCGAACTGGTGAAGAGACGACGTCGAGTACCGCGCAAAGAGCTGGTCGCTGTCGCGAAAGTAGTGGTCCAGGCGGAAACCGCCCTGGTCGTAGTTCGTCGATCCGATCTGGGTTGACTCAAACACGTTCGTGCCGATATTGGGCAGCGGATACAGTCTCGTCGCTGCCTGAGCGATCGGGCTCCGCATGTACGCCGGGACCTGGTTTCCCGGGAACGGTTGGCCGGTGAACTCGTTGATAAGGGGAGCCGGCTGTCCCGTGGCGGGATCGGTGAGCCCGGAAAAGTCGCCGTTCCGCTCCGCTGCGGTGGGCACGATGGCCGCCTGCGTCTTGCCGTCCCTGTCGCGCTGCCCCTCATAGTAGACGAAGAAGAACTCCTTGTCCTTGCGGATGGGGCCGCCCAGGGTGGCCTCGTACTGATTGCCCATGACGTTGTTCCGAAGGAACTCGTAAACATCGCCATGAAAGCCGTTGCTTCCGGATTTCGTGACCATCGACGTTGTCGCACCGCTCGTATCGCCATATTCGGCGGGCGCGTTCAGCGTGAGAATGCGGAACTCGGTCACGGCATCCACGGGCACGCGCAGAGCGTATCCACCATTCACGCTGTCCACGTTGGCCGCGCCATCGAGCAGATAGTTATTCGATTCCGGCCGCTGCCCGTTCACCGCGTAGGCCTGCCCGGTGCGAAGCGAACCGCCGGCTTCGACCACGCCCATCGTCAGCGGCACGACGCCGACCTGCAAGAGGCCGAGCTGCGTAAAGTTGCGCCCGTTGAGCGGCAGGTCCAGGATTTCGCGCTCGCTGACCACCTTGCCGAGGACGTTCGTGCTTGTATCCACGAGCGGCGCCTCCCCATCCACGCGGACCACCTGCTGCGGCGCGGCGACTTCCATTTGAACTCTGACCCGCGCGTGTTCGTTGATGCTGAGTGTCATCGGCCCGCGGCGATAGGTGGAGAACCCGTGCGCCTCGACCGCCACCTCATAGGAACCGATGGGAAGGAAGGGGAAGCTGAACGTCCCGGAGTCGTCCGTCACCTGCGCGCGGCTCACACCGGTGCTCACCTGCGTCACGCGCACCGCAGCGCCCGGAACCACCGCGCCGGATTTGTCGAAGACCTGCCCTTCGATCGTTCCGGTGGGATCCTGAGCCGAGAGCCTTCCGGCGCCGGGCAAAAACAAGAGGAACAGTAAACCACTGAAGGTTCTTCTCACCAGTGCCACCTCCTGCGCGGGCACAGTTCCACGCCCGCGCCAATCCGCGTCCGTCGCTTGGATAGGTTTGCCTCGACCCTTTCCGCCTCTGCAAAAGAGGCGGCACCCTGAACCGAGGGTGATAGTCTGCGGGGACTCGAGGCAACCGTCAATTACGCGAAGATATGAGAGACAAGGGAAACTCCTACTACTCGGCGGGAATTTCCAAGGGTAGGTGCACTTTACTCGCCCGCCCGGGGCTTCAGACTTGTTTGGGACGGCAAAACGCCTCACTTGGCGGCTGGAGCTAGACTTTGGAGTGGGTCACGCGCACGGAGGGCATGCCGTCGGGCTCGTCGACAAGCTCGATGTCGTGGAAGATGTTGGGGCTCTCCTTTTTCAGCACGCGGCAGACTTCCACGGCGAGCAGGCGGATTTCCGTGTCGGCGTGCACGCTGCCGCGCAATTCGAGAAAGTGCCGCCAGGAGCGGCTGTTGCCGGTCACGAAGATTTTGGTCTCGCAGGCGTTGGGCAGAATCGAGCGCGCCGCCTGCCGCGCCCACTTGCGGCGGTCGCGCGGCGCCATCTCGGGATGCTTCTGCTGGACGTATTGCGCCGTTGCTTCGGCGAGCTCGACGTAGGCTTTGCGGATGCACTCAATCGTCTGCTGCCACTGGGCGCGCAACTCCGGACTCTCCTGGTAGAGCGGCGGGACGACGTAGCGGGCGTCCGACTCGTCCACATAGCGCTGCGAGAGTTGCGAGTAGCCGAACCCTGCGCGGTGGCGCACCAGTTCGTGGGTCAGCGCGCGGCTGACGTCCGTGATCAGCAAAC
>JAIQFU010000586.1 GCA_020073115.1 Terriglobia bacterium
CGCGGGCGGCGGACATGAGCACGATCTTCCCCTTCAATTTGCCCTTGAACCTCTCGAAGTCGGCGGGCGACTGGATCACGGCCATCACGGCGTCGCCGGCGACCGGGCCGCTGGTCCCGGGCGTCCACCCCACAGGCGTTCCGATGAGCGGCGCGTACGAGGGCTCGAGCATGTGGCCGGCGTAGTAGGTGTACGTCCAGCCCCGGCCGAAGCCCGGCCACTTCTCCTCGCGCGGGTTGGCGACGCCCATTTCCTGAAGCGTCTTCACCACCCAATCGCCGGCCGACTTGTAGCCCGGGGAACTGGTTACGCGCGGCCCGTTGACGTCCGTGAGGTAAAAGATATAGTCCATTACCTTCGATCTTTCGAACGCTTCCGCCTTGATGCGGTTCACGACCGAGAGATCTACGCGTTCCTGCGCGATGACAAGCGCCGGCGCGAACAAAACGATTGCGAGCAAGAATCTGCGAGACATAAGCTAAGAGCGGAAAGAATAGCACATAGGGCGCTCTTTTTGTGGCGCTCTTAACATTTGGCTCTTGACTCGCTACAATGGGAGTATGGCCAGAGGTTGGGAAAGCAAGTCGGTCGAGGGTCAGATCGACATGGCCGGGGAACATCGCCATACCGCCGTTTTGGAAAACTCGCCTGATCCGAAAACACTCCAGTTGTTACGCCAGAAGGAATCAATCCTTCTCTCCCGCACCAGGGTGGTGCGGGATTTAAACTCCGCCCAGAACCCGCGCTATAAGGCGCTCTTGAAAAAAGCCTTGGCTGATCTGGACGCACAGCTGTCAACAATAAAAGCCGGTTAACGAACCGTAATCGTGTCCCGCTTCGCCGCGCCGGCGTGAAGCGGGACACGCCCGCCGTTTGTGAACGGCCCGCCAATTGCCCGCATATCGGGGTGCGCAAAACGGCTTTTTACCTGGCAGCATCGCTGTTGGCTCCCGCCGCACAAGCTTATTCGGTTCTCACCCACGAAGCGATTATTGATACGGCCTGGGAGCCGGGGATCAAGCCTCTGCTGCTCAAGAGGTTCCCCCAGGCCTCGCCCGACGATCTGCTGAAAGCCCACGCATTCGCCTACGGGGGCTGCATCATCCAGGACATGGGCTACTACCCGTTCGGCAGCCGCTTCTTCAGCGACCTGACGCACTACGTCCGCAGCGGCGATTTCGTCGTGAACCTCATCCGCGATGCCCAGGATCTGGATGAATATGCCTTCGCCCTGGGCGCGCTGGCGCACTACGCCGCCGACAACGAAGGCCACCCGCTGGGAGTGAATCCAGCGGTCCCGCTGGAATATCCGAAGATGCGGCGCAAATACGGCGCGCTCGCGACCTACGAGGATGACCCCACCGATCACATCCGCGTGGAGTTCGGATTCGACGTGCTGCAAGTGGCCCGCGGGCGGTACGCGCCCAAGGCGTACCACGATTTCATCGGGTTCGAGGTGAGCAAGCCCCTGCTGGAGCGCGCTTTCGGCGACACGTATTCCCTGGAGGTCAAAGATGTATTCAAGAATCTCGATCTCGCTCTCGGCACGTACCGCCACGCCGTCAGCGGGGTCATCCCCGCCATGACGAAGGCGGCGTGGTCCACCAGGAAAGACGAGTTGGTGAAAGAGCAGCCGGGGCTCACCCGGCGCCAGTTCACCTACAACCTCTCGAAGGCGAGCTACCGGAAGGAATGGGACCGGACCTACGAGCAGCCGGGCGTGGGCGCCCGCGTCCTCGGGTTCTTTCTGCGGATCCTGCCCAAGGTAGGGCCGCTCAAGGCGCTGAAGTTCAAGGCTCCGACCCCGCAGGCGGAAAGCTACTTCGAAGAGAGCTTCGACCAGACGATGGCGCTCTACACGAAGCTCCTGGCCGAAACGGGCGGAGGGCAGCTGCAACTGGTGAACCGCAACTTCGACACCGGCCAGCCCATCCAGCCCGCCAAATACCGGATGGCCGACGACGCGTTCGCCAAACTGGCGGAGAAACTTGCGGAGAAGGAACCGGCCGAGGTCGGGAGCCAGGTCCGACAGGACATTCTGGCGTACTTCAACGATCCGGAACTTCCCTTTGGGACGAAGAAGGACCCCAAAGAATGGCAGAAGACGCTTGCGGCGGTGAATAAGCTGAAGGGGGAAGCGGCGGCGACGCAGTAGGACCGGCTCTGCCCCGCGCGAAGGCTGGAGCCCCGCGCTGCCTGTACGAATAGGCACAGAATCTCCGCCGTTCCCTACGTTACTTTCGTCTGGTGGAGGAACGGACCAGATGAAAGGACCCAAAGTCCTCTATTTATCGCTGCTCGCCTTGGCGGTGGTGGTGTGGGCGGGGTGCGGGAAGAAGCCGGCTGTGGATCCGGCGCAGCTCTCGGTTTTCGCGCCGTTGCCGGACGAGGCGCCGGCCAAAGCGGGCGGATCCGTGGAAGAGCGCATCGCGCTCGGCCGCATGCTCTATTACGATACGCGGCTTTCGAAGAACCAGCAGATCGCGTGCAACAGCTGCCACGACCTGGCCAAGTACGGGGTTGACGGGCAACCCACATCCGACGGCCACAAGGGGCAGCGCGGCGACCGCAATTCGCCCACCGTTTACAACGCGGCGCTGCAATTCGTGCAGTTCTGGGACGGCCGCGCGCCGGACGTGGAAGCGCAGGCCAAAGGTCCGGTCCTCAACCCGGTGGAAATGGCCATGCCGTCGGACAGGGCGGTGATCGTGGTGCTCCAGTCGATCCCGGAGTACGTGGCGGCCTTCAAGCGCGCCTACCCGGGAGCCAAGAACCCAGTGACGTACGACAACATGGCGGACGCGATCGGCGCGTTCGAACGCAAGCTCACCACCCCGGCCCGATGGGACAAGTACCTCAAGGGGGACCATGCCGCGCTCACCGCTCCGGAGAAAGAGGGCCTGGCGACATTCCTGGAGGCCGGCTGCCAGACGTGCCACGCGGGCGCGCTGCTGGGCGGGAACCTGTACCAGAAGATCGGCGCGGTGAAGCCGTACCCGGACGCGTCCGATCCCGGGCGGTACAGGGTGACCAACAGCGAAGGCGACCGGTTCCTGTTCAAAGTCCCGACCTTGCGCAACATCGAAAAGACGGGGCCCTACTTCCACAACGGGAAGGTCGTGACGCTGGAACAGGCGGTGTCCC
>JAIQFU010000061.1 GCA_020073115.1 Terriglobia bacterium
GGAAGGGGAGGACGATTGAAGGGCGATGATGCTGGACGGGCACACCCTGCAATCCGGGGACTGGCTCGAATTTCGCCGCCTTTGCGAAACTTCGTGCCTGTCCCCGGTTTGCCCTTTCACCGATCGTCGCGCGTAATATTCGCGCCGCAGGCCACCAGCGACTAACGCCTAACGCCTAGCGACTGGTTTTTTGCGAATGCGGCGAAACTTCCGTCGTGTATCGGCCAGGCTGCAAAGCGGGGACTGGCTCGAATTTCGCCGCCTTTGCGAAACTTCGTGCCTGTCCCCGGTTTGCCCTTTCAACCGATCGTACCGGGAGAAGTTGCAGCTATGGCGTGCATTCGAAAACATGCCCTACGTTATCCGTTACACTGGTTAATCCTCGGAGGTTCCTAATGATGCTTCGCATCCTGCTCGCCATGACTTGCGCGGGCGTTTCCTGCGCGTTCGGCGCAAGCGTGCACCTGCTCCAGAAACCGGCCCTGAGCAAGACGCAGATCGTCTTTTCCTATGCCGGTGACCTGTGGACCGTCAGCCGCCAAGGCGGCGTGGCCACCCGCCTCACCGCCGGGACGGGCGTGGAGACGGAGCCCGTGTTTTCCCCCGACGGCGCTACCCTGGCATTCACCGGCGAGTACGACGGCAATATCGACGTCTTTACGGTCCCCGCCGCCGGGGGGGTTCCGAAGCGGATCACCTATCACCCCGAGGCCGACCGCGTCATGCCTACTCCCCGGACGGAAAACGCATGGTCTACATGCCGGTGGACGGGGCGCAATTCGCCACGGGGTTCACGAATTACGTGGCCTGGAGACGGTACCGCGGCGGCACGGCCAGTTACCTTTGGACCGTAAATTTGGAAGACCTGACCACCGAGAAAATCCCGCGCACCGACTCCAACGACATCTACCCCATGTGGATCGGGGACAAGGTCTACTTCCTTTCCGACCGAGGCGGCCCCATGACCTTGTTCCGCTACGATCCGCAAACCAAGGCCGTGACGAAGCTCATCGAAAACACCGGGCACGATATCAACTCCGCCGGCGCCGGGCCGGGCGGCATCGTATACGAACAGTTCGGGCAGATCTACATCTACGACCTCGCGGCCAACCGCAGCCGGCAGGTCCCCATCGAGATCGCGGCCGACCTCACCGAAGTGCGGCCGCATTTCCAGAACGTGGCGCGCGAGATCCGCTCCACGGCCATCTCGCCCACGGGCGTGCGCGCGGTGTTCGAGGCGCACGGCGAAATCCTCACTGCTCCCGCGGAAAAGGGGGACATCCGCAACCTGACCAACACGCCGGGGGTTATGGAGCGCGCGCCGGCGTGGTCGCCCGACGGCCGGTCCGTCGCCTATTTCTCCGACGAGTCGGGCGAATACGCCCTCCACATCAAGCCGCAGAACGGCGGCGGCGAGCCGAAAAAGATCCCGCTCGCGGGCAAATCGGCGTACTACTTCACCCCGCGGTGGTCGCCCGACAGCAAGCACCTTGCGCTCAATGACAACCAGCTCAATCTCTGGGATGTGGACGTGGCCTCGGGCAAGATGACCAAGGTGGATTCCGACTATTACTACGAAGTGGAGCGGGACTTCTCCTGGGCACCGGATTCCAAATGGATCGCGTATGCGAGGAGCCTCCCGAACCGCTTTCACGCCATCTTCATCTACTCGCTGGAAACCGGCAAAACGACCCAGGTGACGGACGGAATGAGCGACGCGCGCCAGCCCGCGTTCGACCGCGACGGCCAGTACCTCTACTTCACGGCGAGCACGAATTACGGGCCGACATCCAACGGGCTGGATATGACCAGCGACGAGCACGAGGTCACCAGAAGCGTGTACCTGATCGTGCTGCCAAACGACGCCGCATCGCCGCTGGCGCCGGAGAGCGACGAGGAGAAACCCGGCGAGCCGAAGCCGGCGGCGGAGGCCGGACGCGGAGGGCGCGGCGGCGCCGCCGCGGCCGAAGCGCCGCCCAAACCCGTGCGCATCGACTTCGATAAGCTCATGCAGCGCACGGTGGCGCTGCCCCTGCCGGCCAGCGCTTATCTGGATTTGGAGGCCGGAAAGGCGGGTACGGTCTATGTCCTGGAGCGGGGGCAGGCCGGCGGCGGCCGCGGCGCGGGGGGTGGAGGCGCCACGCTCTCCAAGTTCGACCTCAAGACCCGCAAGACCGACAAACTGGCCGACGGCGTGTCCTCCTTCGATCTTTCGGCGAACGGCGAGAAGATGCTGCTGCGCCTGGGCGGAGGGGGCGGAGGGCGTGGAGGCGCGGGCGCCCCCGCCGGGCCGCAGTACGTCATCGTGTCCGCCACGGCGCCCCTCAAACCCGGCGAGGGCGCCTTGCGGCTCTCCGACATGGAAGTGCGGGTCGATCCCCTCGCCGAGTGGAAGCAGATGTACCACGAAGTCTGGCGCATCCAGCGCAGCTATTTCTACGACCCCAACCTCCACGGCGTCAACGCGGCCGCGGCCGAGAAAGAGTACGAGCCCTACCTCGACCAACTGGCTGCGCGCGCCGACCTGAACTACATCTTCCACGAGATGCTCAGCGATTTCACCGTGGGCCACCTGCGTGGCAGCGGCGGGACCATGCCGCAAACCCGCAGTGTCCCCGGCGGTCTGTTGGGCGCGGATTTCGAGATCGCGAACAACCGCTATCGTTTCAAGAAGATTTATAACGGCGAGAGCTGGAATCCCCAATTGCGCGCGCCGCTCGCCCAGCCGGGCATGAACGTCTCGGCGGGCGATTACCTCCTGGCCATCAACGGACAGCAACTCGAGGGCGCCGACGATATTTCGCGGTTGCTGGAGGCCATGGCCGACAAGCGCGTTGTGCTGCGCGTTGGTTCCGACCCCACGGGCGCCAATTCGCGCGAGATCACAGCCGTGCCGGTGGCCAGCGAATCCCAGTTGCGCCGGCAGGCCTGGGTGGAGGCGAACCGGCGCAAAGTCGAGGAACTCAGCGGAGGCAGGCTGGGGTACGTCTATATGCCCGACACCGGCCAGGGGGGCCTCACCAGCTTCAACCGCTACTTCTTCGCGCAGGCGGACAAGCAGGGCGCGGTGATCGACGAACGCTTCAACGGCGGGGGGCAGGTCGCGGACTACGTCATCGAGGTGCTGAAGCGGCAACTGCTGGCGTGGTGGAGCCCGCGTTACGGCGCCGTTTACCGCTCGCCCGCGGCCTCCATTCTCGGGCCGAAGGTGATGATCATCAACGAATTCGCCGGGTCCGGAGGCGACGCCATGCCGTGGATGTTCCGCTACTCCAAAATCGGCCCGCTCGTCGGAAAACGCACGTGGGGCGGGCTGGTCGGAATTTCGGAGTACCCTTCCCTGATGGACGGCGGCGCGGTCACCTCCCCGAATTTCGGCTTCTTCAGCCCGGAAGGCAAATGGGAGGTCGAGAACCACGGGGTAGCCCCCGACGTGGAAGTGGACCAGGACCCACGCAGCGTGCGGGACGGCCGCGATCCGCAACTGGAGCGCGCCGTCGCGCTGGCGATGGACCAACTGAAGAAGGCCCCGCCGCTGGAGCCGAATCGGCCCGCCTACCCGAACTACCAAGGGAAATAACGGAGTGGGGCGGGGCTTCGAACCAGGCAGAAGCCCCGCCCCGCATGGCCCTACAGTCCTTCCTTGCCCAAGCGCTCGATCAGCGAGCGCATATCTTCGGCGTGTTCTTCCTCCTTCGCCAGAATCTCTTCCATGAGCCTCCGGCTGGTCGGATCGTTGTCCCCGAAGTACCGGATGATCTCGGAGTAGGATTCGATGGCGACCCGCTCCGCAACCAGATCCTCCTTGATCATGTCGGTTAGGGTATTCCCCTCGACGTACTCCGAGTGGCTGCGCAACGCCAGTCCATCGGGGTTGAAGTTGGGTTCGCCGCCGAGTTGCGTGATGCGCTCCGCAATGAGGTCGGCGTGGCTCTGCTCTTCGGCGGCGTGCTCCTGGAACTCCTCCGCCACCGCCGTGGCGTTGAGCCCGTGGGCCATGAACTGGTGGCGTTTGTAGCGCAACACGCAGACCAGTTCGGTGGCCAGCGCCTCGTTCAACAGCTTGAGCGCGGTGTCGCGGTCGGCCTTATAGCCTTCGGTGACCGCTCCCTTCTCCATGTGCTGCCGGGCGCGCCGGCGGATCTCCTGGATGTCGGACAGAAACGGCTTCTCCGGGTGCATCGTAGCCATGTTTCCCATGATGCTCACCGCGCGCCTCGGGGCTCTGTGCGCGCCCGCACGGGCCCCATCCGAAACGTACATCTACTATCGTAAGGAGAGAATGTCCGAACCCTATATTCGCGCGCAAGGCCTGACCAAGGTTTTCCAGTCCGGCGGCTCCGACCTGGTGGTGTTCGCGGATGTCAACCTGGAGGTGGCCCGCGGGGAGATGCTCGCCCTGGTGGGCGAATCCGGCGCTGGTAAGTCCACTCTTTTGCATCTCTTAGGGGGCCTGGACAGGCCTTCCAGCGGCGCGATATACTACGGAAGTAAGGAAATTTCCAAACTCTCCGACGCGGACCAGGCCGACTTTCGCAACCGCGAGATAGGGTTTGTCTGGCAGATTCACTACCTCCTTCCCGAATTCACAGCACTGGAGAATGTGATGATGCCGCTATTGATTCGAGGCTGGACGCGCGAGCGGGCCGCCTCGGAATCGTTGGCGAGATTGGATGAAGTGGGCCTTCGCGCGCGGGCTTCACACCGCGCCGGTGAATTGTCCGGGGGGGAACAACAGCGGGTCGTTTTGGCGCGCGCACTGGTGGGAAATCCATCAGCGCTGCTGGCGGACGAGCCTACGGGAAATCTCGATTTCCGCACAGGTGAAATGATCTTCGAGCTTGTGGAAGGACTGCACCGGTCGCATCAGCTCACCTCGGTCTTCGTCACCCACAATCTGGCGTTCGCGCGGCGTTGCGACCGCGTCCTCAGCCTGGCGGCCGGTCGTCTTGGTGACGGGGAAACCGGTTGATTTCGCAACCGGGGAGCAACACGGAGTATCTTTAGTTTAAGGGGGCGTCACATTCTATGTTCGAGCGTTATACCGAAAAAGCGCGCCGGGTGATTTTCTTCGCACGGTACGAGGCCAGCCAGTTCGGGAGTCCATACATCGAGACCGAACACCTGCTGCTCGGGCTGCTGCGGGAAGACAAAGCGCTGGCGAACCGCTTCCTCCGCTCGCACGCCGCGGTCGAATCGATCCGCAAGCAGATTGAGGGGCACACGACCATTCGGGAGAAAGTCTCCACTTCCGTGGACCTTCCTCTGAGCACCGAGTGCAAGCGCGTCCTGGCTTACGGGGCCGAAGAGGCCGAGCGGCTCAACCACAAGCACATCGGGACCGAGCACCTGCTGCTGGGCCTGCTCCGCGAGGAGAAGTGCTTCGCGGCGGAAATCCTCCACGAGCGCGGGTTGCGGCTTTCCACTATCCGGGAAGAACTGGCGCGGTCGCAGAGCGAAAAGGTCGCCTCCGCGCGGCCCAAGGAAAGCTCTCTGCTGGCGGAGTTCAGCCGCGACCTGACGCAGGCCGCCATCGACAACACCCTCGATCCGCTGATCGGACGCGATTATGAGTTGGAGCGCGTGGTCCAGATCCTGTGCCGCCGCACCAAGAACAACCCGGTGTTGATCGGCGAGCCGGGCGTGGGAAAGACCGCCATCGTGGAGGGCTTGGCGCAGCGTATCGCGGAAGGGGACGTGCCGTCCTTCCTGGCGGACAAGCGCATCCTGGCGCTGGACCTGTCCCTCATCGTGGCCGGAACCAAGTACCGCGGCCAGTTTGAGGAGCGCCTCAAGACCATCATGAAGGAGCTGATGGAAAATCAGAACGCCATCATCTTCATCGACGAGCTGCACACGCTGGTGGGAGCGGGTTCGGCCGAGGGGTCGCTCGATGCCGCCAACATTCTGAAGCCCGCCCTGTCGCGCGGGGAAATCCAGTGCATCGGCGCCACCACGCCTTCGGAGTTCCGTAAATCGATTGAGAAGGACCGCTCGCTCGAACGCCGCTTCCAGGCCGTCAAGGTGCCGCCTCCGAGCGAGTCGGACGCGGTCAAGATCCTGTTCGGCATTAAGGACCGCTACGAGAAGTTCCACGCCGTGGCCTACGCGGACGACGCCATCGAGACCGCGGTCTTCACGTCGAGCCGGTACATCCCGGACCGTTACCTTCCGGATAAGGCCATCGACCTGATCGACGAGGCCGGGGCCAGGGTAAAACTGCGCCAGACGACCCTCCCTTCCGACCTGGCGGATATCCAGAAGCGCATCAAGTTCATCGTGCACCGCATGGAGAACGCCATTGCCAACCACGAGTTCGAGAAGGCGCGCTTCTACTCCGACGAGGAGCGCAAAGAGCGCGAGAATATGCGCCTCCTCCGCGAAAAGTACAACCTCGACGACTCCTCCACGGGCTGCGTCACCAAGGACGACATCGAGGAAGTGGTGGCGCGCTGGACCGGCGTGCCCATGACCTCGATCAAGGAAGAAGAGATCGCCAAGCTGCTGCGCATCGAGGAAGAGCTGCACAAGCGCATAATCAGCCAGGAGAAAGCCATATCCGCCTTGGCGCGGGCCATCCGCCGCTCGCGCGCCGGACTGAAATCCAGCGCGCGCCCCGCCGGTTCGTTCCTGTTTCTGGGCCCCACCGGCGTGGGCAAAACCGAAGTGGCGCGCGCTCTCGCCGCCTTTCTCTTCGGCAGCGAGAAGAGCCTGGTGCGGTTCGATATGTCGGAGTACATGGAGAAGCACTCGGTTTCCAAGCTGATCGGCTCGCCCCCGGGATATGTGGGCTACGAAGAGGGCGGACAGCTCACCGAGCGCGTCAAGCGCAATCCCTACTCGATCATTCTGCTGGACGAGATCGAGAAGGCGCACCCGGACATCTACAACATCCTGCTGCAGGTGTTCGAGGACGGCCAGTTGACCGACGGGCTGGGCAACCAGGTGGACTTCAAAAACACCATCATCATCATGACCTCCAACCTGGGCGCGCGGTTCCTGGAGAAGCGCGGCCACCTCGGCTTCTCCGCGCCGTCGGGCGAGGGCATCCCGGAGAAAATTGAGGAGATGGTCCGTTCCGAGGTGAAGAAGGCGTTCAATCCGGAGTTCCTGAACCGTCTCGATGACGTGATCCTGTTCAGCTCGCTGACGGACCCCGACCTGGTGAAGATCATCGACCTGCTGGTGGAACAGGTCAACGGGAACCTGGTGGCCAAGCAGGTGAAGATCCGGCTGGCCCCGGATGCCGCGAAGTACATCCTCGAGAAGACCTGTGGGGACCGGAGCTACGGCGCGCGCCCCCTGCGCCGCGCGCTGCAGAAGTACATCGAGGACCCGCTCTCGGAGGCGCTGATCCAGGGCTCGCTTCCCCGCCCCTCCGAGCTGGAGGTCTACCTGGGCGACACGGGGATCTACTACCGGGTCGTGACCGGCGAAGGCGAAGCCGCGGTGACCGCGGGCGCGCCGTCGGAGCCAACGCCGGGTACGCTGCTGTACACGTTCTAAGAGCGATCGGCAAAAAAGGCGGGCTGTCCCCCAGGGCCCGCCTTCTTTGTGAGTGGATCCAGGTCCGGCACGCCCCTTCCCTGCACGTAACTTATAGCCCAGAAGACGCCCGTTCCCTCTTGCAGCGCCGCTGACTCAGTAACTATAATTCCTCAGTCGTACGCTTAGGGGGGATAATGAGCAAACTGACGGTTGCCCTGCTGTTCGCCACAGCCGCGGCTCCTCTCGCACTCGGGCAGAACAAACCTGTGACCAACTGCACATCGCGAGCGAGCCTGATCTGCGCGATTCCTAACCTGTACGGGCCGAACGGACTGATTCTCTCGGATGTGGTCCTCTCGGGCGGCGTGCCGCACCTGCCGCATTTCAACGGAGATTTTCAGTCGAGCTTTTCACCTCTGGGATCGGCCATCGGCACGGAGTTGACCCTGCTTCCCCTGGCTTCCCCCGCCTCCGGATTCACGTATTCCTTCGAGCAGTCCACCGGGGTGGTGACTAAGGTCCAGCAAAGCTTCGGTCCCATCCTGGCCGAACGCGCCGAAACCATAGGCAAGGGTAAGTTCTTCCTCGGCTTCACTTACCAGTACTTCGATTTCGATTCGCTGGATGGAATAGACCTGAAGAACATACCGGCCGTATTTACGCATGACGATGCTCACGCCACCGGGTTTTTCTCGGACTTCATCACGACTCAAAACTCCGTCCACCTGTTTGTGAACCAGGAGACCGCCTTCGCCACTTACGGCCTGACCCGGCGCATCGACGTCTCGCTCGCCCTCCCCATCCTGAGCGTGCGCCTGACCGGGAACTCGTCCGCGGCGATCCATTGGACCAACGCCGGGGCCGATCCGAGTTCCGAGGTCCACCAGTTCCCAAACGGAAGCCAGGCGAACGGCTACGCCATCTCGCAGACGGCGTCCGGCATCGGCGACGCTACCGTCCGGATCAAGGCGGCAGTAGCCCACGGGGAGAAGGCCTCGCTCGGGTTTGCCGCGGATGTCCGGTTTCCGACGGGCGACGCGGAGAACTTCCTTGGGTCGGGAACGTACGGCATCAAACCCTTCGTCATCGCGTCCTTGCGCGAGGGAAAGTGGGCGCCCCACGTGAACATCGGCTACCAGATCAACGGCAGTTCGATTCTGGCGGGGAACTTCGCAGGCTATAACGCCGGCAGTACCACCAGCCCCCTGGCCCCTACCAAGGGCCATTTACCGAATGATTTGTTCTACACCCTCGGGACCGATGTGGGCGTGGCCCGGAGACTGACGCTGTCGTTCGATTTTCTCGGCCAGAGCGTGTACGGCGCGCCCATCCTCGTCCAGGGCGCCCCTTTCACGCCGCTGCAACCGGAAATCACACCCCAGGCCGTGGCGGCGACGCCGCCATACGCCACCACCTCGGTACGCACCGGAAACTTCAGCGTGTTGATGGGCTCCGCCGGATTGAAAGCCCAGTTGGGGCGTAACCTGCTTCTCACCCTGAACGGGTTGTTCCAGTTGAACGACGACGGCTTGCGTTCGAAATTCGTGCCCATGGCGGGCCTTTCCTACACGTTCTGAGCACGTGGCGCGGGCTTCAGCCCGCCGTGTCGGCAATCGTGCCGACATCCGGCCCCTGGGTCCGCCACGTTGCAGTGTTATTCCTCCAGCTCAAAATGATGAAGATCGACGTTGTCGTGGAACGTAGCGCCCCACACGAAGCCGCGGAAGTGCAGTTCCAGGACCAACTCGAGCGGTAGATGGAAGAACCCGCGGTGAGCCCACGGGGAGAGCGCCTGGAAGCGCTCCCCGAGAACCGCGTGCAGCGGCGGCGCCACCCACGAGGGATCGGCCGCCATGGCGGCTCCCTGCGCCGTGGCCACCTCCACCTTCCTTTCGTTGCGCTCCCGCTCGATCCGGCGGACCTCGGAAGCCACCCGCTTCATGAACAGGTCATTGACCTCCCGGATATCGGTCCAGAGCGCTTCCGCATCGGACTCGCTCTTCCAGCGGCCAAAGCGCATCACGCGCCTGCCCACAAACTCCTCGATAGACTGCCAATCCTCCGCCTTGAACTGGGCGTTCGCCGTGTCGTCAATATCGACCGCCATGCCGGTGGCGTGTTTGCTCAGGGTGCCCAGACGGTAGCATCCGCACAATTTGACGGGGCGCGGATTGAAGCCGCCCGTCTTGAAATGCTGTTCGTGCGCCCTCCGGACCCGGATGCTGCCCCGCACCTCGGCGATCTTCTTCGCCAGTTCGTCCGACATGCCTCTGCGAATCAGTTCGGGAACATTCTTATCGTGGCCGTACTTGTTCTTGTAGGCTTTGCGAACCCAACGGTAGAAGATGCGCTGCCGCTCGATGTGCTTGCCGAATTCCAGCATGGAACCCAGGGTTCGTATGCCCCTCTTCCCGATCCACCTGGTTCGGCCGAGTTCCGCGTCGGATTCGGCCGCAAACGCGGCATACGCGAACGGAGACCCGAAATAGCAGGTGCGGTCCGAGAGGTAGCTGTTCACCGTGTGGTAAGGCCGGCCGTGGCGATCCAACGCTCCCATCTTCCCGATGACCGCAAACTCGGCCCGGTCCGCGGCGGTGATGGCGTCGGAGAGACCGAGCGCGGCGGGAAAGAATCGCGGGTCGTAAAGGTCGGGCCAGAGGGACAGCCGTTCGACCGGCCCCGGAGCCGGAGACGCCTGGCGGCAGAGGGTGCCGCTGTCGATGCCGGGGAACCGGTGGAATCGGCACAACGGGTCTGGAAAACGAAGGGACGCCATGCTTACTCCTGAGTACCGCCGGCGCTCGGTTTGTGGCGCCGGTTGGTTGAATGGCGCCTTTCCAACAGGCGCCGCAAACCGGGCGTTTCACTCACACGCCACCACCACGGCCGACACGTTATCGGGGCCGCCGGCCACGCGCGCCGCTTCAATCAGGCAGCCGGCGCGAGCCGCCGCCGAAACATCTGTCGAGAGCGAGGCCCGCATGTCCTCTTCGGGAACAGGCTTGTGCAGGCCGTCGCTCGAGATGAGAAACACATCGCCCGGTTCGATGGCTTCTTCCCAGAGGTGGACCTCGATCTTCTCCTTGGCTCCCGCGGCCTGAGTCAGGATATTACGCATGGGGTGGCGGCGGGAGGCTTCAGCGGAAACGATGCCGTGCGCCAGCATGTCGGCGATAATCGTGTCGTCCACCGTCAATTGCCGCAGGCAGCCGGCGCGCAAGCGGTATACGCGGCTGTCTCCGACGTTGGCCGCCGCGGCGTAGTTGTCCTCCAGCAGCAGCGCGGCCACGGTAGCGCCCATTCCGGCGTGTTCGGGGGCCTGTTCGGCGCGGCGCCATACCTGGTGGTTCGCCAGCAGGATCGCGGTGAGCAGCCGGTTGGCGGCAATGGACAGGTCGCGCTTGTAACCGAAGGGCCACGTGACGTCGAACCGGTCGGCGGTCGCGAGAATGAAGTGCCTGATCGTCTCAATGGCAGTTTCGGCCGCTACATCTCCCCGGCGGGGGCCGCCCATGCCATCGCAGACCACGAACAGCCCGGCATCCGGCTCAACCAGAATCCGGTCTTCGTTTTCGGGCCGGACGCAGCCGGAATCGGTCAGGCCGGCGGATTCGACGACCATCGCAGAACCTCCGTTTACTCCAGCACGATCAGTACTTCCATCTTCGGATCCACGATTTCACCGGGCGCGTGCACCGCGATCTGACGCGACAGTACAATGGCGTCCCACAACGCCCCACCCTGGTTCAGGCTGAAGTACTGGTTGTCCAGCTTGATGGGGATCGCGGCCGGCGGCACCGGAACGTGCCGCAGCAGGAGGCCCGGAAGCGAATTGCGAACCAGCCGCTGGATGTCGTCCTGGGACGATACTTTGATGAGCTGCGGCGCCTTCCGGATAAGGTCGTCCACACCCATTTTGGCGCTGACTGCCAGGTACAACTGCGAGTTTCGCAGGTACTGGTCCTCGGTCACGGCCCCGGACCATACGAACCGATCCCGGAGTTCCAGCGGCACGGCTACGAACTTCGACGGGATCACCGTTTCCAGAAGATCCCGGATGCTGGCATCCAGCGCCGTGAAACAGCGCCCGAGGTCGTCGTGGTCGTAGTCCGGCAGGTTCTCCGGGCGGCCCTCGAGCGAGAACGTCGAAAGGGCCCCCGCCAGCCGGAGCATCGCGACGTACGCCGCCTCGGGGTGGCCCTGCCGCACTTTCCAGATGTGCTTCAGTTCGGGAAGATATGAGTTTACGGTGTGCAGGAGCCAGAAATTGGCGGTTTCCGACGGCGAGAACTCAGCCACAACTTTCCCCCGCTGCCGCCGCGGCGCCGACAGGCTGGCGCTCTTGGCCGCCAGAATCTCGATCTGGCGCCGCAGGAGCATGTCCAGGTACGGGCTCGACGCCAGGTCGAGGCAGGGGGCCACGAACCGCGGGTTCAGCACCGGAGCGCCCGCGGCGTTCCGGGAGACGCGGGCCACGCGCAGCGCGGAAAACCCGTCGCGGTACTCGTCCTCGAATAGAAGGCGAAACGTCCGTCGGGCAATCATGACCGGCTTCTCTTCGTCCCCGGTGTTTTCGTCGGTGAACATGCGGGCCTCCGCCAGGTAACGCGTGGCCGGCGGACCTTCGAAAGCGGCGTCGCCATTCGCCCCGGGAATGGTGACGTTACGCGCGCGGGACCGTTTTTCGGGAATCCCCAGGTATACGTCGAGCGTTTCGCGGGTGGGCGGAAAGTGCTCTCCCACCGCGCGGGAAGCCGGCGCCTCATCCGTTTCCGGCATGTCGAACGGCTCGCCGTCCGGCATGATGCCGGCGCAGCGGTTCAAGCGGAACAGGCCATTCGCCAGGGCTTCGGAATCGATCTCCAGGGCGGTAACGCCCCAGTTGGCATATTCCGATGCGGCAAAACGGAACTGGAGGGCTTCATCGAAGAACTGGTCCTGCGTCTGAAAATGCTGGGGGGTGAGGAACATCCCCTTCGTCCAGACGACGCCGTGCCGGTTCTTCATGGCTCAAATCTCCTGGCCGTGGCTGCGGAAGATGGGAGCGATCTGCTCGCGCAGGGGGTCCACCAGGTTTCGCGCGGTCGCGACGTCCAGCACCTCGGCGAAGCTGGCGCCGCCCGCCAGTCCGCTCGCCAGCGTCACCAGATCATCGGCCGGCCGGATCGTACCGAAGGGCGCGGATACGGTGACCAGCGGCAGATCGCCCAGTTCCGGCGAGCGGCGCACCTCCACCCGGTAACGCAGCCCGGCCAGCAGGTCCGCGATGGCCGGGAATTTCGCGAAGTGGAGATGCAGCACGCACGCGCGCAGGACGAAAGCGCGCACCGCCTCCGGATCGCACTCCTCCTGGCCGGCGAGCGCCTGCCGGAGCATGCCCGGGGAATACGGAGACGAGTACGCCACCACCCAGGTCAGCGGCGCCGAAACCTTGATGGGCCGCCAGCCGCGGTCGGTCTTGGTTTCGTGCTGGTATTCCCACTCGTAAAGCTGCATTTGCGTGGAGATGGATTCCAGGGGCAGCTTCAGTTCGGGGCGCAGGTCGAATGGGCGCGGGGCCACACGGCGGTACAGTTCCCGAAGCTCGGCGACGGTCCGTTCGGCCCCTCCGACCGATTCGCGTTCGCCCCCTTCTATGGCCTCACCCAGCGTCCGGCGCGGGCGGAACAAAAGGGCCAGCGTCTCCAGATATCCGCGCAGCTGTTTTTGACAGAACTTGGCGACATCCTTGGTGAGCGCGTGGAGTTGCAGCAACTGTTCGATATTCAGCGATTCCGCGGGCGCGGCCGGGTTTTCCATGGCGAGACTCCTGAGTGCAGGGCGCTTCTGGGGAGCTATTGTATCCGATTCCAGCCCGATTTCAGTCAACCCGGCGTCCTCCGCGATACCAGCCGCCTTCCACGAAGCTCATGCGCGTACCGGCGGCCGCCGCGCCGGCCAGGAGCGCCGCCTGCCGCGCCGCGGGCATGTCCGGCTCGAAGCCGAAGTCCTCGGCGTATCGGGCGGCGAGTTCCTCCCCCGAGAAGCGGCGGATTTCGTGCGGCGTCCGGGGGGCGGCCAGCAAGTCCACCAACCGCGCGGGCGAGAGAGGCGCCCCCCCGCGGTAGCGCACCCCCGGCGTGAAGCGCGACGAGTTGGCGCTCCACCAGTCTTGCCAGCGGCGGGGCTCCCGCGAGACGCGCGTCACCTCGGAGCCGAAAGGCCTGCCGTCGCCGCGGTCCGGCGGTTTGCCCGCCTGCAACGCCTCCCGTTCGGATTCGAACAGTTCGTCCTCCTTCACCTCCTCCGGAACGAAAACCGTCTCGTACAGCCCGGCGCCGGTGAGACACTCCAGGGCGGAGGACGCGGGCGCGGCGGTGTCCGGCCGCTCCAGCCGGGAGAGGAGCGCCGGAACGCACTCGGGCGCCCCCAAAAAACCGAGGGCGGCGGTAGCGTCCGCGGTGGCGGCGCCGGACAAAATACCCACCGCATCGCGCCCCCCGGCCAGAGCCAGCAAATGGGGCAGGTCCCCAACCTGCCCGCTCTGGCGGGTCGGGAACCTGCCCCACGTGTCTCCCATGCGCGCCAGCGCCAGCCCCGCCGCGGATCGGACCGGCGCGTCCTCGCTTCGCATATAGTCGAGCAGGCATTCCGCGGCCGGCTCGTGTCCGATGCGTCCCAGCGCCCAGACGAGTTCCGGGAGGGCGGAGGCGGCCGAGCGCCTCATGGCCGCCATGAGTTGCGGGCCGCATGGCACGCGGCGGTACCCGAAAGCGCGCGCCAACACCGGCGCGAGCTTCGGATCCCCCAGTTCCAGCAGGGTGAGCAGGTCCGGGACCCAGCCATCCGGCAGTTCGTATTTGAGGGCGTCTCCGGCGGCGCACGCCTTTTCGGCAGCCGCCGGATCGAGCCGTTCCAAGGCGGTCAGAGCGCGCTCGCGGCTGCCCTGCCGGCAGAAGACGCACAGGGCGGCGAACAACTCGCCCGCATCGCCTTCGGCGGCGCGCGCCGCGGCCGTTTCCAGCGCCAATGCGCCGCCCACCGCGAGGCCATCGATCTGCGCTTCGAGACGCTCCTCGAAACCCGCGAGTTTCTGCCACGGAATCTCGTCGTTCCCCAGTAGCGCCCGGCGTTGCGAATAAAGGAACGAAGCCTCCTCGAGGTATTCCTCGTAGAGCCTGATGAGAAATGCACGCTGAGAGACTGCCATAGAACTCACTCGGGCAGTCCTCGCTGCCTGTCTATTCGAATGCTCGCCACATCGTGCGGCCCGTTCGGTATGGCCGCGCATCCGCGCCAAATGAGCAGCAGAATGTCTTCGTCCGTGTTGACGAT
>JAIQFU010000587.1 GCA_020073115.1 Terriglobia bacterium
CGCCCGATCCGCGGTTGAGCCGTTCGCCCAAGTCGGTGAACTGGAGTTTCATCTCTTCGGCGCGATCCCAGTCGATGGCGCTGCGGGCGGCGGCGCTGTCGAAGCCAAATGTGAGCGGCGGGCCGCCATTAATGCGGACCGGAATCCAGATCACGTGCTTATAGGGGTCGAAAGTGATCCCCGGATTCTCAGCGGCTGAGGCCGAGAGAATCAGTATCGAGAACAAAGCGAAGCGCCGGGACATATCGACCTCCGGCGCTACTGCGGCAGTTTGACGGGCGAGGGGCGCCGGCCTTCCCGCTCCCCCTTCCGGAACAGGGCTTCTTTCACGCGCTTGTCGATGGCGTCGGCTTCCTGCGGGTGGTTGGCCGTGCGCAGGACCGTGGCATAGATGCGCAGCACCGGGTCCATGGCCTCGTCCGGCGCTTTGCCCAGGTCCCCGATCTGGACGGCACGGCGGTAATGGTCCTCGGCCTCCTTCATTTTGGCTTCCATCAGCAGAATCCGGCCGGTCTGCTGGAGGCTCGCCAGGTGCTGCGCGGTTCGCAGCGTCAGGGCTTGCGAAGATTCGGCCTCGGCTTCGGGGTAGCGTTGCTGGAAGGCGTAGAACTCGGCCAACTTGTCGTGGGTGAGCGCCACCATGGGATGGTCCGGCCCGGCGCTGGCAATCCACAGCGCCAGCAGGCGTTTGTAGGTGGCCTCGGCCTGGGGGAGTTTTTTCTGCCCGAAATAGACATAGGCCATGGAGTCGAGCGCCGCCAGGAGGTCGGAGGAGTCCCGGCCCATGGCCGCCTCGCGGATTTCGATGGAGCGGGAATAGAGCGGTTCGGCCTGGTCGTAATCCGCGGCGTCGCGGTAGATGCGCCCGAGGGCGTCGAGGGCCGGGAGGAGTTGCACGCTATCCGGTCCGGCGGCGGCTTCCCACGCGCCGATCGCCTGCGCGAGGGTCTCTTTGGCGGCTTTGACGTCGTTGAGAGCCACCTCCAGCAGGGCTACGGCCGTGACGTCCTTGGCGATGTCTTCCCGCTTGACATCGGGCAGGTTCTGCCGGATTCGAACGGCTTTCCGGAGCGATGCGAGCGCTTCCGCACGCTTTTCGCGGGCGCGCTGGACGCCGGCCAGTTCGGAGAGGGCGGAGGCGATTTCGGGGCTCGCATCGCCGAATTTCTCGCCGCTGAGCGTCACCGCCCGGGAGAGGAACTGCTCCGCGTCTTCAAAACGGTCCAGCAGTCGCGCGCCGCGGGCGCAGGCGCGCAGCGCTTCGACCACCCCCGCCGCCTCTCCGGGAACGGCCTCGGCGTGCGCCAGGGCCGCGCGAAAACTCTCCGCCGCAGCGGAATAATTCCGCGCCGCGATGGCTTTTCTGCCGCTCTCGATCTCGGTTTTCCACTGCGTGGCGGGATCTTCGGCCGCCAAAACGGGGGATGCCAGCGCGAGCAGCAGCAAAAGAGTTCCGGTCATTATTGCCTCCTTCTCTGCCCTAGACACCGCTGGAAGGCAGCGAGTTCCGGCAAGACTGCGCGGGACAGGCGTTTTCGCTGGTCCGCGTGGAACACCGGCGAAATCGCCCGCCCCGCCGCGGTTATCATTCCGCTTTACTTTCCACCCGCTGGAATGGTAGCCTAAGTGTCTGATAATGCGTACAGTTGACTTGATTCGGCGGAAACGCGACGGGGAAGAGCTCGCTCCCGAGGAGATCGAGTATCTCGTTGAAGGCTACACCAAGGGTGACATTCCCGACTACCAGATGTCAGCTTTCCTGATGGCCGTGTACTTCTCCGGGATGACCGACCGGGAAGTCTCGCGGCTCACGGAATGCATGCTGCGCTCCGGCGACACCGTCGATCTTGCCGCCGTCCCGGGCGTCAAGGTGGATAAGCATTCCACCGGCGGCGTGGGCGACAAGACCAGCCTGATCGTGGCCCCGCTGGCCGCGGCCGCGGGCGTGGTGGTGCCGATGATGTCGGGCCGCGCGCTGGGGCACACGGGCGGCACGCTGGACAAGCTCGAATCAATTCCGGGCTTCCACACGAATCTCACGGCGGAGGAGTTCCAGAAGCAGCTTGCCGAAATCGGCCTGTGCTTCATCGGCCAGACCGACCGGCTGGCGCCGGCGGACCGCAAGCTATACGCTTTGCGGGACGTGACGGCCACAGTGGAGTCGGTTCCCCTGATTTCCTCTTCGATCATGTCGAAGAAACTGGCCGAAGGCCTGGACGCGCTGGTGCTCGACGTCAAGGTGGGGAGCGGCGCCTTCATGAAGAAGCAGGTGGACGCCCGCCGCCTCGCCCAGACCATGGTGGGGATCGGCCGCCGCATGGACAAGAAAGTCCAGGCGCTGATCACCGACATGAGCCAGCCCCTGGGATACGCCGTGGGCAACGCGCTGGAAGTGATGGAGGCGTCGCAGACCCTGCAGAACGCCGGCCCCAACGATCTCACCAAGTTGTGCATCGAGCTGGCGGCGCGCATGATCTTCCTGGGCAAGAAGGCGGCGTCGCTCGACGAGGCGCGGCGCGCCGCGGAAGGGCATCTGGTGGACGGCTCGGGCTACAAGAAGCTGCGGCAGGCGGTAGCGGCCCAGGGCGGAAACCCGCAGGCGCTCGATAAGTTCGAGCTGCTGCCGAACGCCACCGGCATGCGCGAGGTCGCCTCGCCGCGCGCCGGATACGTCACCTCCATCGACGCCGAGGATATCGGGACGGCTTCCAACATGATCGGCGCGGGCCGCGATAAGAAGGAAGACGCCATCGATCCCGCGGTGGGTATCATCCTCGAAGTCAAGGTCGGCGAAAAGGTGGACGCGGGCTCCGTTCTGTGCCGCCTCTACTACACCAAGGAAGACCGCGTGGAGGAAGCCGCCGAGATGGTGGAGGACGCGTTCCGCATCTCCGGGCAAAAGCCGGAAGAACGCGAACTCATCCTGGAAGTCGTCGGTTAATGGGTCGTTTCACGGGTTTTCTGGGCCTGGTTGTGATTGTGGGAGCCGCCTGGCTCCTCTCCGCGCACAAACGCCAGATCAAGTGGCGGCTTCTGGCATGGGGCCTGGGGCTTCAACTGCTCTTCGCCATCCTGGTTTTGAGGACGGGCTTCGGGACGGTCTTTCAGGCGATCGGCCGCGGGGTAAACGCCAT
>JAIQFU010000062.1 GCA_020073115.1 Terriglobia bacterium
CAGTACGCAACCACTTCCTCCACCTTGGGGCGGCCGCTGCCCAGGCCGGTGACCGAGGGCGGACCGCTCAACACGAGCGGCGCGATCTCCTTGGCGAACCGCTCCACGGGAGCGCGCTCCTGCGCGCGCACGCCGATTCGCAAGACCACCTCGGGCAACTGCGCCGCCAGTTCCGGCGAAGGTTCGGCGGAGGGAATTCCATGGCAGGCGTTGGCGCCGAGCAACTCGGTATGGAGGGCATCGAACCGCAGCCCCAGGCGATCCAGCCGCTCGCGCAGGATGCGCGCGCCCGCCTGCGCCTTGCGGAACGCATCCGGCCACGCGTAACAGACCATTCCGGCTGCTTTGAATCCGTACGCGTAGCTGGCGGAGACCTTGAAGAAATCCGATGCGGGATGGCCCCGGATGCCGCTGAAGCGCACGCGGTCCGGGCCGTCCTGCTGGATTTGAATGGTGGTGAAATCGGCGACGCAATCCGGAGTGATGTAGGCCCGGGGATCGCCAATCTCGTAGAGAAGCTGTTCCTTGGCCGACGCGACGGTGACGCGGCCGCCCGTGCCGGCGTGTTTCGTCAACACCATGGAGCCGCCGGGCTCCACTTCGAGAATGGGATAGCCGATGTCGGCCAGGTCCGGAATCGATTCCCAATCCGCCTGGCAATTCCCGCCGGTGGCCTGGGCGCCGCATTCGATGGCGTGGCCTCCCACCGCTCCGGCGGCCAGCAGGTCCCAATCGTCCTCGCGCCAGCCGAACTCGTGGATCATGGGGCCCAGCGCGAGCGCGGCGTCCGCGCACCGCCCGGTGATGACAATCTGCGCGCCCCGGCCGAGGGCCTGCGCAATGGGGAACGCGCCGATGTATGCGTTCGCGCTCAAGACCCGGCCGCGCACGCTGGAGAGCGGCTCACCGGTATCGATGTTCCGGAATTCGAGGCCGCGGGCCATCATCTCGTCCAGACGGCCCAGGATGTCGTCCCCGGTAACCGCCGCCACGTTGATATTCACTCCGGCTTGCTCCGCCAGGGCCAGCGCCGCACGGCGGCAGGCGGGCGGGTTCAGGCCGCCGGCGTTCGCCACCACCTTGATATTCCTGGCGGCCAGGTCCGGCAGAATGCGGCCGATCATCTCGACGAAGTCGCGGGCATAGCCGGATTCGGGATCGCGGCGCCGCTGCTTCTGCAGGATGGACATGGTGACTTCCGCCAGGTAGTCCAGCGTCAGGTAGTCGAGGGAGCCGCGCCGCACCTGCTCCACGGGAGCGTCGATGGAATCGCCCCAATAGCCCTGGCCGTTCGCTATTCGAATCATCCTTTACGATTATGGCCCGCGCCGTGGTGGGACAGACGGTGGTTTTTGCCGCGGGCCGCTATCATTGAGATTGGACGTCCATCGGATGCCGTTCATTGAGCCGGGGCCCCGTTCGTTTGGGAGTCGATTGACAGCCTGGGCGGACGCGGAGACCCTTCACCACCACGAAGATAAAGTCCTGCTGGTTCTCACGCTGCTCATCGGCGCCGTCGTCGGCGTGGTGATCGTCGCTTTCATCCTTCTCACGGAGAACCTGGGGGCCCGGATGTACCCCGCGGGAGGCGCGGCGTGGCGCCGGCTCGTGATTCCGGTCGCCGGGGCGCTGATCACAGGCTTTCTGTTGTCGCGGTATTTCCCCAATGCCCGTGGAAGCGGGATTCCGCAGACGAAAACGGCGCTATTCATCAACGAAGGCGTGATTCTCTTCAAAACGGCTCTGGGGAAGTTCTTCTGTTCCGCGGCATCGTTGGCGAGCGGCATCGCCCTGGGCCGCGAAGGCCCCTCGGTGCAGGTGGGCGCGGGGATCGCCTCTTCGCTGGGACGGCGGCTGGGGCTGAGCCCGGCCAACGTGAAAGCCCTGGTGCCGATCGGCGCCGCGGCGGCGCTCGCGGCGGCCTTCAACACGCCCATCGCGGCGGTGCTTTTCACCCTGGAAGAGGTAATGGGGGACATGCACGCGCGGGTCCTGGGGTCGATCGTGTTGAGTTCGGCCACCTCCTGGATCGTGTTGCACCTCCTGCTGGGCGACGAGCCGCTGTTCCACGTCCCGGCGTACCAGTTGGTGCATCCCCTCGAGTTCGGGTTGTACGCCGTTCTCGGCCTGCTGGGCGGCGTCGTATCGGTGGCGTTCGTCAAACTGCTGCTGTGGCAGCGGCAGCGCTTTCTGCGCCTCCCCAAAGAGACCCGATGGGTCCAGCCCGTGGCGGGCGGCTTGATGGTCGGCGCCCTGGGCTGGTTCGTGCCGGAGGTCCTGGGCGTCGGCTACGGGTACGTCAGCCAGGCGTTGAATGGGCACATGGTCCTGAGCATGATGGCGCTTCTGGTGCTGCTCAAACTGGTGGCCACCGCGACCTGCTACGCTTCCGGCAACGCGGGCGGCATCTTCGGCCCGAGCCTTTTTATCGGGGCCATGCTGGGCGGCGCGTTCGGCGGCGTGGCGCACGCGCTTTTGCCGGATTACACCGCCAGCGTCGGCGCCTACGCCCTGGTGGGGATGGGGACGGCGTTCGCCGGCATCGTGCGCGTGCCGCTGACCTCGGTGATCATGATTTTCGAGGTCACCCGCGACTACTCCATCATCGTCCCGCTGATGATCTCCAACCTGATGAGCTATGTGATATCGAGCCAACTGCAGGAGGAACCGATCTATGAGGCCCTGCAGCACCAGGACGGAATTCATCTGCCCGCCGGCGCCGGCGCGCGCGAGGAGCTGCTGGCGGTGCGCGACGGCCTCCGCCCACCCGTCCTGACGCTGGATGGGTTGGAGACCGTGGCCGATGCGGAGACGAGAGTTCCACGCGAGCAGGGCGCCTGGCCGGTGAACCAGGCCGGCGTTTTCCTCGGGATGCTGACGGAGGCGCAGCTGCAGCAGGCCCTGCGAGCCGGCCGCCACCGCGACCGCCTGGCCGACCTGCTGCCCACGGCCGAACTGGCCACCGAACTCGACGACGACAACTTCCCCCACGTCTATTCGGACGACTCCCTCGACACCGCGATGCGGAGCATGGCGCGCAGCGGCCTGAATACGCTGCCGGTCGTGAGCCGGGCGAACCTTCGCCAGCTTGTAGGGGTGATCTCGGTCCGCGACGTCATGGCGGCTTACGGCCTGGAAAACAAACCGGCCCGCCGCGCCGCGCCCCGCCCGCCGGCGCGCGCCCCCAGGGCGGTCTTCGGCGGGATCATCGCGGCCCTGGTTCTGGCCACCGTGATTACCGCCTTCCTGACGTATTTCTACCGGACGCAGCGGGTTACGCGGGCCCAGCAGTTCTTCAAGCAGGGCAACGAACTGATGCAGGCGGACCGCTACGAAGAGGCCGTTGAGCAATACCGCCATGCGCTTTCCATTTCGCATACCACCGAAGAGCGCCTGGCGCTGGGGATGGCGCTGGTGAAAGCCGGCCACCTGGAGGAAGCCGAGATCTATCTGAACCAGGTGCTCCGGCAGAATCCGAACAGCGGCCCCGCCAACGTGGGGCTCGGCAGGATCTTACTTCAGAGAGGCGAGATCGCGGTGGCGCTCAAGTACTACCACCGGGCGATCTACGGGGCGTGGCGCGACGATCCGCAAGCCAACCGGTTGGAAGCGCGCCTGGAGCTGATCAACGCGCTCGGCAAAGCAGGCGCAAAGCAGCAGGCCCAGGCCGAACTCCTGGCGCTCGCGGCGGACATGCCGCCCCAGACCGCCATGCGAAAGCGCATCGGCCAGCTCCTGTTGGAGTATGGGTTGCCGCGGAACTCGGCCGGCGTCTTCAGCGAGATCGCTCAGAAGAACAGGAACGACGCCGAAGCGCAATCGGGACTGGGCGAGGCGGAACTGGCGTCGGGAGATTTCTCTTCCGCAGAAAAATCGTTCCGCGAAGCCGTGCGGCTGGACGCCGCGAACGCCACTTACCAGAAGCGCCTGCAACTGGTGGAGCGGGTCATTGCGCTCGATCCCGCCGTGCCCGGGCTGCATGCTTCCGATCGGTTCGAGCGCGGCCGAAAACTTCTGGAGGCGGCGGTGGGGGCGTTCGACCAGTGCGGGGCGGGCTGGAGCGAGCCGGTCCCGGAAGACTTCCGCGGGCTGGCGGACTCGGCGCGGAAGATCCTGCTGCGCCACGGACGCCCACGCTCGTACAGCGACGAGGCCGACTCCGACATCAACCTGGCGGAGCGGATCTGGGGCGCGCGGATCAAGCTGTGCGGCCCGGCCACGCCCGCCGAAGAACCGTTGAGTAGGGTCATGGCGCGGCTGCCGAAGTAGGGCCGCCTGGTGGGGCAGGTTGCCAACCTGCGGCGGGTTGCCAACCCGCCCAAGCCTGCCAACTGGAACCACGCGCCCGGGCGCCTCCAGGTCGCGCGCAGGATGGCATCCTGCCCCACTTTGGCTGGGTGTTACTCCACCACGGATAAGATCGTCAGCGGCGCATTCCCCTCCAGGCGGTTGTTCACGAACAGGAACAGCATCTGCTTGTTTTCGCGGGCGCGGCCGATCAGGATGCGCATCGAATCGCGGGCCTCGGGGTTGGGATCCTGAATCTCGGTATACGGCTGGAACGCGGCGACGGCTTGCTCGTACATCCGCCCGCGGCGCAGGAGCGCGCGGCATACCTGAAAATCCGCGGTCGTGGAATCGGGGATGGCGATCTGCCGCCGCAACTCCGGCATGCGCGACCAAGCGTTGTAAACGTGCGCCACCCGATGCGAACGCAGGCAGGAGAAGTAATCCTTTTCCAGGAACTCGGGATTGCGGAGTTCCACGGCATATAGGAACTCCGGCGGGAGAGAAGCCAGGAACCGGTCGAGCGAATCCAGGAATGCAGCCAGTTCCGAGAAGGCCTTGGGCCCGAAGGCGCCGAACTCGAAGATCACCAGCGCCGCCTTTGCGCGGTACGGCGCCAGGGGGCGCAGGAACTCCTGAATCAGCGCCTCACTATTCAGGAACAGCTCGTTTTCTTTTCCGGCCTGCGGCCCGTAGCGCGCGTGCCGCGGAAAGAGCTTGCAGGTGATCTGCTCCGGCGCCTTGAAAGCGAAGCGGAAGCCCTCCGGAACGCGGGCGAACAGGTTGCGCCAGAAGTCCTGGGTGGGGAACTGGTAGAAAGCGAAGTCGCCGCAAACCGCGGGAAACGTCTCGGCGTATTCACGCAGGCACTCGGCTTCGAAGATACGGCGGGAGAACCGGCCGCGCGCCAGGTAGCGGTCGCGCGTATACACCTGGCCCAGCCAGCCTTCGTATTTCCAGGAACTGCCGCCGATGAAGATATTGCGCGCCGCCAGATCGTGCAGGCGCGCGGCGAGTCCCTGGCGGTCGAACGCGCCGGGATCTTCGAACAGCGGCCCTACCACGCCTGTGAGTTCCGGTAGTAGTACGGGTCGGCGCCCGCTTCAATCAGCCCCGTGGGGTGCAGCCGGATCATCACCGGAGCGGCCCCGCTGTTATAACGGCTGCGCAAGTCCACCAGGTGTTTGCGTTTCTGCAACTCGGCCACCACGGCGGCGGGCGTGCGTTCGTCCAGCAGGAGGCTGCCGGGGCTCATGGCATGATTGTCGAAGCTGGAAACCAGATGTTCGCTCTGGAACCGCGGGGCCTCTACCGCTGCCTCGGCGTTCATGCCCCAAAGGATCGAATCGAACAGCACCTGGAGCAGCGACTGGTCCTGGTTGTCGCCGCCGGGGGTGGAAAGCGCGAGCACCGTCCGGTCGGGATTGGTCACCAGGGTAGGGCTGAGGGTCACGCGGGGACGTTTGCCCCCGGCCAGCTCATTCGGATGGCCCGGGACCAGCAGAAAGCTTTGCGCGCGCTGCGTCAGCGGGATTCCGGTATCGCCGGCGATGTAGGACGGCATCCACGCGCCCGAGGGCGTCGCGGAGAAGGCCACGCCGTCCTTGTCGATGGCGTCCACGCACGTGGTGTCCTTGGCCCTCAGCGCGTCGTCGATCTTGTAGCGGGCGATCTTGTCGTAGAAGGGATGCAGCGGCGGGTTCGGCTCCACGTCGCCGGGCCGGAAGTCGAGCGAGGCGTTCGGCCCGATCTGCGCGCGGCGCTCGGCCCCATACTCGTTCGACAGCAGCCGGGCGGCGGGGATCTTCACGAATTTGGGGTCGCCGTAATACGTATCGCGGTCGGCATAGGCCAGTTTCAGCGCCTCCACCAGGGTATGGATGTAGTCGGCCGAGTTCAGCCGCATGGCGCGCAGATCGTAGCCCTCGAGGATGTTCAGGGTTTCGATCATCGCCGGTCCCTGGCTCCAGAAGCCGGGCTTGTAGACCGTGTAGCCCTGGAAGGTGGTGGAGACCGGGGCCTCGGGTTCCACGTGGAACGCGGCCATGTCCTCATACCGCAGGAATCCGCCGTGGGCCTTGGAGAAAGCGTCCAGCTTGTGCGCGATCTCGCCGCGGTAGAAGAAATCGCCCACGGCGTCGATGGCTTTGGCGCGGGTGGCGCCGCCGGCCAGCGCCTTTTTCTCCGCGGCAGCCATGGAGCGCAGGGTGCGAGCAAGGTCCGGCTGCCGGAGGATCTCGCCCGGCTGCGGAACGCGCCCGTTGGGAAGGAATACGCGGCGCGAATCCGGCCATGCCTCCAGGAACCGCACGCTGCGTGCGATTGACATGGAGCGCATCTCATCCAGTGGAAAACCGTCCGCCAGTTCGATGGCGGGCTCCACCGCTTCGCCGAACGATTTGGTTCCGAAGTCGCGCAGGGTTACCAGCGCCGCTTCCACCATCCCGGGAACCAGCGCGGGCAGAATTCCCGCCACCGGGACCCAGTTCTTCAGCCCGTTGGGTTCGGGCGGTTCGAGCATCTCGTCCTCGCCCACTTTGTGGTTGCGGAAGAAATCGGCGGTAGCCAGCTTGGGCATGGTCCCCACCCCGGCAATGGCGTAAACCTTGCCTTCGCGGGTGCGCACCAGGATGGGCGCCTCGCCGCCCAGCCCAAAGTGCGAGAACTCCGTGACCGAGGCCGCCAGCATGGTGGCGACGCCCGCGTCCACCGCGTTGCCACCGTGGAAGTACATGCGCATCCCGGCTTCGGTGGCGTATTCGCTCCCGGCGGCGACGGCGCCGTGCGTCCCGCGGGAAGGTGAGCGCACCAGGCGTTCCGTGGGCCTGCGCTGGCCGTAGCCGCTGGCCAGCAACACTAAAGCGAGAACCGCCGCTCTGCGTTTCATGATGTTGCTTTCATTGTAAACGTGGCGCCCGCTTCAGCGCGCCGCCGGCGCGCGCAGGCTCACCGCGGCACGCTCGAGCTTGCGCCACAACTCACGCGCTCCGCCGCTTCCCGCATGAGCTTCAGCGCCCCCACGATCCGTTCCGTGTCTTCGAAGCCGTAGGAGAGCCGCAACTGCCGCCGGCCCACCTCGGCCAAGTCGCCTTGGGAGTGGACGCAGTACACGCCGGGAATATAGACGACGCGCGGGAACGGATCGCCGGCCGGCCCGTCCGCCGCCGCATCGCCGGTAGTCCGCGTGAGATAGCGGAAGAACGGCGATTCCGGATGGGTCTCGAGATCGCGGAAGGTGAGGTAGTAATAAAAACCGGCCTGCCCGCCGCGCCGCTCGGCAAGCCACGGCCCGATCTCGCGGTCAATCGCGGCGCCCACCGCCCGCGCCTTCTCGCGGTAACCGGCATTGACGTTCGCCAGTTGCGGCCCGATGCGCCGGTCGAGCAGCCAGGCCGCCATTTCCTGCACGAACAGCGGCGCGCTGAAACCGGTATCGCTGGTCTTCTGCACCATGGCATCCATCAGCGGACCGCCGGGACCCAGAAGATAGCCGATGCGCAGCGCCGGAGCGAGGATCTTGGACAGGGTACCGATCTCGTAGACGATATCGAGATCGTCCCGCCCCAGGACCGATTCGAACTTCTCCGCCGAGGGGTCGTGCAACAGCAGTTCGTACGCCAGGTCGAAGAAGATCGGAATGCGGCGCCCCTGCTCGCGCGAAAGACGCGCCGCGGCGGCATACAGCGCCCGCCTGCGGGCATTCGACAGGATCGTGCACGAAGGGTTGTTGACCGTCACCACGTAGAAGAAGGCGATCTCGTTCGTCCGCTCTCCCAGCCCGCGCAGTTTATGCTCCAGGGCATCCAGCGCGATGCCCTCGCCGTCTTCGGGGACCGCGAGCACCTCGAAGCCTTTCCGTTCGAGGGCGTCGGCGTAAATGTAGTACATGGGGTCGGAGGTCACCACGATCCCCGGTGCGATCACCTCGGCGAGCGCGTCGAGCACGCTCGTAGCGCCGCACGGGCCGACGATCAGCCGTTTGCCGCCGATGACCGCTTCATCCAGCCCGCCGATCCGATGGCGCGCCAGAAAGCAGCGGATCGCCGCAATCAGGTTTGGCGAGCCATGCGGTCCCCCGTAGTTGAAAGCCTGCCGGTACGTGGCGGGGTCGCCGGCCACCGCCTGCAAGGCCTCGATAAAGAGAGGCGTCGGGATGGTCTTCTCGTTGACGTACCCGACCCCGAGGTTCACATCCACTCCATCGCGAAAGCCGTCGGCAAATGCGGCCATCATCCGATTCACCGGGGAGGGAACCGTCGAGGCGCTGCCGTACGGCGAGAGGCGTGCTTCCATAGATCCCCATTTTTGCACCCGGCGTAACGGCGCGCACGGTGGTCGGCCGATTGCACGTCGGCACACGATGCCGCCACAGAGCCAGTTCTGGGAATCGCCCTCCCATCCCATCGCCGTACGGCTTTCTTTGGATGTGGTCCAGCGGCTCCGGTTGGCGGCTGTGGAGGCATGGAAATCCGTGCCGCGGCGAGGCTTGGAGATCGGCGGGCTCTTGCTGGGCCGCCTCGAGAAGCGCGACGGGGGCGCGACGATTTCGATTCAGAATTTCACGGCGGTACAATCTGAGCACCGTTCCGGACCGTTCTACCGGTTGTCCGAAGCCGACCGGGAGCGGTTCGCGGATGTCTTCCGCGCGCATCCCGAGGCGATCGGGATTTACCGCTCGCAGACGCGTTCCGAAGAGCTGTCTTTAGAAGAAGATGACGTCAACTTGTTCCAGCAATACTTCGCTGGCCGAAACGGCGTCTTTCTGCTGATTCAGCCGGCGGCCGGCCGCGCCGGGTTGTTCACCGAACAGGAAGGAGCCCTGGCCCTGGCGCACGACGTCCCTTTTCATCCCGCGGATTTACAGCCAGCATCTGAAGCTGTTCCTCAGACCTCAATGACCGAACAACTGCCGCCGCCCGCAGATCCTGGGTGCGGGGCGCCTGGACGAAACGGTTCAGAGCACCATCGCCAAGCGACGAGCGCCGTCGGTACACGCCGCTGGATGCTGCCTGCTGCCTCCGCCGTCCTGGGGATGGTGGCAGCCGCGACGGTGTTCCATTTCCGGCCGCAGCCACAACGGCCGCAGGTGGTGGCGGCCGCGCGTCCCTCGCTAAACCTGGAGCGCGAAGGGCGTGGGCTCCGGCTGCGATGGGACCAGGGCTCGGAAGCGGTACGGCAGGCCTCTCATGGAACGCTTTACATAACAGACGGCCCTCATCAGAGCCGTATGGAGTTGTCCCGCGGCGAGCTTACTGCGGGATCGCTTGCGTATTGGCCCGACTCGGGAGACGTGATGTTCCGCCTGGAACTGTCCGGGCCGGGCCGGACGTGGGTGGATTCCATCCGTTACGTCAACGCGCCGGCAGTGCAGCCGGCCGCCGGAACGGCGCAAGCGGATCCCGTGCCGCGCGAGCCGGCAGCGCCGCCCGAGCCCAAGCGTCCAACTCCTCAAGCCGCCGCGCCTAAAACTTCAAAACATTCTTACGCTCCGGTCCCCCACCCCGCGCAGGAAAGCGCCTCCCGCTCGGAAGACGCGGAAGCTCACGGGAGTCCGCCGACTCCCGCGACGCAGGTTGCTCCGGCCCTGGAGTCTTCGCTATCCGTTCCCAAGCCGGCCTCACGGGCACCCGTGAACCCGTCGCGCAACCTGGAGCCGCCTGCGCCTGCGGTATCCGTATCGGCAGAGCCCGTGACAGCTTCGCGCCTGGGCCGGCTGGTGCGCCGGATTCCCTTCGTGCGCAGGTTTAAGAAAGAGCCGCAAGTATTTGAGCCACCGCATGCTACACACGAAGTGCGCCCTGCATTATCGATACGGGAGCGAGCGGAACTGGTCGCCCCCGTGCCCGTGGATGTGAAGGTATACGTGGCGGAATCAGGCAAGGTGGAGTATGCCGAACTGCTGAGCGGCGGGCGTTTTCGCGACCTGGCGGCGGAGGCCGTATATGCCGCGCGGCGATGGGCGTTTTCCCCGGCCCGCATGGGCGAGGAGCCCGTCCCCGGCGAGGTGATTTTGCACTTCCGTTTCGAGCCCGCGGGAAAGTAGAGCTACTTCGTAAAGCTACTTCTTACCCCGTTTCGCCGGTCTGGGCCGGGTAGATGTGCTCGGTTTTGATCCAGACCAGCGCGCCGCGGCGGGAACGCGCGCCAAAGAACTGGCGCAAGCCTTCCAGAGTCGCCGCACAGTTCACGATGTTCGCCCACGGCATCCGGAGGGGCGCGGCCGCGGCGAAGCGCAGGCCGTAGGTGCGGGCCGAGGTGGCAACCCGCACTCCGGTCTGGAGGGCGGAGAGAACCAGCGTGCTGCCCGACGTCCACCGCAACCAATGCGGGATACAGGTCCCCAGGTGCCAGACTGCCCCGTTCCCGGCCGCCGCGAGGCAACTCGCCAGACCGTATAGAAACAGAACGTTGGCCAGGGGCGAAAGGAGGTTGCCCATCAACCCCTTGCGATCGCGCCAGAACCAGTAGCGCTGCCGCCACGAGGTTCGCCACCCGTGCCGCTCCCAGCCTTGCAGCGCAATTCCGGCCACCCAGCGGCCACGCTGCCGGATGGCGGCGCGGAAATTTCGGGGAAAATACTCGCGCGTGGCGACGGGACCCGAGGCATCGAAACGCACCGGCACGAACACCTGGCTGAATCCCAAGGCGTGAAGGCGGTAGCCCGTCTCGTAATCCTCGGTGAGGCACTCCGGGTCGAAGGGACGGCCCTGCCGCTCCCGGGCCAACCGTTCCAGCGCCGGCCGGGCGTACCCCGTCCCCACGCCGTTGGAGGGCAGGAACCCTCCCAGCCGGCGCCGCACGGGAATGTCTTTGGACTGGTACTCGGCGAACTCATCGCAATACACGCCGTGCGTGAACTCGCGGGCGGCGGTGGGCAGAGGGAGCACGGGGACCTGCACCATCTGGTACCGCCGTGAGAACCAGTTGATCAGGCGCAACGAATCGGGATGGATCAGGTCTTCGGCGTCATGCGTCACCACGACGCGATAGCGAACCCCGTGCGCGTGTTCGCGCTCCCGCATGGCGGCATAGGCGTGATTGAGGCAGTCGCCTTTCGAGGTGGGGCCGTCGTGGGGACAGACGGCCATGTGCACGGAGGGATGATCGCGGGCGACCCCGGCCACGGCGGCGGCGGTTCCTTCGTCGTTGGGATACACGCCGACAAACACGTCGTAATTCGCGTAGCGCAGGGTGGAAAGGTTCCGCCGGAGCATGGGGGCGATAACCCGATCCTCACGCCACAAGGGCACAAGGATGGCGATGCGGCGCTCGGAAACTCCGTCCAGTTCCGCGCCCGCCGGCGATCCCGGCTGCTTTTTCCCCATCAGCCAGTAGACCAGGTCGATGAACAGGTCATCCAGTCCGCTCAGCAGAATCCAGAACGCCAGCGGAACCAGACAAGCGGCAACCCAATGGTCGATCCACACTGTGAGTAAATTAGTGGAGATTCGCGGAGAGACTTCTCAGATATTTCGAATCAATGGGTCAGAGCCGCCCTGGTATAGACCACCTCGAACCCCATGCGCTCATAATTGCGTTGCGAGGCGCTGCCGGGGAGGGTGGAAGCTGCCGCCAGATCGCACCCTTGGGACCGTGCTTCGGCCAGGCGGGCGGCGATCAGCTCGCGATGCAGGCCGCGCCGGCGGGACGCCGCCAGGGCGCTGTCTCCGAACAGCATGGCGAGTCCATTCCATACGGCCATGGCGGCTCCGCCCGCAGGTTGCCCTTCATCCAGGCCCAGGTAACACATTGCGCCCGGCATGGCTACGATGGCCCGGCCCACGTCCATCTCTTCGGGGGAGAGTGTGGCTGTCTCGAAGAAGCCTCGCCCCACGACATCGGACCAGAGTTCCCCTTCGCCGTCCCGCAGCCGCCGCACCCGGGGAGCGGACTCGGCCTCGGCGCCGGTGAGCCTCCTGGCCAGCACGTTGTTGAATTCCAGGACCGAGTACCCGCGCGAGGCGAGCGCTTCCAGCAGCCCCGGATCCGCCAGCGGACAGAGATCGAGTTTCACCTTCGCGCCGCGGCTGCGGAAAAAGCTCTCGATCCAGCCGATTTCGGCCTCGGATACGGGGCCGTTCAGCCCGATTCCCACCGCTTGGGTGAGGGGGGATTCCGCCCCCATGAAAATGGCGCAGCCGCCCGCCACGTCCAGCGCCGCCGCGCCCTTCCGGGCGCAACCGCGCGCGATGGCGGCTTCGGCGCCTTCGATGCGCCGCGCCAACGCGGCATCGGCAAAAAGCATTTGCACCCTTTCCGATACGTACCGGCCGGGCCGGGCATGCACGCCTTCTACATGGGTCTGCCTCGCCCGGAGCGCTCCGTTATGAGCCCTGCCACCAATATCCTACGGATGCATCATAAAAGTATGGCCGTTGAAACTCTTGACCTGCCCGTTCGCGGGATGACCTGCGCCAACTGCGCACGCAGCGTGGAGCGGAAGCTCTCCTCCACGCCGGGGGTGACCAAAGCCACGGTGGACCTGCAGGGCGCCCGGGCCAGCGTGGAATACGACACCGCCCTGGTGAAACCCGACGTTCTGGCCAATGCCGTGCGGCAACTCGGGTACGAAGTCCCGGCATGAAGACCGAAACGGCCGAGCGCGTCGATCTTCCCGTTTCCGGCATGACGTGCGCCGCCTGCGCCCGGACCATCGAGCGGACGCTCTCGGCGACCCCGGGAGTGGAGCGCGCGCGGGTCAACCTGGCCACCAACACCGCCACGGTCGAGTACGACCCGGCACAGGTCCAGGTGCGCGATTTCGTAGGCGCCATCGAAGACTTGGGCTATGGCGTTCCGAAGACGGAGACGCGGCCCGACGCCGAAGAACCCGCGTACCGGCGGCGCCTCCTCGTCGCCATCGTGCTGGCCGCGCCCGTGCTGGCGCTGGGGATGTCGCACGGGACGCTGCATGTTCCGTTTTCGCCCTGGATCCAACTCGCGCTCACCCTGCCGGTGGTCTTCTATTCCGGCGCGCCCTTTTACGTCGCGGCGTGGACGGCCCTGCGCCACCGTTCGGCCAACATGAATTCGCTGATTGCCTTGGGCACGGGCGCGGCCTTTCTGTACTCCCTCTTCGAAACCGTCCGCGGCGGCGACGAGGTGTACTATGAGGCCGCAGCGGTGATCATCGCCCTTATCCTCACCGGCCGGACGCTGGAGGCCCGGGCGCGTGGAAGAGCTTCCTCCGCCATTCGCCGGCTGATGGAGTTGCAGCCGCCCACGGCGCGGGTGGTCCGCGAAGGCGCCGAAGTGGAAACCGGTATCGAAGACGTGCGCGCGGGAGACGTGGTGGTGGTGCGTCCCGGCGAGCGGATTCCGGTGGATGGCGCGGTGCTCGAAGGCGAATCGGCGGTGGATGAATCCATGCTTACCGGAGAAAGCCTGCCGGTGGACAAGGGGCCGGGCGCGCCGGTGTACGCCGGGACGGTGAATCGCGCCGGGGCCTTCCGTTTCGCAGCCACCAAGGTGGGGCGCGGCGCCGTGCTGCAGCAGATGATCGAGATGGTGAAGCAGGCGCAGGGGTCGCGCGCGCCGGTGGCCCGCCTGGCGGACGTGGTCAGCGGGTATTTCACCGCGGGCGTGCTCCTGGCGGCGGTGGCGACCTTCGCCGCATGGCTCTTCTTCGCGCCTTTCGCCACCGCCATGGTGAACGCCGTGGCGGTGCTGATCATTGCCTGCCCGTGCGCCCTCGGGCTGGCGACTCCGACGGCCATCATGGTGGGGACCGGGCGCGGGGCTGAACGCGGCATTCTGATCAAAGGCGGCGAGGCGCTGGAAACGGCCCACAAGATCGACACGGTGGTGCTCGACAAAACCGGAACCATCACCCAGGGCAAGCCGCGCGTGACGCGCCTCGCGCCCGCCGCGGGGTTCACCGGGACGGAACTCCTGGCCCTGGCCGCGGCCGCCGAGCGCTACTCCGAGCACCCCCTGGGCAGGGCCATTGTGGAGGCCGCCGCCGAGCGGGGCGTGGCGGTGGAAGAATCCACCAGCTTCTCCGCCCGCGGAAGCCATCGCCCGCGAGGCCGGTATCGATCGCGTGCTCGCGGACGTGTTGCCGGCCGACAAGGTGGCCAAGGTGAAGGAACTGCAGGCGGCGGGCCGGCGCGTGGCGATGGTGGGCGACGGCATCAACGACGCCCCCGCGCTGGCGCAAGCCGACCTGGGAATCGCTGTCGGCGCGGGCACGGATATCGCCATGGAAGCCGGCGATATCACGCTGATGCGGTCCGACCTGAACCGCGTAGCGGATGCCATCGAGCTTTCCCGCCGGACGATGCGGATCATCCGGCAGAACCTGTTCTGGGCATTCGCGTATAACACGGTGGGAATACCGATCGCCGCGCTGGGGCTGCTCTCGCCGATGGTGGCGTCGGCGGCGATGGCGCTTTCCAGCGTGACCATTGGCATCACACTCCAGCCAGTCTCCGACCGTGGCACCGCCAATGCCGAGGGTCAAGAGGCAGAC
>JAIQFU010000588.1 GCA_020073115.1 Terriglobia bacterium
CACCGAGAAAGAGATCACGCCGTAGATTCCCACCGCCGCCAGCAGCAGCGCCACGCCCGCGAAAATGGCGATCAGGACCACGGAGAACCGGCGTGACGCGGTGGGAGTGTCCACCGCCTGCTCCATGGTGATGAGCCTCGAAAGGGGAAGGCCGCGGTCGATCTCGCGCACGATGCGCCGCAGCGCCGGGCCGAACCGCATGGGGTCGCCCGCCGTCCGCACCACCACATTGATGGCTCCGCCGGGGTTTTGCGGGTAGGGCTCGTAAAACTCGGGCTCCGGCTCCGCGGCCAGCGACATGTGCCGCACGCTCTGCACCACCCCCACTACCGTGATCCAGTCCCGGCCGTTGCCGAAACGGCGGCCGACAGGGTCCTGGTTGGGCCAGTGGCGCCGGGCCATGGTTTCGTTGATCACCGCCACCCGCGGCTTGCCGGCATCGAGATCGGTGAACACCCGCCCACGCTTCACCGGGATGCGCATGGCGCGGAAATAGTGGGGGTCCACGGCACGCTGCCAGAATATGGGAACTTCGGTGGGCCGCGGCGGCGGCTGGCCCTCGATCAGCAGGGAAATTCCCGTGTTGGATCCGCCGAGCGGCAGTGAGGTGGTCACCCCCGCGGCGACCACTCCGGGTTCGGCGTTCAACCGCTCCAGCATCCTGCGATAGAGGCCGACCCGCGATTCGGGGGTCGGATACTGGCTGGCGGGCAGGGTCAGGCTGGCAATCAGCACGCCTTCGGGGTTAAACCCGGGATTCGTATGCTGAAGCTGGATGAGGCTGCGGGTCATAAGCGAAGCGCCGGTCAGGACCAGGAGGGCGAGCGCCATCTCCGCCACCACCAGCATCCCGCGGGCGCGGTTCCGGCGGAAACTTTCGCCCGACCCGCGGCCGCCTTCTTTCAGGTTTTCCTGGAGGTTGGCGCGGATGCCGGCCAACGCCGGGGCTAGGCCGAAGAGCAGGCCCGTGACCAGCGAAATGGCCAGGGTGAAGCCCAGCACCGGAGCGTCAACGCTGGTCTCGGCCAGCATGGGGAAGCGCTCCGGCCCGAGCGTTTTGAAGAGCTTGACGCCGCCGAGGGCCAGCGCGAGCCCGAGCGCCCCGCCGGTCAGCCCGAGCAGCACGCTCTCGGTCATGAGTTGCCTCAGCAGCCGGCCGCGAGCGGCCCCCAGCGCGATCCGCATGGCGATTTCCCGCCGCCGGGCGCCGGCCCGCGCCAGCAGCAGGTTGGCCACGTTGGCGCAGGCGATAAGCAGCACCAGCCCCACGGCGCCCAGCAACACCCAGAGCGTGAGCCGGACATCCCGCACCATAAACTACCGCATGCCCCAAAGGCGCACTTGCCACCCCTTGATATGCGGCATGTCTTTCTCGAGTTGCCGGTAATACCCGTTGATCTCATTTTCCGCGCGCTGGAGCGTGGCCCCCGGCTTGAGCCGGGCATAGACCCCAACCGACCATCCAGCCGGAGAAGCGCGCGTCGAGGGCGAAGCCAGCGGGAGGTAGAGGTCCGTGTCGCGGGAGATGGCAAAATCCTTGGGCAGCACTCCAATCACCGTACAAGGTTGCGAATCGAGCAGAACCGACTTGCCGATGACCCCCCGGTCCCCCCCGAAACGGCGCTGCCAGAGACCATAATTGAGCAGCGCCACCCGGGCGGCGCCCGGACGATCCTCTTCGGGCGAGAAATTGCGCCCCAGCACCGGCTGGACCCCCAGCAGGGGCAGGAATGAGGCATTTACCCACATGGTATCGACCCGTTCCGGCTCGGACCCCACGACGAGGTTGACCGCCCCGGGCCGGTAGGCGGAAGCCGATTCGAGCGACTTCGCCTGCCGCCGCCATTCATCGAACTGCCAATACGCCATGAAGGCCTGCGGGAGGTTGCGCGAGGGGTTCGTCATCCAAATCCAGACCAGCCGTCCGGGATCTTTGAAGGGCAGAGGGCGCAGCAGCGCCGCGTTGAGGACGCTGAACATGGCCGTGTTGGCGCCGATGCCGAGAGCCAGCGCGAACGCTGCAATGGCCGTCGTGCCGCGGTTCCGCGCCATCGCGCGGAGGGCGTAACGCAGATCGGAGAGCATGCGTACAGGAATTGATACCAAAAACTCCGAAAAAGTTCCAGGACCTCAGTTTCATTACATCCGGGGTCATGCAAGTGTACGAAACCATGCCCAAACGTGGTACCCCTGGTACTGCAAAGAGTCGGAATCCGTTCCATGATTTGAACGCGCGGCTGGTATTCGGAAGGAATGCCGCCGGCTCTCCATACCGAGCGGGAGAGCCCTTCCACCTTACGCCACTTCAGCCTCGGACGCAGGGACGCGTCCTTCCGCGCGTCCCTGCCGTCTGTCACGAAAGCAGGGGACAGGAGAAAAGAGTCAGGAGACTGCGCCCCCGTACGAATCGGGGCGGCCCGGTCACCACGTGGCCCGCGGGCAACTGCAGAAGAACTCGACGTCGAAGCACGACTATATCAAGGACGGATTCTACGCGGCGACCCCCGAACAGGAGATGAAATCGCCGGACGCCGAAGTGAACGTCCTGATATCGATGGAGAACGTGACGAACCGCATCGCCGCAGCGATCAAGGACGCGAAAACACCGGCGGTCGGGTGGAAGGCTATCCATGAACGGCACGAAAGCGCCGCCCGTTACCACGTTCTACGGCCTGTACGACCGCGCCTACAGCTTCGGGCTGAAGCCGCCTTTCGACCTGCCGGCGCGCGACCGCGAGGGCCGCGACAAGCTGGACCTCGCCACGCCCCTTAACTTCGTAACCACGAACGACATCATCGGCGGCAACTCCGGGTCGCCGGTGATCAACGCTAGAGGCGAGATCGTGGGGAGGATTTTCGACGGCAACATCGAATCGCTGGTGGGCGATTTCGTTTACGAGGGCGAGACCAACCGCGCCGTGGCGGTCCACACCGCAGCCATGACGGAGGCGCTGAAGAAGCTCTACGGCGCCCGGAAGCTGCTGAACGAATTATGATTCGTCAGAAGAATCTGTGGGTGAGTTCCGGCTCGGGCAGCTTGCCAAGTGAATGATAGAGCGCTAGTTCGGTGACTCGGAAGGTTCGGAATCCGTAGGATTTTCTCATCGTGACTTTTGCTTTGTTGTTCAGAC
>JAIQFU010000589.1 GCA_020073115.1 Terriglobia bacterium
TGCGTGCGCACCTGGCCGAGCGGTGGCCGGCCCCGAGTAGCATTATTATTTAAGTATTCAATTCCTTTAAGCAGATCCCCAACAGTTTCAACAAGGATATTATTTATATCCCCGCGTAAAGAAGCTTCAACTGCGATACGCGCGATTCATGCACGCCGATGATCTGCGCAATCTCGCGCAAGGTCATCTCTTCGCGGTAGTAGAGCCCCAGGACCGTGCGCTCGATTTCCGGGAGACGCTCCACGCCCGCCGCGAGAGTCCGCTCCAGCTCGGCCCTTTCCAGGAGCGCGGACGGAAGGTTCTCCAGCGTATCCGCGATGTAGTGCAGCAGCTCCTTTCCCTGATCGCCGGGAGCGTACTCCAGACTGGCGATGTTCAACCCGCGGATCTCCACCAGCCAGCCGTGGTACTCGTCCACCGAGATTCCCAGTTCCTCCGCAATCTCCGCTTCCCCCGGCGACCCCTGCAGGCGCTGCTCGGCCCCCGCGATGGCCGCTTCGATCTGCTTGGCCTTGCGCCGCTTCTGCCGGGGCGCCCAGTCCAGCCCGCGCAGGCTGTCGAGGATCGCTCCCCGGATTTTGTACTCCGCGTAGGTTTTGAGCTTGACGTTGTGGCTCGCGTCGAAATTGTCGATGGCCGAAATCAGCCCGATGACCCCGGTCGACACCAGGTCTTCGCGGCCCACGTTCTCCGGCAGCCGCTCCTGGATCCGGCGTGCGATCAGCCGCACCTGGGGCAGGTGCTCCAGGATGAGCCGTTCGCGCTCGTCGCCGCTAATCGATGCCGATGCCGCGTACGCGTACATAAGCCGCCTTCCCGTCCTCCCGGCGTTACGCCGCCGACCGCGCGCGCACGGATCGCCCGGTAAGGACCAGTTCGGAAACCCGCCCCTTGCTTGCGGCTTCCAGATCTTCCGGAATGCGCTGTCCGCAGCCGAAGAACGAGAGCGCTTTGCCGGTTCGGGCAGCCTCGTTGAAAATCGGTCCGTAGGAGCCCGTTTCATCCAAACGGGTGAAAAGCAGGCGCCGCGGCCCGAACGCTTCGAAGGAATCCACCACGCGGGATAGATCGGCCGATTTCATGGAAGACGATAGGACGAGGTGCGTGTCGATGTCGCTTCGGCCCGCCAGGTACCGCGCCAGCGGGAGGCCGTGGTCCATATCCTCGAAGGCCAGCCCGGGCGTGTCGATCAGGATCAGATCCTTGCCTCGGCCCTCCTCCAACGCCTGGGCCAGGCCGGCGACCGTTTCGAGAGCCTGGAAACCCACCCCCAGGATGGCCGCGTAGGAGCGGAGTTGTTCGGCCGCCGCCACCCGGTAGTTGTCCATGGAAACCAGGAGCACGGGCCGCCGCGCCGCCAGACCGTAGTTCACCGCCAACTTGGCCACCGTGGTGGTCTTGCCGCATCCCGGCGGCCCCACCAGGGCGGCGATGCGCGGCCTCCCGTCTCCCCGGCCCAGGAGAGGCTCGGCGGCGATGCGGGATTCGAGTTCCTCCACCACCGCGCGCTGCAGGCGGCCTCCGTCCTGCCCGCGCGCCCCGCGCTCGGTCCCCATGCGCCCGGCGGCGCCTTGCACGATCTCCCGCGCCAGTTCCGGGGTGACTTCGTTGACGGTCAAGGCGGCATAGACTTCGGTGAGTCCGGGCGATGACGCCAGCCATTGCGCCGGCGCGAAAGCCGACCGCGTCAGGGCCCGCCGCATGCCCTCCAGTTCCCGCTTCAGCTCCGCCACCTCCAGCGAGAGCCGGTCACCCAACAGCTGCGGCTGGGCGGCCGGACCGTCCGCGGCTTCCGGCGGCGCATCGGCCGCGAACACCACCTCGTACTCGCCCAACTCCCTGGCTTCCAGCGGCGCCTTGCGGCTGTTCACCAGCATGGCTTCGGCCCCGAGTTCGCTTCGCGCCAGCGCCATCGCGTCCTCTACCGTCCGGGCATAGTAAGACTTGATCTTCATGGCCTTGGTGAAGGGATCGGCTGAGGAGCGGGGAAGCTTTAGGAGACGGGAGACAGGAGATAGGAGTCAGGAGACCGCTCCGGGCGAGGTATGCCTCGTCCCTACGGAAACTGGGTGTCGTATAGGGCCCAGGGCATGCCCGGACCGTGCCCCGCCACTGTGCAGGCACAGCTTACAGGCTCCCGGGCTCCTGACTCCTGCCTCCTACTGAATCACCCCCAGCGACTGCACCCGCAAGCCCGGGGGAATCTCGTTGTGCGCCAGGAAGAACAGGTTCGGCGCGGCGGGTTCCACGATCTGCCGCAGGAAGTAGCGGCCGAGGGAAGATGTGATCGCCACCGCCGGGGCCTCCGGCGATCCGGCGCGAGCCACCACCCGGTTCAGAACGCCGCGGACGACCTCCGGGGCCAGCCCCAGGTGGCTGTTCTGCTCTCCGTGCTGCACGCCCGATTCGACGGTCTGCTCGATGGACGGGTCGAGGAACCAGGCCGGCAGCTCGCCGGAGCGGTTGAGGTAAGGTTTCACGATGGCGCGGCGCAGCGCCTGCCGCACGTATTCGGTCAGCAGGATGGGGTTGCGGGTGGTCCCCGCCGCCTCCCCCAACGCTTCCAGGATTGTGGACGCATCGCGGATCGAGACCCGTTCGCGCAGGAGGTTTTGCAGGACCCTCTGGACCACGGCGAGCGGCAGGAGCTTGGGCACGAGATCCTCTACCGCTTTGGGATGCTCCACCGCCGCACGGTCCAGCAGGCGCTTGGCGTCCTGCCGCGTGAACAGCTCGTGCGCATAACGGCGGATCAGCTCGCCGAGATGCGTCCCCAGCACGCTCACCCCGTCCACCACGGTGTAACCCGCGCTGCGCGCCCGCTCCACCCGTCCCGCGGGAATCCACAGCGCCTGGATGCCGAAGGCCGGCTCCCGCGTGGCCTGCCCCTCCAGCGCGGCCGGTTCCGCGCCCGCCGGGATGGCCAGCTCGCAGCCTTGCGGGAGCTCGTAGCGCGCGACCTCCACGCCCTTGACAAGGATGACGTATTCGCGGCTGCGGAGCGCCAGATTGTCCGTGACGCGCACGGGCGGCAGAAGGTATCCGAGATCGGCCGCCAGTTGCCGGCGGATGCCGGAGATGCGCCGCAAAAGGGGCGAGTCCGCCCCCCCCTCCCCCAGCCCC
>JAIQFU010000063.1 GCA_020073115.1 Terriglobia bacterium
GCGTGCGCCGTCCAGCGCTTCGGAGGCATTGCGGCACGTCATCGAGATCCTGAACAGGGATATCGAGGGGATTTTGGAGCGGCTCGATACCAAAGAACAAAATCAGTTCTGGTTCGAAGTGGAGCATCTGGAGGAGAACAGGCTACGGCGGGAGTCGGCCGTCGTAGGCGAAGAGGGTTTCGAGAATGTCCGGTCGGCCGTCACCGGCCTGGACGGGCGAATCTCGGAAGATGAGCGGAAATTGGGCGAGCAAGACCGCCGGCGCTTTTGGGAGTTGCTGCGCGGCGCGGCCCGGCAGCAGTGGGAAGAGACCCGGCAGCCGAAAGCGCGGCACGGGTAGGGCGGCGCTCCGCGCGGCCCCGCTGGAGCGTGTCGCGGCCGGAGGGCGGTCCTACGCCCGCCTCACCTGCTCCAGGTTCCGCAACTCCAGCAGCGCCTCCTGCACCGCCAGCCTGTGCCTCTCACCATGGCCCGCACGGGGGGCGGCAACTCTTGCGTGAGCGCGTGCTCGTAATGCCGGAGGGTGTTCTCTTCTCCGGTTTCGCATTCCGCGAGAAACGACGGGTCGTCTTTGGGACGGATGCTCTCCTCCAGTTCGCGCCACCCGGAGTGGAGCGTCCCGCTGCGGTGCGCCGATTCCGCCGGTTCGCCGCCGAGCTTACGCACCGCGGCCGTCATTTCCTCGGCGAAGTCCGAACGCTGCCGCTCGATTCCCAGGAAGCGGTGGCGCAAGTTGTCATCGTGGACTCCCTTGGCCGCCTTGCCGAAACCCTCTTCGCTGTCCCGGCAGGTGGCGATCAGGTCGTTGAGGGTACGAATCGTGTCACTCATCACCTGAAGCGATGCACGGCGCGGGCCAGCGTCGATTATTCTACAGCCGGACGCTTCGCCAGGGCGCTGTGTTTCCGGCCGAAGGGAAAGTAGATGGCGAAGCCGATCAGCAGCCAGACGAAAAAGCGCACCCACGTCTCCAGCGGCAAGGCCATCATCAGCACCAGGCAGAAGGCAATGGAAATCATGGGCAGCCAGGGGGCGCCGGGCACGCGAAAGCCGCGCGGACGGCCGGGTTGCTTCTTCCGCAGCACGATCACCCCCAGGGAAACGATGATGAAGGCGAAAAGCGTACCGATATTCGCCAGGTCGGCGAACGTCCCGATATCCCAGATGCCCGCCGGAATCCCCACCGCGAGGCCCGCGATCCAGGTGCTCACGTACGGCGTTTTGTGCACCGGGTGGACTTTGGAGAACGCCTTGGGCAGCAGGCCGTCGCGCGACATGGCGAACCAGATGCGCGCTTGTCCGTACTGGAACACCAGCAGCGAAGAGATCATCCCCACGATCGCGCCCAGGCTCACCCACTGGCGCACGCCATTGAATCCCAGGCGCTTCAGAGCGTCGGCCACGGGGGCTTCGCCGGTGAGCGTTCTCCATGGCGCGATGCCGGTGAGCACCAGCGCCACCGAGATGTACAGCACGGCGCAGACCACCAGGGTCATGATGATGCCGAACGGGAGATCGCGCTGCGGCCGCCGGCATTCTTCCGCCGCGGTCGAGACCGAATCGAACCCGATGTAGGTGAAAAAGACGATGGCCGCGCCGGTCAATACGCCCGAAAAGCCGTTGGGCAGGAACGGATGCCAATTGGTCGTGTTGACCGCGCGCGCCGCCCCGATGACGAAGATCAGGATGGCGCCGATCTTCACCGCCACCATGACGTTGTTCGTGCCCGCGCTCTCGCGCACGCCTTTGACGAGGATGTAGGTCAGGATGAGCAGAATGATCAGGGCCGGCAGGTTGAACCACGCGCCGGTAAGAACGCCGCCCGCGATGGGCGGCCCCGCGATCCGCGGCGGCAGATGCCAATGCAGCGTGTTATCCAGGACGTCGTTGAGGTAGCCGGAGAACCCCACCGCCACGGCCATGTTGGAGACGGCGTATTCCAGGATCAGGTCCCAGCCGATGATCCAGGCGATCAGTTCGCCGAGGGTGGCGTAGGCGTAGGTGTACGCGCTGCCGGCGATGGGGATCATGGACGCCAGCTCGGCGTAGCACAACGCGGCGAAACTGCACGCGAACGCCGTCAGGAGGAAGGAGAGTGAAATGCCGGGTCCGGCGCCGGGCCGCCCCACGGTCGAGAGGGCATTCCTGCCATGGATCAGCAGGTCCCACACGGGAGCGTGCAGGACCGATTTGAAACTGAGGGTTTCGCCGGCCGCCGCCGTGCCGGTGAGGATGAAGATCCCGGAACCGATGACCGCGCCGATGCCGAAGGCCGTCAGGCTCCACGGTCCCAGAGTGCGCCGCAGTTTCCGTTCCGGGTCTTCCGACGCCGCGATCAGGGCGTCGATGCTCTTGGTGCGGAAAAGGGACAAGGAAAGCTCTCAGCTATGAATTGCCAGCTTTCAGCCAACGGCGCTCCCAGGATGGCTGATAGCTGAGAGCTGATCGCTGACAGCTTGTTCTACCGCTTCCGCTGGCCCTGGGCCTGGTGGCGGACCTTCTTCTTCATGGAGCCGCGGGCTACGCCGGCGGCGCGCTTGGCCTTGGGCGGCGCGGTTTTGCGCTTGGCGCGCTTCAGCTTCTTACGTTCGGTTTTGTCGGTGACGTTCTTCGTGTTCATCAGCTTCTTTTTAATCCTGCGTACTTTTCAACCAGCTTCTTCAGACCGAAGCGAGGGAAGTTTACAGTGATCTTAGCATCTTCTCCGTCGCCTTCGCGCCGGATCACCGTCCCGGTGCCGTACTTGGGGTGCTCCACGGTCATTCCGGCGCGGGTGACCTTGCGCGCGGGGGCCGGCGCCGGCACGGGTTTGGCCGGGGCGGGCGGCTGCGGCCTCGGACCGGCGGCGCGAGGCTGTTCCGCCGGACGGGGCGGAGGGAAAGCCATTCCCCGGTCGTTGAAGAACTGGGAGATGTTCGCCAGCGAATTGTACGTCTTGCCGGTAAACGTATTGCGCCGGGCCGAGTCGCGCACGCCGTAGCGCTCCGCCGTCAGATCGACTTCGCCCTCTTCCTCGCGGGCCCCGCGGTCCACCAACAGGTTCGCCGGGATTTCGCCCAGGAACGTAACACAGGCGGCGTTCCTCTTCCAGCGCCGACTCGGAATCCATGGAACGGCTGTGGGGAAAGAGTCCCATCTCCATGCCCGTCAGAAACACCACCGGGAACTCCAGACCCTTGGCGTTATGCAGGGTCATGAGGTGCACCGGGGCGCTCTCGTCGAAGGCGTCGGCTTCGGCCACCAGAGCGGCTTCATCCAGGAAATCGGAAATGCTCTTACCGCCCTCGGCGGCCTCCAGGGCCGCGCTCACCAGTTCGTCCAGGTTCTCCAGCCGGGCTTGCGACTCGGGCGTGTGCTCCTGCTCCAGCATTTTGCGGTAGCCGGTGCGATCGAGGATGAAGCGGATCACCTCCGGAAGGGGCGACGAGCTGGCCACCAGCGAAAGCTCCTGGACCGCGTTGCGGAAGATCACCAGCGAAGACTGCGAACGCGTCGAGAGGTTCTGATCGTCGATCAGCCGCTCGATGCTGTCCCACAGGTTCAGGCCGTTCTCGCGGGCGGTCCGTTCGATCTGCTCCACCGTTGTGCGCCCGATGCCGCGCGCGGGCGTGTTGACGATGCGCAGCAGGCTGGCGGAATCGGCGTTGGAAACGGCCAGCTTCAGGTATGCCAGCGTGTCTTTGATCTCGGCGCGCTGATAGAAGCTGAAGCCGCCGACAATGTTGTACTTGCGGCCGTAGCTCCGCAGCGCGTCCTCGATCTGCCGCGACTGGAAGTTGGTCCGGTAGAGGATGGCGGCCTGGTCGCCGGGATGGGCGGCGAGGTGTTTTTCGATCTGGTCGGCCACGAACAGAGCCTCGTTGCGGTCGTCGAATCCGGCGTAAACGCCGATCGCGTCTCCGGGAGCGGCTTCCGTCCAGAGCTTCTTGCCCTTGCGCGCCTTGTTGTTCTCCACCACGGCCCCGGCCGCCGCCAGGATGTTCTTGGTGGAGCGGTAGTTCTGCTCGAGCCGGATGGTGCGGGCCTTGGGGAAGTCGTGTTCGAAATCGAGGATGTTGCGGAGATCGGCGCCGCGCCAGCTATAGATGGACTGGTCCTCGTCGCCCACCACGCACACGTTGCGATGCGCTTCGGAGAGCAGGCGCATCAGCTCGTACTGGCTCCGGTTGGTGTCCTGGTACTCATCCACCATCACATAACTGAGGCGGCGGTTCCACGCCTCCCGCGTGGGCGCGTCGTGCTGGAGCAGGCGCACGGCTTCGAGCAGAAGGTCGTCGAAATCCAGCGCGTTGGCGGCGTGCAGCGCTTTCTCGTACTGCTCAAACAGGGCGGCGAGTCTTTCAGTCTCCGGATTGGAGGCCTTCTTTTGCAGATCCGCCGGTCCCATCTTCAGGTTCTTGGCGTTGCTGATGCGCGAAAGGGCCGCGCGGCACTGCATGAACTCCTTTTCTTCCAGGCCCAGCGCGCGATAGCCGGCTTTCATTACGGCGAGCTGATCGTCGTCGTCGTAGATGGAGAACCGGCGGGTGAATCCGGGGCGAATGCGGGCCAGCGGCTCGCCGTCGCGCCGCAGGAGACGCACGCAGAACGAATGAAAGGTGGAAATAGTGGGCGCGGAATCGAGGCGGGCGTCCCCCAGAAGCGAATCGACGCGCGCCCGCATCTCCCTGGCCGCTTTGTTGGTAAAGGTTACGGCGAGAACAGCGGACGGGGGTACGCGCCGCACCGTAATGATGTAGGCGATGCGGTGGGTGATGACCCTGGTCTTGCCGCTGCCTGCTCCCGCCAGGATCAGCAGGGGGCCTTCGGTTTGCGTTACGGCCTCGCGTTGCGGGGGGTTCAGCCCCTTAAGAAAATCCATGAGGGGAACAATCGGAGTTTAACATGTTGCGCCCCTTCACTTTTCACCGAACGCCGCCGGGAACGGGAGAGCGCAACGGCGTACCCGGCCCGGGAGGCATCAGCAGCGCAACAACCACAACAACCAGCAGGACGAGAAGGAAGATGACGTCTGGATCGATCATGGGCGATTCTTTCGGTTACACAAATCCGCCACCCACGAGCGATAAGAGCGGCTGCGAAAGAGCAGGAAAATCCGCCTGAGGGTTGCTTCGTTACCTTTGGGAACGAGTTTATTTTAACACAAAGGAGCCGGGACTCGGGAGTCTGGAATCAGAAGGCGGACGGTGGCGGCCGAGGCGCTGAGAGCGGTCCGCCTGCTGTTACTCCGACTCATGACTCCTGGCTCCCTGTTGTATAATGGAGTGGCACTGACTCCAGATTTCCGCTTCGCCACGAAAGGGGGGTTGCGTGAGTCCATCCGCACCCCCCTTTTTCGGTATCGAGGCCATGACGGAGGCGGTGCATTTTGTGCAAAGAAGGAATAGAGGCAGATGAAAGAAAAAGGTACCGTGAAGTGGTTCAACGCAGCCAAGGGCTACGGCTTTATCCAGCGGGAAAACGGAGAGGACGTCTTCGTGCATTTCTCGGCGATTCAGGCGGAGGGATATCGCAGCCTGGATGAAGGCGCGAAAGTGGAGTTTGAAGTAACGAAAGGGCCCAAAGGTCTGCAGGCGACCAACGTCACGCCGGCCTAGGATGTCGCGGGCCGGTTCGAGGCGTTCGGTTCGGCCGGCCCGCTCCAATGTTCGCGGAGGTTTATGAGCAAAGAGGACAACATCGAAGTCACGGGCACGGTATTAGAGAAATTCCCCAGCGGCCTATTCAGCGTCGAACTCGAACACAACCGCGTGGTCCTGGCCCATCTGGCGGGCAGGCTGCGCCGCAACCGTATTCGCGTTCTGGCAGGCGACAAGGTCACCCTCGAACTGTCGCCCTACGATTTGACCAAGGGCCGCATTACTTTCCGGCACAGATAGATCTGCATTTGATTCCAGCCTTTTTCGAGCGGCGGAGCGTAAGAAAGCTCACACATGCGCCGCGCCGATTCGTGATACAACCAAAGTTAGCAATCACAGCACTGCCGTATTCTTTTTGCGCCACTTGTATCCTGCCGGTAAGGCGCTGTGTCTAATCCGTTTAGGGCATGCTATGCGAGAGCCAAACCGTCCCGAAGAACGGCGGAGAAGCAGGGTCAAGAATCCCACCGCCGGTATAATCAAGTCGGAGAGCGGGGTGGATAAGCCAAAGAACACTCAAATCCGGTCGAGGAAAGCTACCGCCGACCCGGTGGAAGATCTGACGGCGATTCTGTCGCAGAAGGTGGTGGGCCAACCGACCGCCACCCGCGTCATCATTCCTTACATTCAGATGTACCAGGCGGGACTGGCCCCCGAAGGCCGCCCGGTGGGAGTGTTTCTCCTGCTTGGCCCCACGGGCACCGGAAAGACCAAAACGGTGGAAGCGCTGGCGGAGGTTCTGCACGGCACCGAGAAGAACGTGCTCAAGGTGGATTGCGGCGAGTTCCAGATGGAACACGAGGTGGCCAAGCTCATCGGCGCGCCGCCCGGATACCTCGGTCACCGCGAAACTCAGCCCATGCTGACCCAGCAGAAGTTGAACGCGGTGACGAGCGAAAAGTGCAGCCTCTCGCTCGTGCTTTTCGACGAAATCGAGAAGGCGGCGCCGTCCATGACGCGACTGTTGCTGGGCGTGCTCGATAAGGGCCTCCTGCGGCTGGGCGACAATTCCACGGTCAACTTCGAGAAGAGCCTGGTTTTTCTGACCAGCAATCTGGGCGCCCGCGAGATGATGAAGGAGATCAATCCCGAGTTCGGCTTCCAATCGGCCCGGCCGACGGACCGCGCGGATCTCACCAGCAAGCTTCAGAGCATCGCCCTGATGTCCGTGAGGAAGCGCTTCTCCCCGGAGTTCGTCAACCGCATCGATTGCATCATCACCTACCAGCCGCTCACGGTGGAGTCGCTCTCAACCATCCTGGACCAGCAGATCACAGATCTCCAGAACCACGTCAACACGCGCCTGGGGAACCGCTCGTTCATGCTGGAAGTGCCCTTCGAAGCGCGGCAGTTTCTGCTAAAGAAGGGAACCAGCGCGGAATACGGCGCGCGCGAGCTGAACCGCACCATTCACCGCTTCCTGACGCAGCCGCTGGCCACGATGGTGGCGACCAACCAGGTGAACGTCGGCGCCACCGTGCGGGTCGAAGTGGATGAACCCGGCGACAAGTTGCACATGCGGGCTCTCGAATCGGAAGCCTCTCCCGCTTCCACGCACCCCACGGTGCTGCTGGTGGACGACAACCGCGACCTGCTGCATTTTCTCGAACGTCTGATGGCGGACGCCGGATGGACCCTGCTCACCGCCGAATCGGCTACGGAGGCCAAACGGCTGGTCGCCGAGCACAAGCTCAATGCCGCGCTGCTGGATTATATGCTGCCCGACGGCAATGGCGTGGAACTGGGGGTGGAGTTTCTCCAGGCGGCGCCAAACGCGCTGGTGATCGTCATGACCGGAACGATCCTGCCGCCCGAGGAGGAGGCGCTGTGCGAGGAGCACAACTTCCCCGTATTGCGGAAGCCGTTCCTGGCATCGGATGTCATGAACCAGATCCGCAGCCGGCTGATGCCGGTGAGCGCGGTGCGCGCGTAGGGCCGCGCCTTAAGCCGCTTTAAACTGCAGAAGAACCGGTGGCATAAACCGGCCCAGCGGTACTTCATTCATACCGGAGCGCCTCCGTGGGGTTCAGATGGGCGGCGCGGTTGGCCGGCAGCATGCCGAAAACCAATCCCACCAGCGATGAGACGCCGAACGCTACCACAATCGCCATCGTCGAGATGGGTATGCGAACATCGGTGAACAGTCCCACGCTGAGCGGAATCGCCACCCCCACCAGAATGCCAATCAAGCCCCCGCTCAGGCTGACCATGATGGCTTCCGTCAGAAACTGAAGCAGGATTTCCCTGGGAGACGCGCCTACCGCCAGCCGGACGCCGATCTCCCGCGTCCGTTCCGTAACCGTGACCAGCATGATGTTCATGATCCCGATCCCCGAGATCACGAGGGTGATAGCGGAAACCAGGATCAGCACCACCGAGAGGATGAGGGAGATGCTTTTGGCGGCGTTCAGGATCGAGGTGAGGGTTTCGACGCGGTACTGGGCCCCGGGCCGGTGCCGGACCGAGAGGATCTCCTTCACGCGCGTGGCCACGAGGTCCACCTGCTGCGGCGAGCGCACCTGGACATAGAGCGGATCGATGCGCTCCACGGGAGTGAAGTAGTGGAGCACGGTGATGGGGACCAGGATCGTGTCGCGCTCCAGTTCCGACTGGCCGAACGTCTCCACCTTTTCGTGAAAGGTCCCGATGACGGTGAATTGCAGGCCGAAGAGCTTAATGACCTGGCTCAGCGCCGCGGCGCTCGAGCCATACATGCGCTGCGCCAGGCTATCCGTAAGCAGCGCCACTTTTTGCCGCGACCCCACGTCGTCCGCGTCCAGGAATCGGCCGGACGGGATCACGATGTTGCGCACGGAGGCGTACGCCTGATCGGTCCCGATTACCTTGACGTCGCGCACCTTGCCGCCGACCAGGATCTGGTCGAAGTTCGCCATCACGCCGGTGGCGGCCACGATTTCTCCTCCGAGGTCGCGGCGCAGGGCGTCCACGTCGGCCATTTTGATGTAGTCGGCGTCGGCCGCGGGCGTGGTCGGGCCGGCGGTCACGTAGTACCCGAAAATGATGTTGGAGCCGATGCCCTCGACTTGCTGCAGCACGTAGTCGCGGCTGGTGAGCGAGACGGTTACGACCAGAATGACGGAAGCGGTTCCGATGACCATTCCCAGGCCGGTGAGCAAAGAACGGACGGGATTGGCCCGAAGCGCCTGGGCGCTGAACCGGAGAGCTTCACCGAGTTGCATGGGGGCTAGACGCCCGAGACCCGCCGAAGGAGTTTTGCGGCGTCGGACCGCGGCGGGTCGTCGGCCGTCAGGTTGAGGGTCATGTAGCGTTTCAGCAGTGCCCTGGCCGCATCCAGGTTCCGGCCGGACTGGACATAAACCTCGGCGCGATTGTAGAGGAGCCTGGCGCTTTGGGGGGCGATCTTCTCGGCTTTAGCGAAATTCTGTTCCGCCTCCTGATAGCGTCCCTGGTTGGCCAGGAAGCGGGCCAGGTCGATGAGGCGGCCGACCTGCTGCGGAGCGTTCTCGATGGCGCGCTGGAGGTGCTCCTCGGCGCTGCGGTACTCCTTCTTCTTCTCCGCCAGCTTGTATTCGGCCCAATGCCCCTCGGCGGCATCCAGACCGGCAATGCGCTCCGCCGTGGCGGTGGCCTTATCGAATCCGCCGCCGAGGAAGCCGGGGGCTTCCAGGTAATACTCGAACAGGTCGTTCAGCGCTTCAATGTTCCGCGGGTTCAGCGAGACCGATTTTTCGAAGTTCTGGCGCGCTTTGGAGGCGTTGCCCGGGGCCGTGAAGATGCTGGAAGTCTCCGCCCGCCGCCCGTAGGCCCGGCCCAGCCACAGAGAATAATCCGAGTTGCCGGGGTCGGCCGCTACCGCCTTTTCCAGGCACTCGGTGGCCTTCCTGTAATCGCTCTGCATGTAGTAGTTCCGCCCCATGAGAGCGTAGACTGCGCCGTCCTTGGCCGGAATCGCCTGAAGAATCTTGAGCGACTGGGCGTAGTCGGTGGAGTGATACAACTTGAGCGCGCGGTCCAACTCCGGACCGCCGGCCCACACGAGGGACGCGAGTCCCACTATAACCGTTACAAGCCTCACCCTGACACCCAAACCCAACTGGTAAGTCATTATATCCAATTCCTTGGATGGCCGAGGGCGGTTTCGAGTTTCAGGTGACGTCGAATCCGGCTCTGTTCAGGAGATGCGGGGAAAAGCACATGGTGACAAGGCCGGCGCGCGTGATTCAGGGCCTCGCCCGAGGCGCCGGGTAGCAGGATAATGTGGGGATGTCCTTGAAGCTGTTCCTCTTCGGCGCGAGTTTAGCCCTATTGGCCCTGCCGGCCTTCGGCCAATTCCGGTGGCCGGAAGGCAAAACCGCGGCCGTCAGCCTCTCCTTTGATGATGCCCGTGCCAGCCAGGCGGAGGTAGGTGCGCCACTACTGGAGAAGTACGGTGCAAAGGCCACCTTCTTCGTGAACCCGCGCGCGGTCAAGGACCGGCTCGACGCCTGGAAAAAGGTTTTGGCCGCCGGCCAGGAGATCGGCAACCACACCACGTCCCACCCGTGCACGGTGAACTACCCATTCAGTTCCAGGAACCCGCTGGAAGATTACACTATCCCGAGGATCGAAGAAGAGATGGACGGGGCCAACGCGGAGATCGAGCACTTGCTCGGGGTAAAGCCGGTGACGTTCGCTTACCCCTGCGGCCAGAAGTTTGTCGGCCGGGGCGTGGATCTCAAGAGCTACGTCCCGGCGGCGGCGAAGCGGTTCCTGGCCTGCCGGGGATTTCTGGATGAAGGCTCGAACGACCCGGCCCGGTGCGACCTGGCGCAGACCTTGGGTATGGTATCGGACGGGCTTACGTTCGAACAAATGAGGAGCCTGGCCGCCGCGGCGGCCAAGCAAGGGGGATGGCTGGTGTTCGCCGGCCACGAAATCGGCAAGCCCGGACCGCAGGCCACCGAGGCCGCCGTTCTGGAGCAATTTCTGCGATACGCCCGCGACCCGGCCAACGGCGTGTGGCTGGACACCGTGCAGGCAGTCGCCAAATATATCCAGGCGCAGAGGGGCGGCGGGCTTCACTAAGACCCCGCCAGGCAGTATTCTCTTGATTCGAGCTCCCGGCCGGCATGCGGCCGGCGCGCAGGAGAGATCATGAAGCCACAGCCGCAAGAGCAGATCAGGAAAAAACCGCTGCCGCTGGAGTTCCCCGGCATCCACTACATCGACGAACAGGAACTGGAGGCGGTAACGCGCGTCATCCGGTCGCGATCGCTGTTCCGGTATTACGGCGTCGACCTGCAGAAGGAAGCCGAGAGTTTCGAGGCCGAGTTCGCCGCGTTCCTGGGGGTGAAACACGCGGTGGCGGCGGGCAGCGGAACGGGCGCTCTTTCGGTGGCCCTTTCGGCCCTGGGGGTGGGGCCGGGGCAGGAGATCATCGTCCCCGCGTATCTTTGGGTTTCGGTGGCGGCGGCGGTGGTCAACCAGGGCGCCATTCCCGTGCTGGCCGATATCGACGACACGTTCGGGCTCGACCCCGCCGACGTGGAGCGGCGCATCACGAAACACACCGCGGGCATCATCATGACGCACATGAGCGGCGCTCCGGGGGATGTCGCCGCCGTCCAGTCGGTGGCCCGCGCGAAGGGCCTCTTCCTCCTGGAGGACTGCGCGCAGTGCGCGGGCGGGAGCGTGCACGGCCGGAAGGTCGGGACCTTTGGCGACATGGCCATCTTCAGCTTTCAGATGAACAAGAACATCACCGCGGGCGAAGGCGGGTGCGTAGTGACCGGCGACGACCGGCTCTTCGCGAGGGCCTTCGCCTGCCATGACCTGGGGTATGCGCGGGACGACAACGGCCGTCTGATTTTCGACGACCCCGACCTGCGGCTATGGGGGCGGGGGACCCGGCTCGACGAACTGCGCGCGGCGGTTCTCCGGGTCCAATTGCGCAAGCTGCCGGCCATCACGGCCGCCATGCGCGCCAGCAAGTATCGCATCCGGCAGGCTCTGGCTCGCTTCCCGCAGGTTCAACTCCGGCGCATGGCGGACCCGGCGGGCGATACGGGCCCGTTCCTCATCACAACCTACCCCGATCATGAAACGGCGCGGCGCGTCAACGGGGCGCTCCGGGCCGAAGGGATCGTGACGTCTGACCAGGGGGTCTCCAACATCCTGATGACCGAGTGGGGGTTGCACCTGTACTACAACATCGCCAGCCTGGTTAAGCGGAGCAGCGTGGACCGGAGCGGATTCCCCTGGACGCTCGAAGCGAACCATGGACTTGGCGGCGAATACGGCAAAGGGACCTGCCCGGCGGCCGACAGCCTGTTCGAGCGGAGCATTCTGTTGCCGATTCCCTCCTGCCTGACGCCGGAAGACGAAGCGGACATCATCGCGGCCTTTGAGAAGGTCCTGTCCGCGTGCCTGGGTGGATAAGCGGCGCGCCGGGCATGGCACGCCAACAAACGCTATACGTTCCGGATCAGCTCCAGATTGCCGCAGGCCGCCGCTTCCAGCACCGGCCCCATGTACTCGTCCACCATGTCCGCGCGGAGCGGAACCGGCATGTTCTCCAGTTTCATCCGGAGTTGCGGATCCTTGGCCGCGGCCAGCGCGCGCGCGATATGGGCCGGCCCAAAGCCTGGAACGTCACACAGCCTCGTGGGAAATCCGATCCCCGCTTCGAACGCGATCAGCGCCTCCGCCACCACCACCCCCAGCGCACGGCCGCCGAGATCGGCGCGCGCCCCGCACAGGGAGGCGACGTGCCGCAGCGGTTCCTCCGCGGCCGGAGCGAAGAACACGGCGTAGTAGGGGTTGAGCATGGCGCACGCGCGCCCGTGACTCAGGATGTCAATCAGCGAAAAACTCGTCAGGTGAGCCCCGTTGGTGCCGCCCAGCATGATGGCGTAGCCGCCGAGGTCCGTGGCCAGCCCCAACGCCTCGCGCGCTTCCCGGTCCCGCGGGTCGCGGATGGCGCGCGGCAGATATTCCAGGATCAGGGGAATGGCGGCGTCCGCCACCTCGCGCATCGCGGCGTAGTGCGGTTTGCCCACCGCCCCCAGATATACTTCCAGGCAGTGCGACAGCCCGTCCAGGGCGCCGTCCGCCGTGAGCGCGGCGGGCGAGGTCAGCGTCACGCCGTAATCGAAAATCGCGCGCGGCGGCACGATGGCCTCGTCTACGATCAGCTTCTTCTGTCCCGACGCCCGGTCCGTGATGTTCGAATATTTCGTGAGGTGCGCGGCGGAACTCGCGGCGGTTTGGATGGCAAGGTGCGGCGTGAGCGGCCGGCCGGCCCTGGTCACCACGCCGACCCCGAAGTAATCGTCGATGGAGCCGCCCAGCGTGCGCAGAACCTCGGCGGCTTTCGCCGCATCGATCGTGCTCCCGCCGCCGAAACTGACGATCACGTCAGGCTGTACGTCGATCAGCCCGCCGGTGATGCGCGCCAGGTCCTCGCGCGGAGCGTTCGGCGCGGCCCCGTCCAGCACGCCGGCTATTTCCACGCCGGCGGCCCGCAGCGACCCGCGTAGCCTTTCCACATCGTCCTCGGACCCCGGGAAGGCATCGCGCACCAGCGCCGCGCGCCTGCCCAGCGCGGCGGCAACCCCGCCCGCGCGCTCCAGCACGCCGAACCCGTGGATGTACCGGCCGCCCTTGAAGCGCTCAATCAACTCCGCAGCTTTCTCGAATCTCCGCATAGGTCCTCTCATTCAGCCACCGAGGAACACGGATAACACCTTTTCGCATCCGTGTTCTGCCTCGCCCGCTGGCGCGCGATTTCTATTCCGTCCTTCGCCGCGCCATCTCGTCGCGATAAGCCCGCGTCAGCCGCTCCACCCGGTCCAGCAGGCCGGCGCAGAGGAACTCCGGTTTCAGCGCCGCCAGTTCTTCGTCCGAGAGCCCTGCAAAGTGGGACCTCCATTCGGCTTCCATCTCCGGGTTGAAGATCTCCCGGTCGAGCACACTGAGCGCCTTGAGATTCAGCGAGTGCGGGACCAGAACGCGGTACTCGTCGTACCGCTGCGAGGCTTCGTTCTCGGGGTCGGGCGAGACCACCGAAAGGTGGCACGGTATCCCGGCCGCCAGCAGCGCATCCTGCGCTCGCGCCGCGTCGCTCGCGTGGTCGGTCCCCGGGTACGCGACATACGAACAGGCGCACGCGGCATGTTCCAGCCAGTCGGGGTTGTCCTCGGGGAGTTCCGGGAGTTCCTCCCACAGGGGCTCGCCGGCGGTCTCCTGCTCCTCCGCCGCCGGCTCCGAAGCCGCGCTGCGCCGGTTCAGTCCTCGGGCAGCGAACTCCACCTGGTAACACTGCCGCGCCACGGCCGTGAGGTCCGTGGGATCGACCTCCCGAAGCATGTCGTCGGAGAGCGACGCGTAGTAGCGGCGTATTTCATCGGCTGCGATCTGCATCGGGGCGCCTCCTATGCTGCGCGCTCAGAGAAGATTGTAATCCTCGGCGCAGACCGGCGTGCTCCAATGATGAGGTGACCACCCAAACCAAAGTCCGGCCTTTCCTTATGTTCTCCGGCCAGGCCGAAGAAGCGATGAACTTCTACGTCTCCCTCTTCCCCGGCGGCGAAGTTACAGATATTGCCCGCTACGGCCCGGGCGAGGCCGGCGCCGAAGGGACGATTTTCAAAGCCGCTTTCTCCGTCGGGGGGTTGAGCGTCCTGTGCATCGACAGCCCGGTGAAGCACGAATTCGGCTTCACCCCGGCGATCTCCCTTTTCGTCGACTGCCGGTCCGAGGACGAGATCCGCCGGCTTGCGGCCGCCCTGTCAGAGGGCGGCGCCGAACTCATGCCGCTGGGCGAGTACGGCTTCAGCCGGCAGTTCGCCTGGGTCGCCGACCGTTTCGGGGTCTCCTGGCAATTGAACCTCGCCTGAAATCCCGTATTCTCTTTTTGTTCGCCTTGTGGTATAGTCCGGTCCATGAGCCCCAACCCGCAAGCCTACGATTTCGCGAGCCAACTGCTCGCCAGCAAGGAATACTTCGGGCGGTCCACCGGCGTCCTGGGAGAATCCGACTCCGGATTCCGCCCGCAGGAAGACATGATGACCGCCGCGCAGCAGGTTGCCCACGCGGCGCAGACTCTCGACTGGTTCATCGAAGGCGCTTCCCGGCCCGAGGGTTTCGATCTCGATTTTGAAAAACAGGCCCGGACTCTGACGGCGGTTACCTCGCTGGCCGCGGCCCGCCAGGCGCTCGAAACGGCGTACGATAACGCAATCCGGTTCTTCCGCTCGCGCAGCCCGGAGGATCTCGCCCGGCCGCTGCCGCCCGGCCCGGTCATGGGCGGCCTGCCGATCAGCGAAATCGTCTGGGCCATGGTGGAGCACACCGCGCATCACCGCGGCGCCTTGACCGTGTACTCCCGCCTGCTCGGGAAGGTCCCCCCGATGCCCTACGTCGGCTGAAGTCCGGTGTGAAAAAACCTGTAGGGGCCGGGTATGCCCGGCCCTACACCGCCACTATGGATTTACGGCTTCCAGCCCTTCCACTTCCCGGCTGTCCCGCAGCGCCACGCGGCTGCCGTCCGCGGTCCGAAGCTTCAGGTTCGTGAACTTCCACCGCTCGGCGTTCGCAATCTCGCCCGCGGCGCGGGCGTCGATGTCGAGGCCGTCCAGTTGGAAATCCACCAGCGGCGCGCCGGCGTGCGAGCTCACCCGGAACGCGCGCGCCGCCCCCGTGGCCTCGACGTTCGCGATCCTGACGTTCCGGAAATGCGGGAGCCCCTTTTCCGGCGGCACCGGCTCGGTGAGCACGCGCCAGTAGTCCGGGTACCCCGTCATCCCCGCGGGGATCTTGGCGTAGCTGTAGGCGGGGTTCCAGTCCATCGTGATGCTGAGAGGCGTGGCCACGCCCGTCATCTCCACGTTGCGGATGGATATGTTCTCCACCGTTCCGCCGCGCGTGCTGGCGCTCTTGAACAGGATGCCGGCGGGAACCCCGGCAAGAACCTTCAGGCCATCCACCTCGATATCGCGGATGCCGCCCGACGTCTCGCTGCCGATCGTGACCCCAGCCGCCCCGGCCGCCACGGTGTTGTCCCGGATCACGATGTTACGGGTGGGCCGGTTGACCCGCAGGCCGTCCGCGTCCCGCCCCGCCTTGAGGCAGATGGCGTCGTCATTGCATTCGATGCTGCAATGCGTGACCGTCACGTCCGACGACGAGTCGATGTCGATTCCGTCCGTGCTGGGTCCGCGGCCGTCGGAATTGTTCCGGATCGTCAGCCCGTCCACCACCACGTTCTGCGAATAGCACAGGTGCACCGTCCAGAAGCCCGGCCGCTTGAGGTTCAGTCCCTTCAGTTCGACGTTGCTGGATTGGTAGACCTGGATCAGCCGGGGCCGGCGGCAATCGTAATCCACCGCCCAGCGGATGCCCTTGGGCTCGTACTCTTCGCGCCGCATCTTCCAGTAGAGGTCCCACCACTTCTTGCCATCGCCGTCCACCTGCCCTTCGCCGGTGATTTTCACGTCCGACTGCTCGTAGACGTTGAGCAGCGCGGAGGGCCAGGTCATCTCAATGCCGGCCACGCGCGTGGGCTTCATGGGATAATCGGCGATCTCCTGGGAGCCGAGCAGGGTCGCGCCCTTCCCGATGCGCAATTCCACGCCCGATTTGAGGAACAGCGCGCCCGTGCGGTAAACGCCGGGGCCGACCACCACCGTGCCGCGCCCCGCGGAAGCCGCGTCGATGGCCTTCTGGATCGCCGCGGTATCCAGCGCGGCGCCGTCGCCCCTGGCGCCATAGGCTTTCACGTCGAAGTTGGCGCCCTGGACGGCCGCCGCCACAAGCGGCAGGAGAGCAAGAGCCGTAATTCTCATTCTGCTCCCAGGAATAACATACTTAAGAGAATGGGCCACGGATTAAAGCAAAAGAGGGATCTATCCGTGTTCATCCGCGTTGGCCCCTTGTTTCCGCCGATTTTTTTCACATCTCCGGGATGGGGACGCGAAGTTCGCCGCGGAAGATTTCGGCCAGGAAGGCCAGCGCCTCCTCGTGCAACGCGCCGTTGTCGGCCAGGATGTGCGGTGAGGAATTGATGGCGTGCGGAGCGCCCTTCATGTCGGAAACACGCCCGCCGGCTTCCCGTACCAGCAGGACCCCGGCGGCCATATCCCAGGGCCTCAGCCCGAATTCCCAGAACAGGTCCAGCCGCCCGGCCGCGACATAAGCCAGGTCGAGGGCCGCCGAACCCGTGCGCCGCACGCCGTGGGAAGCCATGGCCACCTGGTAATAGAAATGGATGTTGACGTCGTGGCTGCGCTTGCGGCTGGGGAAGCCGGTAGAGGCCAGGCTGTCCGTCAGCTTCGCCGTGGAGGAGATCCTGATCCGGCGATTGTTGAGATAGGCCCCCCCGCCCCGTTCGGCCGAGAACATCTCCTGGCGCAACGGTTCGTAAACCACCCCCGCCAAGGGTTCTCCGGCGCGTTCCAGCCCGATGCTCACGTTGAACATGGGGAAGCCGTGGGCGAAATTGGTGGTGCCGTCCAGCGGGTCCACGTACCAGCGGTATTCGGACGCGTTCTCGTGCCCGCCGCCCTCTTCCGCCACAATGGCGTGCGAGGGAAAGTGCGACCGCAGGCGCTCCACCACGAGTTTCTCGGAAGCGCGGTCGGCC
>JAIQFU010000590.1 GCA_020073115.1 Terriglobia bacterium
CCCGAAGTTCGTGGACGGCTTCGGTAACATCGTGGCGGAGGGCGGCCACGGCGCGCTCCTGGGCCTCGAGTTGCGCTGCCGCAGTTGTCTCCGGCTGGGCTGCAACGCCGCGGGTCTCCACAGACGCGATTTGGTCCCGAAGTTCGTGGACGGCGTCCGTAGCGTACCGCCACAAGGAGGCCGTGGCCTGCTCGTGCGCTTCCAGCCGCGCCGCGATGCGAGCTTCCGTCTGCTGCATCTCGCCGCGGATGGGCGCGAGGTCCGCCGCTTCGGCGCGAAAGGCCGGCGCGGCGCCCTGCGCCCGCCGCGCGGCCACCGTCAGGAGCTTCAGTTCCATCAGGACTTTCTGCATGCGCGGCCATCGCGCCGCCGGCTCTTTGGCCAGGCAATTGGCGACCAGGCGGTCTACGATGGGGCTGCCCGAGGGCGCGGGAGGAGCGCCGGCCAGCGCGGCCGCCAATTCGACGCCTTCGCCCGCAAAGGCGCGGTTTCCGGTCAGCATTTCATACAGGATTGCCCCGAAGGAAAAGATATCCGTGCGCGGATCGGCGCCACGCCCTTCCAGAGCCTCCGGAGCGGTGTAAGGCGTGATCGCGCCGGGGACCGCCAGGAAATCCAAGCCGCCGTCCGAAAGAATGATGCAGCGCGGAGTGAGCGCGCCGTGGGCGCGCCCCTGGTCGTGCAGTTTGCGCAGGGCCTCCGCCAGCATCATGGCATGGCGCAGCGCCTCGGGTAGAGGCATTTTCCCCGCCGCCAGCAATTGCGCGAGCGACCGCGATTCGGGGGTGTTGCCGGATTCGTTGGCCATAACGTTTTGGGTCTCCATACGAGTAAATCAGGTCTGGGCTTCGGAGAGCAACAAGTATGAAATCAGGTCAGTCCTAGATGAGTACCGGCCGTACCCTGAGTATGGTTGAATAGTAGTCCTATTTCGTAGCCAACCAGGCCAGGAAAAGGCCATCCGGCTCCACGTCTTCCCAATAGGAGACGAAGCGGCTTTCGACCAGACGGCAGTGACGGCCCAGCAGCCGTTGCAGTTCTTTGCGGGTGAACCACTTCTCCCATTCGGGCGTCCGCAGGCGGCCCCACTGCGCGGCGTTCTTATCGATGATGGCAATCCGGCCGCCGGGCCTCACCACACGGCAGATCTCGGACACGGCCTTGCCGATCTCGACGGCGTGTTCCAGCGATTCGGTGGCGTAGGCGCCATCGAAAGAAGCATCCGCGAAGGGCAACTCGGTCATGGAGCCGGCGCAAGGGTGGACGCCATGGGGAACGAAGCGGAGCATGGCGTGGGATATGTCGAGGCCCCAGATCTCGGCTTCGGGCTCCTGCTCCTTGAATACGCGCGCGAACCGGCCCTTGCCGCAGCCGACGTCGAGCACGCGTTTCCCGCGCAGGTCGCCCAGGTGTTCGCGGACGATCCTGACGTGCCAGATCCGGGAGTCGATGGTGGACGGGAAATTCTCCTCGTCGCGCGCGGCATCGTCGAAGGAAGCCCGGATGCGCGCGCGCAAGCCGGGGGTGAGGGTGGGGCCGGGCAGGCCGGGAAGCCCACCCCACCGCAGAATGCGCTTCCAGTTCAAAGCGCTACGCCCGCGTAAGGAACACGGGCAGCCCCAGCTTGTTGTCGTACGTCGGGCGGTAGCGGTCGGTGTTGTACTGGCTGGCGATGTCCACACGACGCGGCCCGAGCTTGGGATCGGGGATCTGCTCCAGGGTGTAGCAGCCGTTGTTGATGGCGGTCATGAAGCCGTGTTTACCCTCGTTGATGGCGTCCATGGCCATGCCGGCGAAGGTGGCGGCCACCATGCGGTCGACGAAGTCGGGGCTGCCGGAGCGCAGGTCGTAGGTCAGGTCGCTGACGATGGTCTCCTCGCCGGTGGAGGCCTTGATTTCATTGCTCAGGTCCTCCGCCACGCTCATTTTCTTGCGGTGTCCGAAGGCGTCCGGCTCACCGTACTCCTTCACCTGGTAGCCTTCCCACTCCGCGCCCTCAGAGAGGATCGCCAGCGCGTAGTTGCTGGGATTGTGGCGCTTGTCCTTGATGAGCAGCTCGATCAGCTTTTTCAAATCGACCTTGTATTCGGGGATGCAGCAGCGGATGGAGGTGACGTAGGCGGTGTAGAGCGCGGTGTAGCCGGCGTCGCGTCCGAACACGCGGAAGAGACCGATGCGCTCGTGCGATCCGACGGTGGTGCGCTGGCGCTCGATGCCGTCCATGGCGCGTGTGATGGCCGTGGAAAAGCCGATGCAGTACTCGGTGTTGCGCACGTCGTTGTCCATGGTCTTGGGGACGGCGATGACGTTCATCCCCTGGCGGTCGAGTTCGGCCGCGTAGCTGAGCGTGTCGTCGCCGCCGATGGCGATGAGGTAATCGAGCCCCAGCGTGTCGATGTTCTTCCGCACTGCCTTGGTCACGTCGAAGGTGGTCGCAGCGACGCCCTTCCTGGTGGTCTGCCTGGTGGGGAAGTCCTGGCCTTCGAGCACCGGCGGCAGTTTTTTCATCTTCGACGGATTGGTCCGGGAACTGTGCAGGTACGTACCGCCGGTGCGGTCGATGCTCCGGGTGTTTTCGCGGTTGAGGGGCAGGATATAGCGGGAGCGGCTGGCGGGATCCGACAGGTTGACGTGCGTCAAGCCCTCCCACCCGCGGCGGATGCCGATCATTTCGCAGCCGATTTCGCTTCCACGGTAAACCACCGTTTTGATCACGGAATTCAGTCCCGGCACGTCGCCGCCGCCCGTGAGAATGCCGATACGCTTCGCAGCCATGAAAACTCCTTGAGAATGAGATTGCGCAGGGGTTGAAAACACTCATTATAAGGGATGGAGAGTGGGGCGGTCCTGCGCGGGGGCGCGAATCACGCAGTAGGATCCGTGAAAGGGCAAACCGGGTACAGGCACGAGTTTCGCAAAGACGGCGAAATTCGAGCCAGTCCCCGCTTTGCAGCCTGAGCCGACTCGCCACCTGCGCTGGGGCGCGGATCACACGCAGTAGGATCCGTGAAAGGGCAAACCGGGTACAGGCACGAAGTTTCGCAAAGACGGCGAAATTCGAGCCAGTCCCCGCTTTGCAGCCTGTGCCGACTCGCCACCTGCGCTGGGGCGCGGACCAC
>JAIQFU010000064.1 GCA_020073115.1 Terriglobia bacterium
CGTGGTGTAGCCGATGTGGCAGACCACCTGTGGCCTTTCGATCCGCTCGGTCATGAACGAGAAGGGGGTCGGCACGGGATCCCCGGGCTGCGGCTCGAAGCGGCCCCATTCGATCGTCCGGCCATCCAGACGGGGGGGCGTGCCGGTCTTGAGCCGGGTCCAGTTCAGGCCCAGGCTGCGGAGTTGATCTCCCAGCAATTGCGAGGGGGCTTCGCCGCTCCGCCCGCAGCTATACTGCATCTCCCCGACATGGGCCAAGCCATTGAGAAAGGTCCCGGTCGTGATGATCACCGCGCCGGCTTCGACCACCCGCCCGTCGCGCAGTTGCACGCCGGTCACCCGCCGGTCCGAGAGGATCAGCGCCGCCACCTCCGCCTGCTTGATCCGCAGGTCCGGTTCGCGCTCCAGTACCTCCCGCATCCGCACCCGGTACTGCTTCTTGTCCATTTGCGCGCGAGGAGACCAGACCGCCGGGCCGCGGCTCGTGTTCAGAAGCCGGAATTGGATGCCGACTGCGTCCGCTACCTCCCCCATGACGCCGCCCAGCGCGTCGATTTCCCGGACCAGGTGCCCTTTCGCGATTCCCCCGATTGCGGGGTTGCAGGACATCTGGGCGATGAGGTCTAGGTTCATTGTCACGATGGCGGTGCGGCTCCCCATCCGTGCTGCGGAGCGGGCGGCTTCGCACCCGGCGTGACCGGCGCCGATCACCACCACGTCATACCTCTCGTGCATTGATATTATTGTAGCCAAATGAAGATTCTGATCCTTGGAGGCGGCGGGCGCGAGCACGCCCTGGCGTGGAAACTCGCGCAGTCGCCGGGAGCCGCCGTCTTCGGGGCGCCCGGCAACCCGGGCATTGCACGCGTCGGCGCCTGCGTTCCGGTTCCGGATGCGTCGCCGGAGGGTTTCCTTGCCATCGCCGAGAAACTGGACGCCGATCTCACGGTGGTGGGGCCGGAGGCTCCGTTGGTGGCCGGGGTCGTGGACGCGTTCCGGGCGGCGGGCCGGGCGGTGGTGGGACCGGACCGCACGGCCGCACGGCTGGAAGGCAGCAAAGTATTTGCAAAGAACTTTTTAGCGCAAATGGCAATACCCACCGCCCAATACGTGATCGCCGAAAACGACCTGGATGCCCGCCGCGCCCTGGACCGCTTCGGGTTTCCCGTGGTGCTCAAGGCCGATGGCTTGGCGGCGGGGAAAGGCGTGGTCGTGGCGCGCGACCGGTCCGAGGCCGAAGCGGCCTTGGCCAATCTCAAGGGAAGGCTTGTGGTGGAGGAGTTCCTGCGGGGGGAAGAGGTGAGCTTCATCGCCCTGTGCGACGGGCGCGACGTGCTGCCGCTGGCCCCGACCCAGGATCATAAGGCCGTGTTCGACGGCGACGCCGGCCCGAATACGGGCGGGATGGGCGCGTACTGCGACGCCGCGATCCTCAGCGAGCCGCAGACGAAAGAGATCCTGAACCGCGTGATCTATCCGACAGTGGAGGCCACCCGCTTCACCGGGTTCCTCTACGCCGGCCTGATGATGACAGACGCCGGCCCGAAGGTGCTCGAGTTCAACGTCCGGATGGGAGACCCCGAGACACAGCCGCTGATGCACAGGATGGCGTCGGACTTCGCGCCCGCGCTGCTGGCGGCGGCGGAAGGCAGGCTCGGCTCCGCGCGGCTCGAATGGCGCCCTGGCCCCAGTGTCTGCGTGGTTCTGGCGTCGGAGGGGTACCCCGGTGCGTATCCCACGGGCCGGCCCATCCACGGCATCGAATGCGCCGAGGCGCTTGGCGCGACGGTGTTCCACGCGGGGACGCGCCTGGGTTCGAACGGCCTGGAGACCGCCGGGGGACGCGTGCTGGGCGTCACCGCGGACGGCGCCGACCTGACGACGGCGATCGATCGCGCGTACGCGGCCGTGCGCGAGATCCGTTTCGAGGGGATGCACTACCGCGCCGACATTGGCCGCAAGGGACTGCAACGCTACAATGGGAAGACACAGCGGGGACGTAGCTCAGATGGATAGAGCGGTCGCCTCCTAAGCGACAGGTCGGCGGTTCGAATCCGCCCGTCCCTACCACGCGCCTGGGTACAATACGCCATATATGACCAGGCGAAAACTTCTGGCGACCGCGGCGGCGGCCGCTTTCTCCCTGCGGGCGCGCGCCCGGTGGGATAAATCGCGCATCAGCGCCATCACCGACGAGATCGGGAACACCACCGACGAGTCCATCGCGTTCGCGCACCAGTACGGGCTTCAGTACGTGGAGATCCGCGACCGTCGCCTGCCCAACAGCCGAAAAGAGTACTTCACCCTCACCGAGCCCGAAATCAAGGCGGATGCGATCCTCTTCGCGCGGGAAGGCCTGAAGGTCTCGTTCGTCAACACCAGCCTGATGAAGTTCACCTGGCCCGGGATGGATGCGCCGCGCCGGCGTCCGGAAGAACCGGCGGCGCGCGAAAAACGGCTGGCCGGTGAAAAGGCTCGCTTCGACCGCCGCATGGAAGACTTGCAGAACGCCATCCGCTGCGCGCAGTTGATGGGCTGCGACAAGGTCCGCATCTTCACCGGAACGCGCGTGCAGGAGCCGCAGACCGTTCTTCCAAAAGTGGCCGAGATCCTCGGCGAAATGGCTACGGCCGCGGAAAAAGCGAAAGTCTATCTGCTGATCGAGAACGAGATGTCGCAGAACATCGCGACGTCCGCCGAATTGGCCCGGATCACGGGGCTCATCCCCTCCAAGTGGATCGGGATGAACTGGGACCCGCACAACGCGTACGGCAAGGAAACCTCCTTTCCCGACGGCTACGCGCTGCTCCCTAAGAAGCGCCTTTTGAACGTCCAGGTGAAGGGCAAGGGAGTGATGCCGAACAGCCCCGAGAAAGAGGACTGGAAGGCGATTCTGACGGCGCTCGATCGCGACGGCTACAAGGGCAGGGTCGGCCTGGAAACCCACATCTTCGACGGCACCCTCATCGCCGCGGCGCACACGTCCATGGAAGAGTTGATGCGGATTGTGCGCGAGATCGGGTAACGGAATCCTGGAATCCTGGCAGGCAGGCCGGGGACTCCCCACGCGAGCTAAAATAGGGATACACAGTCAATACCTCCCCCGCCGCGGCCGGCGTGTCTCCGGGCGCGGGTGAGGAGCCGGTTCAAACCATGTCCTTTGTCCACCTTCACTGCCACACCGACTATTCGCTGCTCGACGGCGCCTGCGATATCGACCAGCTCATGAAGATGACCGTCGAGCAGGGCATGCCCGCGGTGGCCATGACCGACCACGGGAACCTGTTCGGGGCGGTGAAGTTCTACAACGCGGCCATCGCCGCCGGCGTGCATCCGGTGATCGGGTGCGAGATGTACGTTTCGCAGCAGGGGCACAAGTCCCGATCCGACACCGACCGGTACAACCACCTCGTCCTGCTGTGCGAATCGCAGGAGGGATACCGCAACCTGATCAAGCTGGTTTCGACCGGCTACCTCGACGGGTTTTACTACAAACCGCGCATCGACCTCGACTTGCTCGCGGAGCACTCGAAGGGACTGATCGGCATGTCCGCTTGCCTGCGCGGCCTCATTCCGGAAACGATCCTCTCGGAGAAGCACGAAGACGCGCGCCGGCTGGCGCATACCTACGCCGACATCTTCGGCAAGAACAACTTCTTCCTCGAGGTGCAGGACCACCATCTGGAGCAGGACCGCCGCCTCACGCCGCAACTGAACCAGTTGTCCCATCAGACGGGGTTGCCGCTGGTGGCAACCAACGACTCGCACTACCTCCGCAAGGAGGACGCCCGGGCGCACGAGATCCTGCTCTGCATTCAAACCGGCAAGGGGATGAACGACCCGAACCGCATGCGCTGGGCCACGCCGGATTTTTACCTGAAGACGCGCGCGGAGATGATGGAGCTGTTCGGCGAACTGGAGGACGCGGTCGACCGCACCTGGGAGATCGCGCAGCGCTGCCACGTCAAGCTCGAAAAGGTAAAGGAGCCATTCCCGAAATTCGAAATCCCCGAAGGGCACTCCACCGACACCTATTTCGAGTATGTCGCCCGCATGGGTTTCGAAAAGCGGCGCCCGCGCCTCGAAGGCATGCGCGCGAATGGCAGTCTCAAGCACGACCTCGCGGAATACGCCGAACGCCTCGACCGCGAGATCCAGGTGATCCAGAAAATGAAGTTCTCCGGCTATTTTCTGGTCGTCTGGGACTTCATTCGCTACGCGAAGCAACAAGGCATTCCCGTGGGCCCCGGGCGCGGGTCGGCCGCCGGCAGCCTCGTCGGTTATGCCATGGCGATTACCGATATCGACCCGCTGCAGTACGGCCTGTTGTTCGAACGCTTCCTCAACCCGGAGCGCGTCAGCTTCCCCGATATCGACGTCGATTTTTGCATGAACCGCCGCGGCGAGGTCATCCAGTACGTCACCGAAAAGTACGGCCGCGAGCAGGTGGCGCAGATCATCACCTTCAACACGCTGGGCGCCCGCGCCGCCATCAAGGACGTGGGCCGCGTGCTGGAAATGCCGTTCCAGGACGTGGAGCGCATGACCAAGATGGTGCCCGCCGTCCTGAACATCTCGTTGCAGGAAGCCATCGACCAGGAGCCCGGCTTCAACGAACTGGCCAAGAAGGACGAGCGCGTGGCCGACGTCCTGAAAGTGGCCCTGCGTTTGGAAGGGCTGGCCCGCAACTGCTCGGTGCACGCCGCCGGCGTCGTGATCTCGCCGCAGCCGCTGAAGGAACTGGTCCCGCTGTACAAGACCAACCGCGACGAAATTGTCACCCAGTTCGATATGAGCGGCCTCGAGAAGCTCCAGCTTCTCAAGATGGACTTCCTGGGTCTCACCACTCTCACGCTCATCGAAGACGCCCTCCGCCTCATCAAGAAACGGCACGGCATTCAACTCGTCCCGGAAGATCTGCCGCTCAATGACAAGCCGACTTACGAAATCTTCTGCAAGGGCTACACCAGCGGCGTGTTTCAGTTCGAATCCGGCGGCATGCGCGACATCCTCCGCCGCTATCAGCCCAGCCGGCTGGAAGACCTTACCGCGCTGAACGCCCTGTACCGCCCGGGGCCGATCCAGGGCGGCATGGTGGACGACTTCATCGAGCGGAAGTGGGGCCGCCGCGCGGTGCAGTACGATCTGCCTGAACTGAAGGAACTGCTGGAAGAGACCTACGGCGTCATCGTGTACCAGGAACAGGTGATGCAGATCTCGAACCGGCTGGCGGGCTATTCGCTGGGCGACGCCGACCTGCTGCGCCGCGCCATGGGCAAGAAGAAGCTGGAGGAGATGACCAAGCAGCGCGCGCGCTTCATAGCCGGCGCGCTGGAGCGCGGTCTCCCGCAGAAGAAGATCGAGAAAATCTTCGACCTGATGGAGCAGTTCGCGGGCTACGGCTTCAACAAGTCGCACTCCGCGGCCTACGCGTACCTGGCGTACGTGACGGCGTACCTCAAGGCGCACTACCCGGTGGACTTCATGGCCGCCCTGCTCACGTCGGAAACCGGCAACACGGCCAAGGTGGTGAAGTACATCAACGAGTGCCGCGACATGCAGATTACGGTGCTCCCGCCGGACGTGAACCATAGCGATTGGAGCTTCACCCCCGACGGGCCCGCGATCCGTTTCGGTCTGGGAGCGGTGAAAAACCTGGGACAGTCGGCCGTGGAGGCGATTGGCCGGGCGCGCGCGGAGGTGGGCCGGTTCCGTTCCCTCTACGAGTTCTGCGAGAAGGTGGACCTGGGGTCGGTGAACCGGCGCATGATCGAAAGCCTGGTCCGCGCCGGCGCCATGGACTCGCTGGAAGGAACGCGGTCGCAAAAGATGGCGGTGGTGGAGGGCGCCATGGAAGGCGGCCAGCGCGCGTGGCGCGACCGCGAATCCGGGCAGGTGGGATTGTTCGGCGAGATGATGGGGGCCGAAGAGCATCATTCGGCGGCGCTGCCCAACGTGCCCGATTGGACGGACAAGGAGAAACTGGCCGGCGAGAAGGAGTTGCTCGGGTTCTGGGTGACCGGTCACCCGCTCGATCGCTACGCCGACAAGATCCCCGAACTCGCCACCCACGACAGCGGCACACTGGAAGGACTTCAAAAAGGCGCCGAGGTGTCGCTCTGCGGCGTCCTGACCAATATTGCGCGGAAGCGCAACAAGGAAGGCAAGCCCTGGGCGTCGATGGTCGTCGAGGACCGCAGCGGCTCGGTGGAAGCCCTGCTGTTCGCCTCCAGCTACGAGCGCCTCGCGCCTCAGGTGGTGGACGACGAGGCGGTGCTGATCCGCGGTCTCGCGCTCCCGGAAGACAGCGGCGCGACGAAGATCTCGGTGCAGGAGATCGTCCCCATGGACAATGCGCGCGTGGACCTGCCCTCGGTGATCTCGATCCGCGTGTGGCTGGGGCGCAATGGGGAAAGCGCGGCGGGGCGCGCCGAAGCGTTGGAAGAGATCTTCCGGCGCAAGCCCGGAGCCACGCAGGTGCGGCTGCGCCTGGAGATGGCGCGGGATTTTTCGGTGCTGCTGGACGTCCCGTCAAGAGTGCGGCCGGATAAGGAATTCAAGGCTTTGGTGGAGCAGGTCTGCGGGACGGACTGCATCGAGAAGGTGGCGGGATAGGCCAAGGCAAAATAGCCGCCCATGAAAACCGGCCGCCGCTAAGAAAAGCATTTGTCGGCGGCCCGGAATCCGTATAAAATGTTTTCTATCCCTCCCCCAGGACGCAAGCCACGCGCATGATCAGTCTGGCATCCCGGCTGGCTGGCGATTTCGATAGCGGATCTCGAAGCCGCGGTCATCAGTATTATCGCGAGGGGCTCGTTCGCATTCAGTATGGGTCCGACTCGCAACTGGAAGCCCGCGTCCGCGGCTCCCAGAACTACCTCGTCACCCTCGACTGGGATCGCGGCGATCTCGTGGGGTGGTGCGACTGCGCGTACTGCGAATCGGAGGGGCCCTGCAAGCATCTGTGGGCCACCATCCTCTCGGCGGATGCCCAGGGCTACCTCTCCGAGGCGGGACCGGCCGAAGAACTGCTTTTGGAAAGCGGCGTTTACGATCCGGACGACGACGAAGACGAAGAAGACTGGCCTCATCTGAAGCGGAAATCCACGGGCTTCGTTGCCCCGCCGCCTGCGCCGAAGCCGCCGGCGTGGAGGAGAGAACTGGACCAGATCGCTGCCGGGTGCGCGGCATTGCCGGCCCCCTGGCCTGCGAAGCGGGAAATTATCTACATTGTGGACGCGGCCGGCAGCCGGAGCGCCGGCGCGCTCCTGCTTTCCATCTGTTCGCGGGACCGGAAACTGGATGGAACCTGGACCCGGCACTCCGCCGCCAGCATCCAGCGCCATCAGATTGCGCATCTCCCCGAGCCGGAGGACCGTGAAATCCTGGCGGCGCTCGCCGGCGTTCGCGAGGATGCTTCCTCCAGCCCGGCATCACGTCGCCTGAACTAACCTCGCTGGCATGGGAGGAAGGCGCGCCGTGGCGGTTCGGCCTGGAGATGCGCCGCGACGAGAAAGGCCGCTGGAGGGTGCACGGCAGTTTGCGCCGCGGTGAGGAGCGCACGGATGCGTCGGCGCCGGCGCTGATCACGCCGGGCGGACTGGTCTTCGCCGGCTCCCGCGCAGGGCTGCTGGGGGAAGATGCGCCGTTCGAATGGATCGCTTACCTGCGTGGAAACGAAGCCATCTCGGCGCCGGCAGGCGACGGCGAGGCTTTGCTGGAGGCCTTGCTCAAGGCGCCGGATGCCCCGCCCGTGGACGTCCCCGAGGAACTGCGGTATGAAGAGGCCACGCCGGCGCCGCGGCCGTGCGTGCGCATCCGCGCCGCCTCCCCCCTCGCGCCCAAGCGGCTCGTGGCCGAGTTGTCGTTCGAGTACGAAGGCCGGATTGTGTCCGCGATGGACCGCGCGGGCGGGCTGTACGATGCCGCCGCGAGGCGGTTCCTCCGCCGGGACCGGACGGCGGAGGCGAAGGCCTCCGAATTCCTGGGCGGGGCGGGCGCCAGGTTCGTGACCCCGTCCTACACCGAACCCCGCTGGGAGATCGCGTCCACGAAACTCCCCACGGCCGTCCGCAAGTTGGTGGAGGCGGGCTGGCAGATCGAAGCGGAAGGCAAAATCTTCCGGCGTCCGGGCGCATTCCGCATGGGAGTGGCGAGCGGAATCGACTGGTTCGAATTGCGCGGCGAGGTGGAGTATGGCGAGACCACGGCGAAGCTCCCGGCGTTATTGGAAGCGCTGAAGCGCGGGGACAACATGGTCCGGCTGGATGACGGCTCCTACGGAATGCTGCCGGAGGAATTCCTGCGCCGGTTCGGGATGCTCGCGGGGATGGGAACCGCGGACACCGATCACATCCGCTTCCGGCCCAGCCAGGCTGGACTCCTGGACGCCCTGCTGGCCGCACAGCCGGAGGCCCGCTGCGACGAGACCTTCGCCCGCGTGCGCCAGGAATTGCGGCGGTTTCACGGCGTGGAGGCCGCCGACCAGCCCGCCGGTTTTGTGGGCCAACTGCGCGATTACCAGCGCGAGGGCCTGGGCTGGATGCGCTTCCTGAGCCGGTTCTCTTTCGGCGGCTGCCTGGCGGATGACATGGGCGTGGGAAAAACGGCGCAGGTGCTGGCGCTGCTGGAAACGCGGCGCGCGGCGCGTGCGGCGGGCGAGCCGGTCCCGCCTTCGCTGGTGGTGGTTCCCAAGTCGCTGGTGTTCAACTGGAAGGAGGAGGCAGCCCGCTTCACGCCGCAGTTGCGCGTCCTCGACTACACCGGCGCGGCCCGCGCCGCAGCCGATCTCGCGGCCTGCGACGTGGCCCTCACTACCTACGGCACGCTGCGCCGGGACGCCCCTCGGCTCAAGGACATCGAGTTCGACTACATCGTGCTCGACGAAGCCCAGGCGGTCAAGAATGCGGGCGCCGAATCGTCCAAAGCCGTGCGCCTGTTGCGGGGAAAACACCGCCTGGCGCTCAGCGGTACGCCCATTGAGAACCACCTCGGCGAGTTGTGGACGCTCTTCGAATTCCTCAACCCGGGCATGCTGGGGACCGCCAGCGTATTCAAGCTGGCCGGAGGCAACGGGCGGAATCCGGACGAGGAGACGCGCAGGCTGCTGGCCCACGCGGTGCGCCCGTTCATCTTGCGGCGCACGAAAGAGCAGGTGGCGCGGGAGCTTCCGGCGAAAACCGAGCAGACCATTTACTGCGAGATGGAGCCGCCTCAGCGCAAGGTCTACAACGAACTGCGCCAGCACTACCGCAACGCGCTCCTCAACCGTATCGAGACGGAGGGGTTGGCGAAATCGAAAATCCAGGTGCTGGAGGCGCTCCTGCGGCTGCGCCAGGCGGCATGCCACCCCGGCCTCATCGATGCGGGCCGCGCCGGCGAGCCCAGCGCGAAGTTGGACGTGCTGCTGGAACAATTGCGCGAAGTCCTCGACGAAGGCCACAAGGCGCTGGTATTCTCGCAATTCACCAGCCTTCTCGCCCTGGTGCGCGCCCGGTTGGAGAAAGAAGGCGTGGTTTACGAGTACCTGGACGGCGCCACGCAAGACCGGCAGCGGCGCGTGGAGCGTTTCCAGCGCGACGCCGGCTGCCCGCTGTTTCTAATCAGCTTGAAAGCCGGCGGCTTGGGCCTGAACCTCACCGCGGCCGAGTACGTGTTTCTGCTGGACCCGTGGTGGAATCCGGCGGCGGAGGCGCAGGCGGTGGACCGGGCGCACCGGATCGGCCAGACCAAGCAGGTCTTCGCCTATCGCCTGATTGCGCGCGATACGGTCGAAGAAAAAGTGTTGGAATTGCAAAATACCAAGCGTGATTTGGCGGCGGCCATCATTGGCGAGGACAACAGCCTGATCCGCGACCTGCGCAGGGAAGACCTGGAACTGCTGCTGTCGTAAGGAAGTACTGCCGGAGGTCGCTTTCCGCCACCGGCGGTACTGTTCGTCCGGCCAAAACACCGGTGGCGAAACGCGACCACCGGCGGTACTGCTTCGGCGGCCGGGGGGGTAGCGCCGTAATACAATAGCGCTCGTGCCAACTCAATCTTCGCGCCGGCAGTTCGTCCGGAACGCCGCTGCCGCCTCCTTTACCGCCCTGCTGCCGGAGGGCGTGTTCTCCCAATCGCCGGCGGCGCAGACCGTCGTCGTGCGGACCAACGCGGAAATCGGAACCGTCCGGCCCGAACTGCACAGCCACTTCGCCGAGCATCTCGGGTCGTGCGTATACGGAGGGCTGTGGGTCGGCAAGGATTCGCCCATCCCCAACGTGAACGGCTACCGGAAGGCGGCCGTCGATGCGCTCCGCGAATTGGGGATCCCGGTGCTGCGGTGGCCGGGCGGCTGCTTCGCCGATAATTACCACTGGCGCGACGGCATCGGCCCTCTGAACAAGCGTCCCAAGCGAGTCAACGCCAATTGGGCCAACGCCCTCGAGGACCAGACCTTCGGGCTGCACGAATTCATCGGGTTGTGCCGGCTGATCGGCGCGGAGCCGTACCTCTCGGTGAACGTCGGCAGCGGGACGCCGCAGGAGGCGCTGGACTGGATCGAGTACTGCAACTTCCCGAGCGGCTCTGCGCTGGCCGAAGAACGCGCGGCCAACGGCTCTCCCGATCCGTTCAAGGTAAGGTACTGGGGCGTCGGCAACGAAGCCTGGGGCTGCGGCGGCAACATGCTGCCGGACCACTACGCCGACGTCTACCGCACTTACGCCACCTATATGAAGACGTTTGGCGGCGTCCGTCCGTTCCTAATCGCCTGCGGGCCCAGCGGCGACGACCAGCGGTGGACGCGCGGCTTCTTCGATCGCATGACCGGCGGGCGCCCCGGCGCGTTTGCGATGCATTATTACGAGGGCGGCAACATGTTCCCCACCGAGTTCACGCGGGAGGAATCGGACCGCCAGCTTTCGATCTTCCAGCGCGTCGAACAGGCCATCGTGAACCAGCGCGCGCTGATCGACAGCTATAACCCGCAGAGAGGACCCTCGCCCGCCGGCGGACAGCCGCGGCCCCCGGTAGCGCTGCTCCTGGACGAGTGGGGCGTGTGGGACCGGATGCGGCCGGAAGAACAGAAGAACTACGGGCAATTGTGGCAGCAGAGCACCATGCGCAGCGCCGTGGCCGCGGGGCTGGGGCTCAGCATTTTCAACCGCCACGCGGACAAGCTGTACATGTGCAACATCGCGCAGATCGTCAACGTGCTGCAATCCGTACTGCTGACCGACGGGCCGCAGGGGCGGAATTGCGTCAAGACCACCACCTACCACGCGTTCGCCATGTTCAAGCCGCACAGGTCCAGGACCGCGGTGAAGGTGGACAGCGGAGCGCCCGGTCCGCTGGACCTGTCCGTGTCGGCTTCCAAGAGCGGTTCCGGACTGGTCGTCAGCTTCGTCAACCCGAAGCACAACGCGGATATGCGGATCGAATGCATTCTCGACGGGAAGACCGCGCAGGGCGCCACGGCGCGGATCCTGAGCCACAAGGACCTGAACGCGGCCAACACCTTCGAGAGCCCGAACGCCATCACGCCGCAAGCGCACCCGGTGCAGGCATCGGGGTCTACCGTGAAGCTGGATTTGCCGGCGATGTCGATTGCGACCGTGACGGTGCAGGTGTAGGGACGATTGGCCGACCGCTCCCGGACGGCCGCGGCTCCGAAACAGTTGCGCACCCCGGTTACACTGTTTACGTGAAAATCAAGAAGGCGATCATCACCGCGGCGGGGGAGCGGCAGCGCGCGTTGCCGCTCCAGACGCTGATGGACCGGGACGGCGAGGAGAAATCCGTTCTCGGCATCCTCATCGAGCAGGCGCTGCTGGCCAATGTGGAGGAGATCTGCGTCGTGGTCTGGCCAGGCGACGAGGCGCGTTACGCGCAAGCCGCCGGCCGCCACGCCGGGCACGTCCGCTTCGCGCCGCAGCCGCGGCCGCTGGGCTATGGAAACGCCGTGTGGTGCGCCCGCGAATTCGCCGGCGACGAGCCCTTCCTGCACCTGGTCGGCGATCATCTATGGGTCAGTTCCACGGCCGAGACATGCGCCCGGCGGGTGGCGCAGATCGCCGAAAGAGAAGAGTGCGCCGTCTCCGCCGTGCAACTCACGCGGGAAAGCTTCCTGCCGAGCTACGGGGCCGTCGGCGGGCGACGCGTGCCGGCCCGCCAGGGGCTGTACCGTGTAGAGACCGTCCTCGAGAAACCGACCCCCACCGAAGCCGAGCAGCGCCTCAACGTCCCCGGGTTGCGCGCCGGTTACTATCTCTGCTTCTTCGGAATCCACGTATTGACTCCCACGGTGATGGGACTGCTGGGGGAACAAATGTCTTCGGCGCCGGATAGCCGGCCGTCGCTCTCCGCCGCCCTGGCCGAGCTCGCGCGCCGCGAGCAGTACCTGGCGGTGGAGGAGCCGGACCGGCGCTACGACATCGGCGCGCGCTACGGATTGCTGATGGCCCAGATGGCTTTGGCTCTCAGCGGCCGCGACCGGGCGGAGGTGCTGGCGCAATTGGTGGAACTCCTCGCCACGCGCGACACGGCCGCCGGCGCGGGGAGCGGGCTGTGAGCGCGCTCGTCGAGGTGATCGCTTCGGGCGACCCCGCCGTGCGCCATCGCCCGCTGGATTCGTTCTGCCGCAAGGCGAGCCTGGCGGAACTGATGGCGGAATGCGAGGCGCTGGAGCGGTTCCGGCGCAGCAGCGACAACCTCTACGAGCGCGTGCGGGCGCTGTTCTTCCTGTATGCGATCCATCGGTTTCACGTCCCCAACGTGAGCCGGCCGAACTCCGGCGGGCGGATTCCCTTCAGCGGGTATACCTGTCTGCTGAAACGGCGGTTCCACGAAGCCATCGACATCTTCCTGGCGGCGCAGGCGGCCGCCGGGCCGGACGCCGCCATCTCCAGCGCCCTGGCGGCGGCGTACCGCGCACTGGCGTTTCAAACCCTGGCCGACCAGGTGCGGCGCAGCGTGCGCTCGGTGCGCGGCAACCAGTGGATGTTCCGCACGGGCGACCCGGCCGACTATCCTCTGCGGATCCGTCCGGAGATGCTCGCGCGCCCCGAATCCGACCCGCTGTTCCCCATCCTGCGCGAGGCCACGCCCGTGCGCATGGACCTCACGCACAGCGGCTGGAGCGACATCTTCTTCCTGGGGATGGATTTTCCGGAAGGCGCGCGGGTGCTGAACGTCTCCATCGACCTCAGCGTGCGCGGTTACGGACAGCCTCGGCCGCCGGTGGAAGCCTACTTCCGCGTGATCGATCAGCCCGTCCTGCGGCTGGTCAGCGTCGATCTCAAAGCCGCCGTGGAAATCACGGCCGTCGGGGAGGTCTTCGATTTCGCGCGCGATTACCTGGGCCTGCTCAAAGCGGCGGTGATCGCCTCGGGCATCGTGCCCGCCGGGATGGAAGGCTCGACTCGGCCGATCTCCGAGCTGCTCGCCCGCCTGGTGGGCAAATCCGGGCACGGCGTCGAAATCGTCAGCAAGGTGAACGACATCCCCAAGGGATCGCGCCTAGCGGTATCCACCAGCCTGTTGGGCTGTCTCATCGCGGCGTGCATGCGGGCCACGAACCAGGTTCATTGCGCGGCGGGCGGGCTGGAGGAGCAGGACCGCCGGCTGGTGGCGGCGCGCGCCATCCTGGGAGAGTGGCTGGGAGGATCCGGCGGCGGCTGGCAGGATTCCGGCGGCGTGTGGCCGGGAATCAAGCTGATATCCGGCGTGCTGGCGGGCGAGGACGATCCGGAGTTCGGCATCAGCCGCGGACGCCTGCTCCCGCGCCACCAGGTCTTCGGGGAAGACGAAATTCCCGCCGCCGCGCGCGAGCGGTTGCAGCAGAGCCTCGTCCTGGGGCATGGGGGCATGGCGCAGGACGTCGGCCCCATCCTGGAGATGGTGACGGAGAAGTACCTTCTGCGCTCGGAAAGCGAGTGGGCCGCGCGGCAGGAAGCCACCCTCATTCTCGACGAACTCCTGGGCCGGCTCAAAAAGGGAGACATCCGCGGCATCGGCTGCAACACGCAGCGCAACTTCGACGGGCCCATCCAGACCATCATTCCCTGGGCGGGGAACCTGTATACCGACGCGCTCATCGGGGAAGCGCGCGCCGCCATGGACGGCGATTTCTGGGGTTTCTGGATGCTGGGCGGCATGTCGGGCGGCGGCATGGGATTCCTGTTCGCTCCGGAGCGCAAAGCCGAAGCGCAGGACCGTCTGGCGGAAATCATGCGCCGTACGAAGCAACGGCTGGAACACGCCGTGCCCTTCGCCATGGACCCCGTGGTGTACGACTTCGCCATCAACGAACGCGGCACGGAAGCAAGCCTGCTGAGCGGCGACGCAGCCCTGATGCCGGCGGAATACTACACCCTGGCCGTGCCGCCGCTGCTGCGCGCCGATTCCCGTTTGCTCTCGCCCGGACGCCGGGCCGAGTTGGGCCGCTTCACCGGCGCGTGCCGCACCGCCCCGGAGTTCGGCGGCATGGTGGAACGCCTCTTCGACCACATGCTGCCCCGCGCGCAGGCGGACCAGGCCGACGGCCGCCGGAGTCTCGAAGGGCTGCTGGAACGGCACGGGTTCGACCCCGTCCACCACGAGCATATCCAGGCCGATTTGCGGGCCGGTTCGATCGGCCTGGCGCAAAACCGCCTGCCGGCGAATAGCACGATCGAAGACCCGGAGCCTGGCGCGCTGGTGGACGCCACCGGCGAAATGCCGCGCCGGTATAGCGAACTCGGCAAGGACGCGCTGGCGGATGGGGCCGTGGCCGTGGTCTCGCTGGCCGGCGGCGTGGGCAGCCGCTGGACCAAGGGCGCCGGCGTGGTCAAGGCCCTGAATCCGTTCTGCCGCCTGGGCGGCAGCCGCCGCAGCTTCATCGAGGCGCACCTGGCGAAAAGCCGGCGGGTGGGCAGCGACTACGGAGCGCTGCCGCCGCATGTCATTACCACCAGCTATCTCACGCACGAGAACATCGAGGCGTACCTCCGGGCGGAGGAGAATTACGGCTACCCCGGGTCTCTGCTGCTCTCGCCGGGCTGCGCCATCGGCCTGCGGATGATCCCCATGGAGCGCGACCTGCGCTTCGCCTGGGAGGAGACCCAGCAGCAGGTCCTGGACGAGCAGGCGCAAAAGGTGCGCGAAAGCCTTCACGCCAGCCTGATCGCCTGGGCGAAGCAGACGGGGGAAGGCTCCAATTACACCGACAACCTGCCGCTGCAGTGCCTTCATCCGGTGGGCCACTGGTACGAGATCCCGAACCTGCTGCGCAACGGCGTGCTGGCGCGGCTTCTGGAGGAGCGCCCGCGGCTGAAACATCTCCTGGTCCACAACATCGATACCACGGGGGCGGACCTCGACCCCGCGCTGCTCGGGTACCACATCGAGCAGGGCGCGGCCATGACCGCGGAGGTGATCCGGCGGCATATCGAGGACCGGGGCGGGGGGCTGGCTTCGGTGGATGGAAAGCCGCGGCTGGTGGAAGGCATGGCGCTTCCCGATGAGGAGATCGAGTCGCGGCTGTCCTACTACAACAGCGCCACGTACTGGATCGATATCGACCAGTTGCTGCGCGTCTTCGGGCTCTCCCGCGGGGATCTTGGCGATGCCGCGAAAGTCGCGGGCGCCGTCCGCGGATTGGCCGCCCGCATGCCCACTTACATCACTTTGAAGGACGTCAAGAAGCGCTGGGGGAAGGGCCAGGAGGATGTGTTCCCCGTGGCGCAATTCGAGAAACTGTGGGGCGACATGACCGCGCTGCCCGAATGGAACTGCCGTTTCGCGCTGGTGGGGCGGATGCGCGGACAGCAACTGAAGGAGCCCGCGCAACTGGACGGCTGGCTGCGGGACGGCTCGGCGGCTTACGTGGAACGGCTGTGCGGGTGGGCGTAGACCTCTTCGTGCGGGGCGCTTTTGCCTGGCCCGGAAACCCCACGTGCGCCGGCATAGCAAGCCGGAGGCTAAGCCGGAGGCTCACTCCACGTTGCGCGGGTTTTTTTTGACGGGTAGCGCCGCTCCGCGAAACGCGGCGCCCGGTACTAAACTACGCTCATGGCGTATGCGATCCGGCGGTTCGCTCCTTTTGCGGCCCTCACGCTCCTCTCGGCCGCGGTATTCGCGGCGGAGCCGGTCAACCTCAACATCGATGTGCATTCCGTCGTCGTGGCCCCCTTCATCGGGGCGGGGGTGCAGTGGGACCCCTATGAGTACCCGCCCTCGCCCGAAGCCTGGAAGACCACCGTGGCGCGGATGGATTTCATGCGCCCCGCCTTCGTGCGCGTGATGACCGGCGCCAACTACTGCCTGGGCTTCGACGAAACGGGCAACCCGCGCTACGTTTGGGCGCAGGAAGGGCAGGCGGAACAGCGGCTTCAGTGGCTCTTCGCCATTCTGGATTACGCGCAGGCGCGCAAGATCGATGTCATGCTGGGCGAGTGGTCGCCGCCGCGCGGGCTGGGCGGCATCGCCGGCCCGCAGGACCCGCGCTGGGCGCGCATCATCGCCGATTTCGTCCATTACCTGACCACCACGAAAAAGTACACGGTCATCAAATACTACAACCTCATGAACGAACCGAACGGCGGGTGGATGTGGCCGGGCGGCAAAGTCGATTACGACGCGTGGGCCGCGGGCATCCGCAACCTGCGCGCGCAGTTCGATGCGCACGGCTTGAAGGGGCTTCCCATCGCCGGCCCGGACAACTCCGGAAGCTGGGACTGGCTCGACCGCTGCTCGCTCGAATTCCCGGACCATTTCGGCGCGTGGGAAATGCACTGGTACGCGAAGGACAGCGACATCCTGGAGGGGAAGATCGAATCCCTCCTGCGGGAGAAAAACGCCGTTCTGCGCCGCAACGACCCGAACTCCGCCGCCAAACCGCGGTTCATGGGCGAAGCTGGGTTGATCGAGGGCAAGAGGAATGGCGACCAGCAGCCGCGCGTGAAAACCTTCGAATACGGCGTGCTCATGGCGGACTACTTCGCCCAAGTGGCGCGGGCGGGCTGGATGGGCGCCATCGCCTGGGACCTGGATGACGCCATGCACGCGGTGAGCGGACGGCATCGGCCGAATCCGCCCGACGACATCACGCTCAAGATCTGGGGTTTCTGGAATACGCAGGGGAGCGCCATGGGAAATCCGAAAGACGAGGCGATCCGGCCGTGGTTCTATACGTGGTCGCTGATGTCGCGGCTGTTCCCGAAGGGGTCGCGGATGGTGGCGGTGGAAGGCGGCGGGAATGTGCCCGGATTGCGCGCCATGGCGGCCACTCGCCCCGGGGGACAGCTCACGGTGATGATCGTGAACGATTCCGGCGAGGCGCGGAGTGTGCTGGTGCGGGCGCCGGCGGCCGGACGGAAGCAGTTGGTGATGTACCGCTACTTCGATGGGGAGCGGCCGGCGGATCAAGAGGGATACCCGGTGGACAGCGGAACGCTTCGGAACGCGGATTTGAAGGCCGGGGCGAAGGTGGAGTTGCCTTCCCGCGGCGTGGTGTTCCTGACGGAGTGACGCGGCGGGCAGGAATACCCACGCCCCCTGTGAGCTACTCGTACCGTAATGCCACGAGCGGGTCCAGCTTGCTGGCCCTCCGCGCGGGGATATAACAGGCCAGCAGGGTCACGGCGATCAGGGCGGCGGCCATGGCGATAAACGTCCCGGCGTCCACCGCGCTCACGCCGAAGAGCAAGCCGCTCAGGAAACGCGTCAGCGCCAGCGCTCCCACGCCTCCGGCCACCGCTCCGGCGAGCGCCAGGCGCAGGCCGCGGCCGCCGATCAGACGGACGACATCCGCTCCGTCCGCGCCGAGCGCCATGCGGATGCCGATTTCGCTGGTGCGCTGCGCCACGGTGTACGAGATCACGCCGTACACGCCGAGGGCGGCCAGCGAAAGCGAGAGGGCGGAGAACAGGGCCAGCAGGAGCGTGAGGAAACGCGGGCGCGAGCGCGCGGCATCCAGGATGTCGTCCATGGTCCGCACCTTCGATACCGGCAGCGCGCCATCGAGTGCCCTTACCCGCGCGCGGACCGGCCCCACCATCCGCATGGGGTCGCCTTTGGCGCGGATCACGAGCGCTGCGGTATTGATGCTCTGGGCGCCGGAGATTTGCCGGTAGGGCGCGTAGAGCTCCGTCCCCGCGGGACGGTCGAGCCCGGCATTCTTGGCGTCGGCGACCACGCCCACAATCGTGAGCCAGGGGCTGTCGTGCGTCAGCAGGATGCGGCGACCGATGGCGCTCTCGCGAGGCCAATAGGTGCGGGCCATGGCCTGATTGACGACCACCACGGGCGGCGCGCCGGGACCGTCGCCGGCGTTCAGGTAACGGCCGTCCACGAGGGGGATGCGCATGGTCTCGAAGTAGCCGGGGCCGACGAAGTTCCAGTAGTCGACATTTTCGATGGGGCCGCCGGGGGTGGGGACGAAGCCTTCGATCCCGGTGTCGTTGGCGTCAATGGGGCGGACAGGCGGCAATTCGGTGGCGACTGCCGCCGAAACGACGCCGGGAAGCGCGCTCACGCGGGTTTCGAGCGCCTGCCAGAAAGCGTTGACGCGCGCGGCGTCGGAGTACGCCGTCCGCGGCAGCGAAACTTCCATCGTGACGACGCCGGTGGGGTCGATACCCGCGTTCACCGCCTGGAGTTTCCAAAAGGCCTTGGTCATCAGGCCTGCGCCGATGAGCAGGACGAGAGCCAGCGCCAACTCGCCGGCCACCAGGGCCGCCCGCGAGCGGTTGGCGGCCACGGAACCGGCGGCGCGGCCGGCGGCTCCCTTGAGAACCTCGTTTAACGAGCCGCTTCTGGCGTGGAGCGCGGGGGCGAGCCCGAAGACCAGGCCGGTGAGCAGCGAGACCGCCACGGCAAACGCCAGGACCCGCCAGTCGATATCGATTTCCGCCGCGCGCGGGATGTTGCCGGCGTTGGTCGCGGCCAGCAGCCGCAGCCCGCCGAAGGCCAACGCCAGCCCGCTGGCGGCGCCGGCCAGCGAGAGCAGCACGCCCTCCATCACGAATTGGCGGAGCAGCCGGCCCATCCCGGCGCCAATGGCGGCGCGCACGGCGATCTCGCGGCGGCGGGCCTCCGCCCGCGCCAGCAGCAGGTTGGCCACATTCACACAGGCAATGAGCAGCACGAACACCACGGCCCCGAGAAGCACCAGCATGGCCGGACGGACGCCGCGCACCACCTCGTCTTGAAATCCCGCGAGCACGATCGGGTGGTTCTTCGGGTCGAAGGGGTGGCGCGCCACGGTCTCCCTGGAGTGTTGGGCATACCGGAGCATCTCACCCCCGGCCTGCTGAAGGGTGACCCCGCCGCGCAGGCGGCCGAGAACCGACAGGAAGTGATTGCCGCGGCGCACATTGGCCGGGTCCAGCCGGATCGGGACCCACAGTTCGGGAGCGTCCGTCTCGCCCGGTGGAAAATGGAAGCCGGGGGGCATCACGCCGACGATGGCGCAGGGCCGGCCGTTCAGGCGGATATCGCGGCCCAGGGCGCCGGGATCGGCGGCGTAGGCGCGCTGCCAGAGGCCGTATGAAATCACCGCCGTCTCGGGTACGTTCGGCCGGTCGTCATCCGGCGTGATGAGGCGCCCGAGGGAGGGCGCCGCGCCCAGCATGGAGAGCATTCCGCCCGTCACGAACGCCGCCGTTGCCCGCACCGGATCGTGCGCGCCCGCAAGGTTCACGCCGTTGATCGCCCAGGCTCCCAAAGCGTCCCAGGAATGCGTGTCGCGCTTCAGGTCGAAGTACTCGGGCGGGGAGACCCAGAAATGGCGCAGGCCGCCATTCGGGAAGTTGGGGAACTCGGTGAATACCCGGACCAGCCGGTCTGAGTGGGCGTACGGAAGCGGCCTCAGTACCACCGCGTTGACGACGCTGAAGATGGCGCTTGTGGCGCCGATTCCGAGGGCCAGGCAGGCTACCGCAGCGCCGGTGAAGCCGGGGTTGCGCGCAAACATGCGAAGGGAAAAACGCAGATTTTGGGTGAATGCGCCCATGGAAGTAATACGAAGCAACGCGCGAAAAGTTGCACTGACCCCGGCGCCGCCGGGCCGGGCGTGCCCGGCCCCTACACCGCGGCATTTGTGGGGGCGAGGCATGCCTCACCCGCGGCGGGCCGGCTTGTCACAACCCCTGCAGGAAGTAGTTGTACTCTTTTTCCCGGGCTATCGTGGTGGTTTCGCCGTGGCCGGGGATCACGGCCGTGTCGCCGGGGAGGGGCAGCAGCTTGTCGTGGATGGACCGGAGGATCTGGCGGCCATCGCCTCCGGGCAGGTCGGTCCGGCCGATGCTGTCGCGAAAGAGCGTGTCGCCCGCCACCACTTTCCGCTCAGAGGGGATCCACAGGCTGATGCTGCCGGGAGTGTGTCCGGGTGTGTGGAGGACCTGGAACTCCGTGGCTCCGATCACCAGGGACGCGGTCTCTTCCGCCGAAACGTCGATGGAAACCGGCTCCGGAGCGCGCATCCCGAGCCATGAAGCCTGGACGTCCATCATTTTCTGCAGTTGGGCGTCATTGGCGTTCATATAGACCGGCGCACCCGTGGCCTGCTTGAGTTTCTGCGCGCCGCCGATGTGGTCGATGTGGGCGTGGGTGACGACGATGGCCTTCACTGTGAGCCCGTGTTTCGCGACGATCTGAAGCACGCGGCCGATTTCGTCGCCGGGGTCCACTACGAGCCCTTCCCGGGTTTCCTCGTCTCCGAACACCGAACAGTTGCACTGGAGCGGCCCCACGGGAAGGATCTCATGGATCATACGCCGATTGTATACTCAGGTATGCTTTACGCGCTGCAAGTGTTCGTGCGGTGGCTGCACATCTCGTCGGCCGTCGTGCTCATCGGGGGCGCGGTGTACTGGCGGCTGATCCTGATGCCTTCGAGCTATGCCCTCCCTGCCGGCGAGCGCGAAATTCTGAATGAACGCGATGCGGGCGCGTTCCGGCCGTTCGTGCTGGCTGCGATAGCGGGGCTCATCCTATCCGGGATTTTCAACATTCTGGCGCGTCCGGGGCACAGCCTAAGCCACAACGTCATGCTCGCGGTCAAGCTGTTGCTGGTGGCGCACGTATTCGCGGCGGCGCTGGTCACGGTGAGGGCGCACAGCCCCCGGCGCACCCGCACGCTGACGGGCACGGTGATTTCGGGCGCGGTGATCCTCGCCATTTCCGCTTACCTGCGGGTCGTCTACTAAACTAAAGCCATGGGCGATGGTTACGAAGCGCTCCGGGCGGGCGCTGCATGGCTGGATCTGTCGGGGCGCGGCCGGATTGGAGCGCGGGGACGCGACCGGACCCGTTTTCTGCACAACCTGACCAGCAACGATATCAGGAAACTGGCGCCGGGCCAGGGCTGCTACGCGTTCCTGCTGACGCCCCAGGGCCGCATCCACGCGGACCTTCTGCTGTTCTGTTTCGAGGACCGGTTCCTCATCGATACCGAACCGGAAGTGCGCGAAAAGGTCCAGCAGCACCTGCGCCGGTATATCATCGCGGATCAGGTGGAGTTGGAGGACGCAACGGCGCAGACCGCCGAGGTGGGGCTGGAAGGTCCCGCGGCCGC